>JAWBZL010000001.1:0-86302 GCA_038866255.1 Archaeoglobaceae archaeon
TAAATTTGTTTATGTATTTCTATCTTGCTGGGAAGGTAAAACAAGATCCCATACTAAGCGAAATCTTTTTAATTTCTTTATGCATTAATTTTTTAATCCCCACAAATGATAATAATGAGAAAAGTTTAAATATAGTGGTGTTGATTATTATGATAGGTGGTGTGAATGACAAAAATAGTTCACGCGCAAACTGTGTTACCCGAGAATGTGCTTGAGGAATTGAAAAAGAAAACCGGTGAAACCGCAACAAAGGATGCAATCGCAAAGGCTGTGGAGCATTATTTGATTTGTCCTTACACGCATCAGGAACCATTGGAAAAGAAGCTCGAAGAAGTGATAAGGAAGAAGAAACAGAAAGATTAATAAATTTATTTTATACTTTTAATTGTCATTGTTTTTGAGACAAGAATTTAACTCGAAGCTAAGAGATTTTGTCTATGAGCATAATTCTTTTCACAGGAAAAGGAGGAGTAGGTAAAACGACTATAGCTGCGATGACCGCGATAAAGTCGTCGAACTTTGGCTATAAAACGCTCATAATCTCAACAGATCCTGCGCACAGCCTTTCAGATTCCTTTCAGTTTCAGCTCGGTGCTGAACCGACAAAAGTTTCCGAAAAGCTCTATGGAATGGAAGTGAATGTTGAACATGAGTTAAAAAAGCACTGGGAAATCATTAAGGACTATCTTTTACTCTTTTTTAAATCCCAGGGAATCGAGGATGTAATTGCGGAAGAACTCGCAATTCTTCCAGGTTTTGATGAACTTGCAAGCCTTTTGAACTTGCTCGAATACTATGAAAGGAGAAGCTTTGACGTTATTATTCTCGACTGCGCACCCACAGGGGAGACACTTAGGCTTTTGAGCGTTCCAGAGGTTGCAAGATGGTATATGAATCGATTCTTTGGAATTGAGAAGAGACTCATTAAAATAGTGAAACCAATCGCCGAGCCGCTGATAAAGATTCCGCTCCCAAACGAGGAGATAATGGAAAAGATTCAGGAGATGTATATTAGGATTAGTAGGGTAAAAGACTTACTTGAAAGCGAGGAAGCTGTTGTAAGAATCGTGATGAACCCTGAGAAAATGGTGATAAAGGAGTCGGAGAGAGCATTTACCTATCTGAATCTTTTTGGCTATACAGTTGATTGCGTAATAGTGAACAAGGTTTTTCCGCCAAATGCGGGAGAATTCTTTGTGGACTGGATAAAAATGCAAGATAGATACATGAAAGAGATTCGCGAATCCTTTCCAGTTCCGATTTTAACAATTCCATTTCAGCGCTCAGAGATCCTTGGTAAAAATCTTTACGAGCTCGCAGAAAAAATTTTTGATTTTGATCCAACGAAGAGATTAATTTCAGAGAGGCCGATGAAGATTGAGAAAGAAGGGGAATTGTTTCTGTTGAAGATAAAAGCTCCCTTCATAGCAAAAGAGGATCTTGAAATTTATCGCAGAGGGGAGGAGCTTTTGATTGTTGCAGGGCAGTGGAAAAGAACTATTTTCCTCCCTCAAGTTCTTGCAATGAGAGAAACGGTTGGAGCAAGCTTTAATAACAACGAAATTCAAGTTAAGTTCAGGTGATAGTATGCCGAGGGAAGTTAAGATTAGTATCCCGAGTTTTGAGGATCTTTTTCCTCCGGAGTTTACAGAACACGCGCTGAAGGCTTACAAGGAATTCCTAATTGCGTTACGAAGTCTAATAGATGCGCAGATAGATAAGATTGAGGAGATGGAAAAGAAGGAGAAAAAGGAAATAAAGAAAATCGAAGTTGAGTAGCATGGAGCTACAAAAAAAGCTTGAAAAAATGAAGGAGTTTTTATCTAATTTCAGCAGCGCGGTTGTAGCTTTTAGCGGAGGAGTTGATAGTTCAACACTTGCAGCGGTGTGCAGGGATGTAATTAGCAATACCTTGGCAGTAACAGTCAAATCTGAAAAGACTCCAAGCAGAGAGATTGAAAAAGCTTTAAGGATTGCAAAGGAAATCGGAGTAAAGCACAGATTTCTGGAGCTAAACATTTTTAATGAAAAAGGTTTTGTGGAGAACTCAGAAATGCGGTGCTATTATTGCAAGAAGTTCATTCTCACTGCACTTACAAAATTTGCGATTTCAGAGGGTTACGAAGTTGTTTTTGAAGGCACAAATGTGAGCGATCTTAATGGACATAGACCAGGATACAAGGCAATCATTGAATGCGACATGGTTTTCAGTCCTTGGGTAGATTTTGGAATTACAAAGGAAGAGATAAGGAAGATTGCAAAGCTAATGGGCTTTTCATTTTACAGCGCTCCCTCAATGGCTTGTCTTGCCTCAAGAATTCCGTTTGGGATTAAAATCAGGCCGGAAATGTTAAAAGCTGTAGATAAAGCAGAGAATTTTGTGATAGAGATTGCAAATGTTGAAAACCTTCGAGTTAGAAATATCAATGGTTTTGCAGTTATTGAAGTTGAACCTAATGAAATTCCGAAAATCTTGGCTAAGAGGGAAAAGATAAGGGAATACTTGTTAAGGAATGGATTCAGCGATGTTTTTTTGAATCCGGAGGGATACAAAAGTGGAATCATTGTTAAAGAGTTTGATAAACTTCTAAGCCTTTAGTTTTTTAGACCGAAACGCAAAAAAATTTTACCAACCTTATTCATTCATGGACTCAAAACTTGAAGAAATCTCTGAAGGGATTTTCGCTTACATCCAGCATAGAGGAGAATGGTTCGTGAACAACACGGGTCTTATCGCGGGGAGAGATTTTTCGATTGTTATCGACACCGTTGCAAATGAGAAAAGAGCGAGGACGATGATTGAAAAGTTCAACGAAGTTCTCAGAGCTCCTGTGAAGCTGCTCGTCAACACTCATGGTCATGGAGATCACGTTTGGACAAACTATATGTTTAAAGCGGTCTCAATTTGCCATGAGAACTGCAGAAAGGACACAATAATGGCGAATCCTGAAATCATAAAAAATTTTTTTCCTGAGTTCGATTTTAGCGGTGCAAAGACAACTCCACAAAACCTGACTTTCTCAAGGGAGGCGAAGATTTACGTAGACAATCTCGAAATCCATCTTATCCATCCGGGAATCGCACACACAAGTGGGGACATCTATGTTTACATTCCTGAAAAGAAAACAATCTTTTGTGGAGATCTGTTATTTTCAAAGCCATGCACACCTTTTGTCCTGATGGGGAGCGTTTTGGGAAACATAAGAGCGCTCGAGGAACTCCTCAGACTTGATGCAGACATATACGTGCCGGGGCATGGAGAAGTTGCAACAAAGAAAGAGGTTGAGGAAGCACTCGAATATCTTAGATTCGTATACAGTGAAGCGAAGCTCAGATTTGAGAAAGGTATGACTCTGCGCGAGATAATCGACGACGTGGAGCTTGGAAAGTTCAAAAAATGGAACGAATCTGAGAGAATAGTTGCAAATTTAGCCCGGGCTTATGCAGAGCTAAGTAACTCTGAAATCGATATATTTGAGGTTGTAAGGCTAATGAGAGGTCGAAGATGAAGCTCGCAACATTTGAAATTTTGGGAGAGGAAAGAATAGGCTTAGTTGAAGGTAACAAAATCTTGGACTTAACTCTTGCCTACGCAGCTTATCTTCGTGAAGTTCATGGCGAATCAAGGCCTATAAAGGTTGCAAGTGCTATAATACCTTCAAATATGATTGATTTCCTTGATCGGGGTAACAAGGCGATGGAGGAGGCTGGGAAAGCTCGAGATTTCGTGCTTAAAAAAATTGAGAATGGAAGAGAAATCAGGATTTCAGGGAAAAGAGTTGTTTATGATTTAACTAAAGTAAAGCTAAAGGCTCCAATTCCTGTTCCGAGGTTTATGGTTGATTTTTCTACTTTTGAGGAACACGTGGCTACATCATTCTCAAAACTTGGTCTCAAAGTTCCAGATGAGTGGTATCAAATCCCAGTTGGCTATAAGATGAACCCCTTTTCAGTCATTGGGCACGAAGAAGACGTTATCTGGCCAAGTTATTCACAACTCCTGGACTACGAGCTTGAATTTGCGATTTGCATAGGAAAAAAAGGTAAAAACATTCCGAAAGAGGATGCAATGGAATACATTCTTGGATATACAATAGCAAACGACATCAGCGCGAGGGACACGGAATATCTGGAACTTAGAGCAATGCCTCTGGGGCCGCTGAAGAGTAAGGATTTTGATACTGCAACACCAATGGGGCCATGGATCGTTACAAAAGATGAAATTAGCGATCCCCATAATCTTAGGATGCTGGCAAGAGTTAACGGCGAAACTTACTCTGAGGCGAACACGAGAGACATGTATTGGAAAATCCCTGATTTGGTTGCACATCTCTCAAAAGAACAAACTCTCTATCCGGGCACATTTTTGCTCTCTGGAACCCCTGGAAAGGGCTGTGGACTCCATCTTGGAAAATTCCTGAAACCAGGCGATGTAGTTGAGCTTGAAATAGAGTCCATTGGTATCCTAAGAAATAGAATAGTGAAACCTTAGGTTTCAAAAATACCAAGTTTCACAATTTTTTTTGTCTCTTCCTCATATTTTTTCAATTCTTGCAGTCTGTAATCTTCTTCAAGTGCTTTTTTCAACGCTTCAATGTCTGAATCGATCTTTATCTCTCTCGTTCTCCCATATCTGCCTTTTGAAACAACTATGGAATTTATCACACCCAGTGAGTCGAGTTCTGAAAGTAAATCGCTAACTCTTCGCTGAGTTAAAGCTTCTAAACAAGCTTTTGTGCAGAGTTTTTTGTAAACGCAGTAAACTTCACCAGTCGTAAATTTTTCCATGTCTTCTGCGAGGATAGCCATGCTGTAAAGTAAAATTTTTGTGTGTAAGGGCAAAGTTCGAACTGTTTCGAGCATATAATCAGTTTCAATCTTTTTTACGGCTTTTCTAACGTGTTTTATTCTTATTTTGCTCTCCCTTTCTCTTTCAGCAATTTCTGCACTTACTCTAAGCAGGTCCAAAGCTTTTCTTGCATCCCCGTGTTCTTGAGCTGCAATCGCGGCACAAAGCTGGATAACACCGTCTTCAAGCACACCCTCATTAAAAGCGAGCTTAGCTCTTTGTTTTAGAATATCTTCGAGTTGTTCAGCATTGTAAGGGGGGAAAACGAGTTCTTCTTCACTCAGAGAGCTTAGAATTCTCGCATCAAGAAAACTCTTGAACTTTAGATTGTTTGAAATTCCTATCAAGCAAACTCTTGCATTTGAAAGCTCTGCATTTATTCTTGTTAGGCTGTAAAGCGCCTCTTCAGCTCTTTTCACGAGTTTATCTATTTCATCAAGCACAATAACCATTTTAGCCTCCTTCTTTTCTATCGCATTCTTCACTTCTTCATACACTTGATCTGTCGGCCAACCAGTCATGGGAACATTTTTACCAAGTTTCCTCGCAATAGTTGCTAAAACACGATAGGCAGTATCTATTATTTCGCAATTCAGATACTGCACAACAACATTTGTGCCCACCTTTCTGCTAACCTCTTCAAGATTTTTCATCACAAGTTTTACAGTAGCTGTTTTTCCGGTTCCACTTTTTCCATAGATAAAGATGTTTGATGGCGTCCCTCCTCTTAACAAAGGAGAAAGAAGCTCTACAAGTTGTTTTATCTGTTCCTCTCTGTGAGGGAGGCTTTCTGGAGTATAACTATGCCGTAAGACATCCCTATTTTTAAATATGCTCACAGAGCTTAAAATACTGTCAAAGAGGTTCATTTGATCACCTTCATTTTCCTTCCTCTCCCCGTTTATAGCTTTTTCGATTTGCAATATTTTTTATTTATGTTTTAATGGTATTTTGGACATGATGAGCTTTTTGGCACTTATTATTCCAATGTGAAAAACAATTCAGCTTCGGGAACCAATTTCTTCAGCTCCTCAATTTCTCTGAATGGCCTATTTTTTGCGATCTCAGCAGCTTTCGCTCCAACAAGAGCCTCTAATTGCTCGAGCTTAGCTCTGTTAACATTCAGTGGTGTTTCCACTGCAGTAATACTCCTGTAACCATAGTCTATAACCCTCGCATCAACAAATGAATCTTTTTTGTATTCCCCAATTAATCCTACAAGAATGGGATATGTTGCAATCTGTCTTGCAAAGCTTATCTTGCCTTCTATTTCAACGTGAAGATCCGATATTTTTCTCTCTCTTGGCAGAATTTTTCTTAGCATCTTGGCATCTATTTCTTCCCTAACTCTATTTTTAAAAGCGTAGAAATAGCGTTTGTGCTTCATTACCTTTTTATAACCCTCCTTCTCCATTGGCGTTCCCGGGAATATCTTCACCTGTCTTATGTTTATTCTTCTTAGCAAAAGCCCCCTTTCCATAACTTCTTTAAGAAACTCAAAGTTCTTTTCAAACGTTTCTTTTGTCTCCCCTTTGAGACCGATAACAAAGTTTATTCCCGGAAGAAAAAGCGGTAGCCCATTATAGCCAACAGCTTTTCCGTAGCGATTGATGAGCTCAATTGCCTCCATCACTTCTTCTGCAGTAGCACATAGAGCATTCTTTTTAATAACTCTCTCATCTGCACTTTCCAAGCCAAAAGCTGCAACGTTTCCGGGGGTTTGATAAATCGCTACTGTCTTTATGACCTCTTTTGCCTCTTCTCGATGCTCTACAATTGTCTTTGGATTCACATTGTCCAAGTGGAGCGTTTTTATTTTTGGGCAAGAATTCCAGATTGCGCGATGGAAGTTCTTTAATGCCTCCGCGTTCGGTTTTGGAACATCGAATTTAAAGTCCGCCAAATATGAAAAGAAATCCGTTTGCTTTCCAATACGGAAGTATCTAACACCCACTTCGTAAAGTGCCCTGAGCTCGGCAACAACATTTTCTGGATTTCGAAAGGATAAGCTTTGAAATCTTTCAATGCAAAAGGAGCACTTTGCCCAATAACATCCTCTGTAGGTTTCAATCTCGCAGATAACATTTGGAAACCATGGATGCTGACCAACAACCTCGGCACCTCCGAGCAAATATTTTTCAAAATCAAATGGAATTTCAAGTTTTTCGCAAAAAGCTTTTTCGAATGGAAACTCGATTACCTCTATGAAGCTATCTGCGAACATCTCAATCTCTTTTTTGTTCAGTTCGAGATATATGGGGCCAACGAGAATATTTCTTTTTGCCAAGTTGAGAGAAAAAATCTCCTTTTTACTTATAGGCTTTCCACCAATGTAGTTTCCAGGAACTGCAATTCCTGCAATAATGAAAAGAAAGTCAAAGTCTTTTAGTTTTTCTTTTAGCGCTTTGTTCTCTCTGAAGGAATCAATTGTTGTGTATATTGCTTTTATTTTCGCCCTTTTCAGTGCTCCGTAGATGAATCTCGGGTATGGGGAAATATATGGTGGAACTCCAAGACAAGAAGGCTCATCAACGTAACCGTCGAGTATTAGCGCTTTCATCCTCCCTGAATCTTGGCATTACCGCCAATTATCGATGCCGTAAGCTGGATGTTTCTAATCTCGCATCTATCATCCACAATACTTCTCCAGAGCTTAACTTTTGAAAGACTCGTCCTCTCGAAAACTATGCTCTCACTCACGTCTGAGGATTCAATTCTGCACTCGCTGCCAATGAAGGCGTAAGGGCCAATAATACTCCTACCCGTTATCTTTGCTCCCTTTTCGATCACAACTGGTTCGATTACCTTCACGGATTTATCAATCTCTGCAGATCTGTCGACGTAGTGGTCTGTATAGCTTTTGAAAGCTTCGATATAGGAATCAGCGTTGCCAACGTCATACCAAGTTCCGGTAAAGTGGACACCAAATACTTCCTCTCTTTCGCAAAGGTAACTTATGAATTCTCCAAGATTATCGCTCTTTCTTGTTTTTTCAACGTATTCAAGAAGAATTTTAACACTTTCTTCTGGTAGAAAATAGACTCCGATTCCTATTAGTGTTGAGGGTGGTTTTTGTGGTTTTTCATAGAATTTTACAACTCTTCCATTGCTAAGCTCTGCAACCCCATATCTCCTTGCAAGCTCAAAATCACCAACGTCGTAGAGTGCAATAATAGGTTTTTTTGTCTCTATAAATCTCTTGTAAGTCTCTTTTAGCGAGAAGGAGAAAACATTATCTCCTGCAATGATCAGTAAGTCATCCTTAATATCTTTTGCTATCTCTGCAAGTGCTCTAACTGCACCAAGCTTCTCCTCTTCACTTGTTGTGTTTTCTGTGATTATTTCAACTCTCTTCCCTCTCGACCACTCCCTGAAATCGTTTTCAAATCTTTTGTTTGTTGAAATGATTGCAGATAGCTCGAGATCGACAACTTTCTCGTAAACGAGGTCTATGATCTTCTTACTTCCAATTGGAAGCAAAGGCTTTGCCCTTGACTTTGTAATAGGCCACAAGCGAGTTGCGTAACCACCTGCCATGATCACGGCTCTCATCATGCATATTTATGGGGTAAAAGATAAAAAGTTGTCGGAAAAGTTATTAGCCTTTTTAGCTCTTTAAGAATTTATTTATTTTATTGACTCGAACTTGAACTTTCTGTAAAACTCAAGAGCCATTTTCCATTCCTCATCACTGAGTGCAGGATCTTTTGTGTTGTTCAACAAAAAAGCTTCTATTCTTTCAATGCAGGCGCCACATCTCAGGCAAGGTCTCTCTCCGCCAGCATAGCAGCTCCATGTAAGCTCGTATGGCACTCCGAGTTTTAAACCTAAGGCAATTATTTCAGCTTTACTCATTTCAGCAAAAGGAGCTTTTAGTTCTACAGGTGTCCAAATGTTTCCGAGATATATTGCAGTGTCGAGTGCTTTTATGAACTCTTTTCTGCAATCTGGGTATATGAAATCACTTTTGTGTGCTGCATAGTAAACTTCTTTTGCACCGATTTTAATCGCATAACCAGTTGCAATTGATAGCAGAATCATGTTTCTGTTTGGCACAATTGTTATTTTTTGCCTCTCTTCAGTGTAATGTCCTTCTGGTAAAACGTCTCCACCCGTTATAGCCCCCATGCTTATTAAATTGTGAATTGAAGTTATATCCACAATTTTGTGCTCAATTAACCCCAATTTCTTTGCTTTTGCACAAATCACGTTTGCAAAGTCAACTTCTTTCGAATGTCTCTGTCCATAAATAAAAGTTAAGGCGTGCACTTCATAGCGCTGGTTTAGCAAATAATACAACAGAGTTGACGAATCCGCACCACCGCTAAGAATTAACACGGCTTTCATATTAATTCAGCGGATTATTTCAGCAATTTTCGCACTATATCCAGCTTTTTCTACTGCTAAAACAAACTTTTCAACTCTTTCATTTTCCGGGATTTCTATCTCTACTTCTTTTAAGCTAATTTCTCTAACAATTGCACCATTTTCTTCAAGCGAAACTTTCACAGCCCTCATGCATCCCCTGCATTTCAAACCTTTGAGAGAGAGTTTCACGAGCATAAATTAAGACTTCGCCGCAGTATTAACTTTTTTTCTTTAAACGAAAAGAGTTAAAATTTATCCACTCCATTTCTATCATGGACTTCTTTGAAATATGTTCGAAGTGTGGGGGAAAATGTTGCTTTGAAGCAAAACCCCCAATATCGAAAAAAAGACTGCAAATACTGCTTCAAAACGGAATTAAAGCTGAATGCATTGAATTTGGTAAATATAAACACTTGAAAGTAAAATCCAACGGTTATTGCGTGTTTTTTAGCAATGGTAAGTGCGAAATCCACAATATAAAGCCAGAAACATGCGTCGCGGGGCCAATAACTTTTGATATTAAAGGGGACAAATTGGAAATATACATCAAAAAGGAGACGCTTTGCCCCCTTGTAGGCTTTTTGAGGGAGAAAAAGGAAATCTTATCCACCCATATTAAAATAGCTATTGAAAATATAATAGAATTAATAAAATATCTTGATAAGAATGAACTTGAGGAAATATTAAAAATTGAGGAGCCTGAAACAGAAAAATTGTTTGAAATCAGTTTAAAAGAGCTTTTATGATCTCCTCATAGATCTCGGGGTTTTTAGCATCTTCGTAACCGTGCATTATCGTCGGGTTATCATTTACTTCGATCACGTAGTAAAGACCATTCACCTCCTTTATGTCAATTCCATATAAACCGTTTCCAATGGATTTGCCAGCATCAATTGCAATTCTCCTTAGCTTTTTTGGCAAATTCTCAACTTTTACTGCAACGACATCTCCCCAGATTTTTTTGTTTCCAATACAGTCTCTGACTCTCCACCCTCCTTTTGGAATCAGGTATTTGCAGGCGTAAATTGCCTTATTGTTTAAGACTCCAATACGCCAGTCAAAGGTGGTTGGTATAAACTGCTGTAAAACCACAGCTTTGCTTCTACGCATGAATCTCTTCGTGATCATTGATAGCTCTTCTAAATTGTTTGCTTTTTCAACAAAAAGGGAAAATCTTGAATTTGGACTTTTAACCACTACAGGATATCCAAGTTCTTCCGCACAGTATTTTGCTTCCTCAACACTGTAAACAATCCGAGTTTCGGGCATCGGAATTCCGTGCTTCTTTAACCTGTAGTACAATGCAACCTTATTCGAGCAAATCCTTATGCTTTCCGAGTCATCAATTACTTTTTTACCCATCTCCTCTGCCAATCTTGAAACTGTGTAGGCAGTGAAAAGTGGATCCGTTGTTGCTCTTATGAAGACTGAGTCAAAAAGAGCCATTTTTTCCATTATCTCTCTACCAAGGAGAACAAAGTCGCATCCAAGGTTTCTTGCTTTTTCAGCAAAGATCTGCAGAGCCTGAACTTCTGGTTTCTGAGTGAGGTTATAGGTTTCTACAAAGCATCCAATTCTCATTTATGACCTCTTTAAGAAAAGCAAAGTCTATCTCATCCGTTGTTAAGGGCATGAAATAAAATGGTCTGATTTTATCATCAACTTTTTCAAAAAGAACTTTTCCGATGGGAACGCCAAAGATCTCAAAGGTCTTTTCAGCTAAATCTTCAAACTCCTCTTTTTTCGCCTCTCCAAGATATATCTCAAATTCCCCAATGTCCCCTTCAACTTCAACGTTCACAACAGAGTAGCGATATCCCATGCTGAGGCTTTTAAATCTCTTCAAATACTGATTCTCTGTTTTTACAAGCTTTGCAGAGTTTCTTGAGAAGGGGTTTAGTGGAACGAGAACGCAACTCTTTGGTTCAGGTTTTTTAAGGACTCTAAAGTTTGGGATATCTATCCCAGCTTTTTTAAGCCTCTCCATAAATATTGGAGCCCTGTAGACATCGAGAGCATTTTTAACAGATGGAAAAACGATGCAATTGTTTTCTTCAGCATGCAAAGAAACGTAATATCCCTTTGTGAGATATCGATAATCCCCGAGCAAATTTAAAACAGTATCCGAGACACTTTTTTTTAGAAATTCATCTGGCGGTTCTTGATCTTCCCCCTCTCCAACCAATATCATCAAAAAAGAAGCGTAGATTAAGGATAAAAGGTTTTCTGTAAGTGTTGCGGATAAGTTTCAATTTATGAATATTAGTAAAATATAATTATAGCTTCTTTATTTTTTCGAGCACATTTGCAACCTTTTCCAGAGAATCGGATAGTATTTTTATCTCTTCTACAGAATTTGAGCTTATTATCATATCGCAAATTCTACAAAATGCTTTTTCGATTGAATTTGCAATATCTTTATTTGGAATCTCAATTTTTCTCTCAACAACTTCTTTTTTCTCTTCTTTCTCGATTATGACTTCTTTTTCACAATTGGGACAAAATATTTTGTCTTCTGCCTCAAAAAGGGGAAAATGGCATTCCGGGCAAAAATAAGAGAGCATTTTTGCACCTTTTCGCAGCAGCATTGCAGCATCCACAACGGCTTCATCCGAAATTTTTTTATTACTCACGTGCATAAGCTACGTGCAGAATATTAAAGTGTTACCATTCTGGGGTGGTGGAGATGCCGAGAAAAGTGCCTGAGAGTATTTTAGATACATTGGATAGACTTATACAAGATGACACAGTCCCAAGGAGCGTTAGGAGGGTTGCAAGTGAGATAAAAGATCGCTTACTTTCGAGCAAGAAAGTTTCAGTGGAAGCCGCATCTGCGATAACGATACTTGAAGACATTTCCTCAGATCCAAATCTGCCGATGCACGTTAGAACCATGATCTGGAATCTTGCAAGTCAATTAGAGAGGATATCGGTTGAGTGAACTTAAAAAAGAAATCATAAGGAAATTAATTCATCTTTCAGGAATCATTTACATCCCCTGTTATCTTTTGTTTAAGGCCGAGGTTTTGTTCATCTCAATCCTTTTTCTGCTTCTCTTTTCAGCCTTATTTGAATTTCTGAGGATCAAAAAGGGTTACTTTAGGTCGCTTTCTCGAAGCGATGAAATGAGTAAACCTGGTGCGCACATTTATTTTTTGATTTCAGCCCTTTTTGTGACAATTTTCTTCCCCATGGAGACAGCTTTTGTTGCTATTTCCACTTCAATCATCGGAGATGGTGTAGCGGGGATTGTGAGAAAAATTGCGGGCAACAATTTGGCGAGTATTTCGATGTTTCTTTCTTCAATTTTCGTAATCAAAGCACTCGGGATCCTCGAGCCCTTTGCCTTATTTGCAATCTTAATTGGAACTGCAGTTGAAAGATTGAAAAAAATTGGTAAAATAAGCATTCAGGATAACTTATCTGTTCCCTTGGTAACCGCGGTTGCGCACTCAGTAAAGTATATCTTTCAAACCCCTTAACCGGGAACATGGATGAACGTGATGCACTAAGACTTTCAAGAGAAGTTGCAAAAAATGTGCAAAAAGCTCTGAACTCTTTGCCTATTGAAGAAAGGGGAAAATTCTTTGAAATTGGAAAAAGTGGAGTAACAAAACTTGCTGATAAGATTGCAGAAAACTCTGCCCTCGAGGTTCTTAGAAAAGAAAATTTGAGAATTCTGAGCGAGGAGTGTGGTTACATTGGGGAGGGCGATATTTTTGTCGCTCTCGATCCACTTGATGGGACTTTCAATGCCGTTCGTGGGATTCCTTTTTACTCTATCTCTCTTTGTTTCTCAACTTCTGAAAAATTCGGAGATGCTTTTTTTGGGTACGTTTTTAACCTCGTAACCGGTGAGGAATACTTTGCGGGGAAAGAAGCTTTTAAAAACAATAGGCCTATCAAGGTTAGCTTACAGGAGGCATTTCCAGAAATGAATGCTATCGTTTACTATCCAAAAAAGGATTTGCCTTTCAAAAGGATTCGGATTTTTGGAAGCGCTGCGCTGGAAACTTGTCTCATTGCTGAGGGGATTTTTGATTGCTTTATCGATCTTAGAAATATGCTCAGGATATTTGATATCGCTGGAGGCGTTTTTATTGCAGAAAGAGCTGGAGCGCTTGCCTTGGATGAGAAGGCACAAAGTCTGGATCGGAAGAGATTTGAACTCTCAGAGAGGGTGAACGTTGTTCTATCAAATAAAAAGGTGTGTAAAAAGATTCTGGAGATGATGCTATGAGATGTGCAGTAGTTTACAAAAATTCGGCCATTCTGGATAAAGTTGTGAAGTTTTTAAAGGAAAACAATGTTGAAGTCGAAGTATTTTCAACTCCATCAAGGTTGCTCGAGGAATTTGATTTTATAGTAAGCATCGGGGGAGACGGGACAATTCTCAGCATTCTACAAGAAATAAAAAGATGTCCACCAATCTTCGGAATAAATATTGGGAAAATTGGATTGCTAACCCATGCCACTCCATTTAACTTTGAGGAGCAACTTAGGGAGGCAATTCAAAAATTTGAAGTTGAGAAATTCCCAAGACTTAGCTGCTCCTTTGAGGGAGGGGAATTTCTTGCACTAAATGAAGTTGTATTTTTTGGGGAGGAGAGAGCGAAGCTATCTGAAATCGTTGTTAGGATAGACTCGATTGAAGTTGATAGAATTAGATGTGACGGAATGATTGTTGCAACTCAAATAGGGTCAACTGGCTACGCGTTCTCAGCCGGTGGGCCAGTTGTGGATCCTTATTTAGAATCAATTGTTTTAGTGCCTATAGCTCCTTTCCGGTTTGGTTGGAAACCCTTTGTGTTGGATGGAAACAGAGTTGTTGAGCTTGAATCAAGTGCTGGTTTTGTAGTCATAGATGGAAAAAGGACTTTAGGGGCGAAGAAAGTAATCGTAAGAAAGTCAAATTTTCCTGCAATATTTTTTGCAAGAAAAGATAGATTTAAAAATTTATTTTATACTATACGTAGAATAGAATAATCTTTAAATCCAGTTAGAACAATTCTTATCGTCCCCGATCGGGGAAGAGGCAGAGAGGGCGAAGCTCACGATGAAGCCTTTCTGCGAGCTCGGGGATACAACCATGTTGATAGGTCCCCTGAGGAGTGAGCGATAGCTTGCAATGATTCTGGGGCAACCCAAACATGGGACAAATTCCTCAGGGGGTCAGCCATTCAGAGTGAGCAAAGCTCGCAGTGAGGGGTGGTGTTACCCCTGAGGAACAATTTTTAAAAATACACGAAATTTTGGGGCATTATAGAATCTGCCTTTTTAGATTGCTCAAATTCCCGCAAAAAATGGGCTCGGGGGGATTCGAACCCCCGACCTCCGCCGTGTGAGGGCGACGTCATAACCGCTAGACCACGAGCCCTTTTAAAGTTGATCTCCTTTGTTTTTATTTCTTTCCATTCCTATTTCAAAATGCTTTTTGAAAATCTCGAAGATGTTTTACAACTTGTAATATAGAACAACTTGCAGTCCAGCTTTTGAAAGGTAACTCATCTCGACGTTAGGATACATTTCTTTTTGTTCCTGTCTCTTCCGCAAGTCTCTCCTCAATCATTCTCAACATTTCTTCGACTTTGTTCCAAGGAATAACAGTTGCAAACTTACTCGCAACTTTTTTTATCTGCGGATACATTTGCATAAGATCTGACCAGTCCTCAAGCTTCTCCAAAATTTCCCGCAACTCTCTGCTTCCAAGAACTCTATCAAACTTCGAAATCAGATCTTTCTTGAATTCTTCAAATTCTTTTTCTTTTACTACTTCGAGCTTTTCTTTTCTCATAGATTCGAGAATTCGATCAATCTCACTTTTTACCCTTGCCACCTTCTCCTTGGGCAAAAAATTTGTTGTAGAATCTAAAAACTCAAATACCATGTTTCTTGCCTTAAGGAGCTCCTCCAAACTATTTGTAGACTCTATGAGCTTTATATATTTCTTTGCGATTTTTCCAAACTCTAAATCGAGGAGTTTCACCATCTCAAGCTTTTTACTATCAAATTCCGCTTTCTCCAAAATTGCCATTTCATAGCTTTCAGTTTGCTCTCTTTCAATCTTCTCAGGCGCTTCAAGAATTTTTTCAAAATCCAACTTCGATCCAACGCCAAAGCTTGACAAAAAGTCCTTTATCTCAATTAAGTAGAATTCTGCAACACAGTTTTCTGCATTTATAAAATCTTGAAAAGCTTTATTTCCCCTTAGGACTTTTCCACTTCTTATCTTTTTCGTCTCCATCGCAATAGGAGTTCCATTTTCGACGAGTATCTCGGATTTGCTTATTTCGTCGGTTTTAAAGGATACTCTGAGCAGACCTGTAAAATTCTGTTCCCCTAATTTCCCAATTATTTCATAGCTCCTCCCGCGCTCAATACTCATAGGTCTTATCTGTGGCATATTGTCATCACTTTTTTATTGAAATATAAACTTTTTGAAACTTTTCTGAATATTATGCACGATTAGCGCCATCCCATCACAATATTCGCAGTGCTTCGAAAATTTAAAGCGCAAACTCATAGTTTGTGTGCTATTAGTGTATCAGATCGTGTCCCATTCTACACAACCGTAGATAGGGGAATTTTAGTAAAATAGCCTTCGCTACTTCCGACTTTGGGCACTAATTGAAAAAGCTGCTTGAACTGTTGGAATAAAAATAAACTGAACAAGCTGAAAACATGAAGAGAATGAAGGAATAGAAATTAGGAGCAAAGTCGGGAGTTCACAGATTAGTTATTAGAATGGTTTCTGAATCGTAGCATCTGGAAAAACTGCAACTCTTTTCTTTTCTTTTCCGAGCTCTTCAAGTGCTTCTTTCCAGGTTTTAACCTTAACAGCTTTTTCTCCCACCACTTCAAAAGATGGTTGTTTTTCATGGAATTCTGAAAGAAAAATGATTTTACCTGCTTTTTCAAGAATCTCGGGTGGGGGAAGATAAAGTGTCCCTCCTCTCTTTCGCATTCCCCATTTCCCATGTAAAAAGTGCGCTACTTGCCCCCATTTCGAGTTTGAGATTAAAACGAGTGTGCCACCATCTCTTAGACACACACCAGTCCAGAGAGCCAATGTGGCTTCGTTTGCTTTCGAATATGCATTTGCAATGACAGCATCAAATTCAAAGCTAATAGGCGTTGAATAGTGTTCTCTGGCAACTTCAACCCCTTTTCTGTGAGCCCCAATAAAATCTCCTGCAAAGACATGGGTTGAATCCCTTCTCGTGTTAACGAGCACGTTTACAATAAAATCAAGCCCTGCAATTTTTGCAGCATCTTCTGCATCTTTTCTCTGAATGTTCTCCTCGTTTACTCTTCCGTATGCCATCTGACATGTTGGATGCAGTTCCCGAAACTTCATCCCATATCCCCAACCGCCAAGAACGCCATGGTTGTGGATTATACTTCTCATCCCGGCTACACCGGGTAGAATTATTTTTGCTCCGCCCCCATAGCCATACTGCGGATGTGGCAGAATGCAGCCAATCGCAATTTTCAGTGAGTAACTCATAACCTCTGCATTTATCTCAAGGGGTGTTCCAAATTGTGTTTCGCCAAGATAGCAGAGATTTTCGTATGGGTTGTGATTGAAAACGGGGAAGTTCTCTACAATTCTTTCTCCAAGCTTTTTTGCAAAATCCTCTCTGTTAAAAGTTCCATGAGCTCCGTTTGCACAAATGAAAACAACATTTTTTATTTTCATTTCAGAAAGAACAACTTCTGCAATCTCTCCAACCTTTGTTGGCCTTGTTAAATCGTCAAAAATTATAACAGCCGAATCTTTTCCCTCGGCAAGTTTGGCCAATGGTTTTGTTCCAATCGGGTTTCTTAAGGATTTTCGAATATCTTCTTCCTTAATTCTTTTCGCAGAATCCCCCTTCATTGTAAATACTCTGACTTCCCAGTTTTCGGGAAATTCAAGTGCCAAATTTGTGTCTCCATGCCATGGATAGCTCGGCACTTCTACTATGATTTCTCTCACCCCTTACGGAATTCCAATTTTTCTGAAAAGATTTCTTGCAGAAACCACAAGAGGATCCCATACCCTGGAAACTGGTGGATAATATGGGAAATCTGTGAAAAATAGATCGCGAACATTTGCACCCTTGTAAAGCAAGGCTGAAGCTGCGTAGATTCTCATTGCTACACCTTTACCAGCTGCTTGAACGCCAAGCAATTTCCCACTTCGATCTGCCACGACTTTGAGGTGAATCAAACCATTGAGGAAGTATCTTGCACAGGATTTCGTTGTAACAAATGAGGATACGACTTCATATCCTTCTCTTATTGCTTCGTGCTCACTTAGGCCAGCTTTTCCGATTTCAAGTTCGTAAAAACTCGTTATCTGGCTTTTAAGTGATCCTGGATAATGAAGCTCCAAACCTGCAATGTTTATCCCGGCAACGTAGCCCATTTTGTTTGCTGGTGTTGCAAGTGGAATCCAGTCCTGTCTTCCAGTTATGACATTCAAAGATTCTGCACAATCACCAGCAGCATAAACGTCTTCTCTACTCGTCTCCATTTTGCTATTCGTTCTTATAGCCCCACTTCTCCCAATTTCAACCAATCTTTTAGCAATCTCAGTATTGGGATGCACGCCTACAGCAACAATTGCGAGATCGCACTTGTATTCACCTTTGTTAGTTATAATCTTCTCAACCTTGTCTTTCCCTTCGAAGGTAACAACTCTTTCTCCCAGTCTCAAATTAACAAATTTCTCCATCTCTGATTTTAGTATTGCAGCAATTTCTGCATCGTATTCGGGTATGGGTCTTTCTGCCATTTCAATAACCGTAACCTTCTTTCCAAGCCTCGTCACCGCTTCTGCCATCTCAACGCCTATGTAGCCTGAGCCTATGATTACGACGTTCTCAGCTTTAAGAGCAAATCTTTTTACTTTCTCAGCATTTAGAATATCGTTAACGCATAGAACACCTTCTAATTCTTCATATTTTACATTCAATCTCTTAGCTCTTGCCCCTGTTGCAAACAAAAGTTTATCCCACTCATATCTGCTTTCTTTTCCATTTTCTTCTGCAATTAAATATCCCTCTCCCACCTCTACGACTTTCGCATTCGTATGAACATCAATTCCCCTTTCGGTTCTAAAAAAGTTAGTGTCATATGTGCAAAGTTCTTCAAAGTGCTCTACAATACCCGAAACGTAAAAAGGTATACCGCAGGGAGCATGACTGACAAAATTTGCTTTTTCAAACACTTTTACGTCCCATTCTGGTCTCAGAGCTTTTATTCGTGAAGCTGCAGTCATTCCAGCTGCGCCACCACCGATTATTGCGACCTGCACGAATCCAGTTTTTAATTAAATTTTTAAACTTTTTCAATTTAGCTTTTTCAATTTAGCGGGGAGAACTATGGAGTTAAAATTTTGAAAACTTGTAATCGATTACACCACGCTTTGAGAGCATGAAAATCATCCCAAGATTGCCAAAAATCATTGGATCGCCTTTTGGCTCCTCATAATCTGCAAGCCAGGCTTTTGGACCTGTTGCAACTATTTTTTTAATGTCTATGAGTTCTCTAACATAGCAGCCATGGCCCATTTCATTTAACACATATTCGTTGTCGATTTTACCTTTCACAAATTCTTCAAAAAACCACTTCGTGTATTCCTTCCCCTTAGTTTGTAAAATATTCGTGTGATGCTCAACCAGAGCTTTTATTTCCAGATCTCTGTCAACAAGGGCAGCGGTTGTGTGGGAGTTTCCAAAGTTTATGAGCAGGGCTGGAAGTGTAGAGAAAGCTGCGAGTCCAGAAATTGCTGCAAAGGATGTATCGGTTACGTAAACATTCCCGGTTTTTGAGTCTGTTATGCTGTGAATTGCATCACGCATTCTGTTAAACTCTTTGGCAAGTTCTTTTTCGCTAAAAATAAGCCCCTCAAGAAATCTCCGCTCATCAATCAATTTTCTGAACATCTTGAATCTGAAGACTCTGTTACTCTCAATTGGAGAAAAACCATGGTCTTGGACAGCAATTGCATATAATTCAGGCTGCTCATAGCCGAGTTTGTCGATAAGTGTAGAAAAAAACTCAACATCAACATCCGCAGTTTTTATTTTAAAAGCTTGAACATCATCTGCTAAAATTACACCCATCTCTTTAACCTCATCCAAGTTGTCTGAAAAAGTAAGCGCAGCTCTCTGGGTTGCGAAAACCCTGAATCCCTTTTCTATATGTCTTTTTACAGCTCTTGTAATCGCTCCTCCACCCATTGTGTAGCCATATAAAAAAACATCCTCATTCAACTTCTCTATTTTTTTTGCTATTATTCTTGTAGGCGATGGCAAAATCGCTTTTGGACAATTTCTGAGATTTTTGTCAGCTAAAAGCAGAAAATCCTGCGTTGTTGAGCCAATGTCAAGAGTGAAAATAATATCCATGAACCAAAGCTTTCGAGATTCAAATAAACTTTACTAATTTTGCAATCTCTTCAAAAGAAAGAATCTTGGATAGGTATACAAATAAAAAGAGCCCAATTAGAAACGAGGAGTAGTTGATCACTTTGTTGTTTGATTTAAAAAGTCCAAAAGCATATTTCTTTTTTGAAAAAGGATAGAATGGAGCAAATTTTTTCACTGTCAGCAGATCAACTGCAATGTGAAGCAGGATGCTCAGGAATACAAGAAGAGAAAGAATTGTGCTTTTTAATGTGAAGAATACTAAGGTAGAAATAAAAAAGGCAAAAGTTATATTATGTGTGTATTTTCGGTGCTCAACTTTAAAAAGAAGGTCAACGTCGGGAGCGATGGTTAAAAAAATGACAAATAGCATCACGCTAATATCAAATTTCAAAACAAGCGGTGAAAAAACGAGGAGAGAAACTCCTATGTGCCCAATTCTATTCATATCTCCATCTTACCCCTTTTTTTGTGTCAATTAGCAAAATTCCCCTTTCTTTTAATTGTCTTCGTATCTCATCTGCCCTCTCAAATTCTCTCTCTTTTTTCGCAATCTCTCTCAGTTTTATAAGCTCAATCTCCTGTTGAGTCAACGTTCTTATTCTTTTCCAGTCCTCAAAAATGCCAAGGATACTGGAAAGCTGCATAAACGTCTTGAAAATCTCCTCAAGAAAATTAAGGCTGAGATAACTCAGATTTTTATTCACATAGCTTGCAATTTCATGTAGGGCAGAAATAGCGAGTGGTGTGTTCAAATCTTTCTCTATTGCATTCAAGAACTCCGCTTTCATCTGATTTATGTTCCCTTCTTTCTCCCTTTTCTCTCCAAAAGTCTTCAGAAATGCTATCTCCATGTCCAGATTAATTAAAGTGTTCCTTAAGTAATTGTAAGCCCTTTTTGCCTTTTCAATTTCTGAGGCGTTGTAATCAAGCGCACTTCTGTAATGTGCTGAGAGCAAAAAATATCTTAAAACTTCTCCACCGTGTTTTAAAACAGCATCTCTTATTCTAACAATGTTTCCAAGGCTTTTGCTCATTTTCTCTCCAGAAACTGTGAGAAAATTGTTGTGCATCCATATCTTTACGGGCTCGATGTTGAACAAAGCAAAAGTCTGAGCTCTTTCGTTTTCGTGATGGGGAAAAATTAGATCTCTTCCACCGCCATGGATTTCGAAAGGAACTCCAAGAAACTTCGAAGATAAAACGGAACACTCTATGTGCCATCCCGGTCTTCCATAGCCCCATGGAGATTCGAAGAAAGCTTTGGTAATAAAATCCTCTTCTTTAGCTTTTTTCCATAGAGCAAAATCCTTGATGTCTTTTTTTCTTGGATCTGGCTCAATTCTGTGTTTATTAAGTTCATCCAAGCTCTGTTTTGAGAGTTCACCATACCTTGGGAAGGATGGGGCATGGAAGTAAACGTCGCCCTCAACTTCATAAGCATAGCCAACTTTGAGAAGTTGCTGGATAAAAGCTATTATGTCTGGTATGTTTTCTGTTACTCTTGGAGTGTAATCAGGTTTTTTTACGTTTAAGCTCTGCATATCTTTCTCAAATTCTGCTATGAATCTCTCAGCAATCTCTTTCTGTGTAACTCCTTCCCTTAAAGCCCTTCTGACTATTTTATCATCTACGTCAGTGTAGTTCTGAACTAAAACAACCTCGTGTCCTCTAAACTCGAGATATCTCTTCAGGGTATCGAAAATAACCGCACTTCTTGCGTGGCCGAGATGAGAAAAATCGTAGGGGGTTATTCCGCAGACATAGATCCTTATTTTTTTCTCAGTTAACTCAATAAGTGAAGAAGTTCTTGTATCAAATAATTGCATAAAATTAAATTTTTCCTTTGAGCAATTCTGCCCCTTTTTCGACTATTATCTTCGTATCTGTTGGTAGCTTCATGGAAGCCCTTCTAAAAGCTTCCTTGGCAAAATCAAAATACTCTGGTTTAATCCAGATTGACATGAGCTTTGTTCCCGGTTTAACTTGTGCAGCTCTGCCAACTGGCCGGCCATATGCAGCTCTCATTCCCTGAGAAACTCTGTCCGCTCCAGCACCAACAGCCATTTTGTGCTCTCTTAGAATATGATGAGGATAAATTCTCACTTTTAGGCGGTAATTGTTAGCTCCTGCAGCTTTTGAGAGGAATTTGTTTGCCATAACTCGGGCAGCTTCAAGTGCATTATCTCTTATCTGCACTTCATTCTTTGCAACCAGTGTTAGCATTACAGGAAAATCTGCTTGCAGATTTCCCATGTCAAACATTTTTATCCTGGTCCCTGGTGCTCCATCAATGTATTCGGTTCTCGTGTACGGTCTTTTAACTCTCCTCCACATTCTCGCTGGTTTTCTTGCCATGAAGGCAGATTTGAAGTCTGTAGATAAAACTTTCTATGAATCGCGCAAAGAAGATTAAGTTTATAACCACTTAAAGAAAACAGAGATTGATGAAAATAGGCTGCTGTGGATTTCCGGTAGCGATGGAGAAGTATTTTGAGATGTTTGAAGTTGTAGAAGTGCAAAAAACATTTTATAAACCTCCTTCAGTCGATACTGTCAGGAAATGGAGAGAAAAAGCTCCAGAAAACTTTGAATTCACGTTAAAAGCATGGCAGGTCATAACTCACCCCCCTTCGAGCCCCACATACAGAAAGGCAAATCTAAAAGTTGAGAATGGGGGATTTTTTAAACCTGTAAGGGAAGTTTTTGAAGCATGGGAAGTGACAAGAGAGATTGCAAAAGCTTTGGAAGCTAAATTTATTTTATTCCAAACCCCAAAGAGCTTCAAGGAGGGTGAAGAGAGCCTTAAAAACATGAGGGAATTCTTTGGCTCAATAGAGCGAGATTTTATTTTTGGTTGGGAAGCGAGAGGATGGAAAAGTGACTCAGTGAAAAAAGTCTGTATGGAGCTCTCTTTAGTGCATGTAGTGGATCCATTTGACTCTCTCCCAGTATGGGGGGATTTGAGATACTTCAGAATTCACAAAAACCACGAAGATGAGGAAATTTTTTCGCTGGTTGGCAAAGCTGATTATGTTATGTTCAACAATCCTTTTATGCTTAGAGATGCGGAAAAGCTGAAGAAAAAGAGGGATGAACTTGAGGGACAAGGTTTTGAAAATTCTGGAAAAATATGATCTCGATAAGCTTAAAATTGCGACCCTCGGAAGCCATTCAGCACTTAACATTCTCAGAGGAGCAAAGGATGAGGGCTTTGAAACAATTTGTATTTGTAAAAGAGGCGATGAAATTGTTTATAGGAATTTTGGAGTTGCTGATAAAATCATAGAGATTGAAAATTTTGAAGATCTGCTTAAAAGTGACGTCCAGGAATTTTTAAGGAAAGAGAATGCAATACTCATCCCTCATGGCTCATTTAACGCTTATATAGGTAAATTCGATGCTCTTGAAGTCCCAATCTTTGGCAACAGAATTCTGATGGAGCATGAAACTTCGAGGGAAAAGCAAAGGGAGTGGTTCATGAGGGCAAACATTAGAATTCCGAAAAGTTATAGAAGTTATGAGGAAATTGATAGGCTTTGTATAGTGAAGTTTCAGGGTGCGAAAGGGGGAAAGGGTTATTTTCTTGCCACCTCTCCAAGAGATTTTATGAGAAAAGCCGAGATCATGGTTCAGAGAGGTCTTGCAACTGAAAAAGAGCTCAAAAACGTGGAGATTCAGGAATACGTAATTGGGGCAAATGTTTACTTCTCTTTCTTTTACTCGCTGGTTAACGACAGAATAGAGCTTATAGCTGTTGACAGAAGATACGAACATGTGGATGCAATTGGGAGAATTCCGGCGAACGAGCAATTAAATCTCCTTCTCGGGCCCACTTATACAGTGATAGGAAACTTTCCAATTACTCTCAGGGAAAGTTTGCTGAAACAGGCTTTTGAGGTTGCGGAAAGGATAGTTGAAGTATCAAAGGAAATAGCATACCCAGGAATGGTTGGGCCTTTTTGTATTGAAACCGTTTTTGATGAAGATGCAAAATTGGTTGTTTTTGAAGTCTCAGCCAGGATTGTGGCGGGAACAAATGTGGGAATTCCAAGTTCTCCCTATTCATACATACTTTTTGGTGAGAACATGTATATGGGGCGCAGAATTGCGAGAGAAATAAAAATTGGAGCCGAGAAAGGAATTCTCGGAGAAATGGTGTCGTAGGTGTTTTTATGAGCGAGGCTGAGGAGAAGACTATAAAAGCTGGAGAAATTCTGAAGAAAGTTTTAAAGGAAGCTGAAGAGAAAGTTTTCGTTGGAGCGAAAATACTTGACGTTGCGGAATTCATAGAAGGAAGAATTGTTGAACTCGGAGCTAAGCCAGCTTTTCCAGTTAACGTATCTATAAACAGCGATGCAGCGCACTTCACTCCAGCAAAGGGTGATGAGAGGGTGTTTAAAAAAGGAGACCTCGTTAAAATTGATGCTGGTGCGCATATAGATGGCTTTATAGCAGACATGGCGATTTCGATAGATCTTGGTGAAAATACGGAGCTAATAAAAGCGAGCAAAGAAGCTTTGATGAATGCAATAGATGCTGTAAAGGCCGGCATCGACACTGCGAAGCTGGGAAAGATAATAGAGGAGACAATAAAAAAACACGGTTTTAAGCCGGTTGTAAATCTAACTGGTCATGGTTTACTGCCATACATCGCGCATGCGCCGCCAAGCATATACAACTACGCCACCCAGCGAGGCGTTGTGCTTGAAGAGGGAGACATAATAGCAATAGAGCCTTTTGCAACAAATGGAGTTGGAAGGGTTTCTGAAAGGAGTGAATGTGAAATATACAGCCTTTTAAATCCGAAGCCCGTTCGGTTAAAGGTAATGAGAGAAATAGTGGCAGAGGTTAGTGAGAAATACAAAACCCTTCCATTTGCCAAGAGGTGGTTACCTAAGGTTTCTGATATTTTTATTTCGAAGCTTGTTCGCGAGGGTGTTTTTAGAGAATATCCAGTCCTGTCTGAGGTTTCTGGTGGGATCGTAAGTCAGTGGGAGCATACAGTGATCGTTGAGAAGGATTCTGCGAAAGTAGTTACAATCTAATCCTTTATATTCAGGGTTTGCGAATTCTGAAAATCCCCCTTAAAAATCCCCTTCTATCTTTCTTTTCCTCCTCTTTTACCTTCGTGGCTTCTTCCTCTTCTAATCTTTCTTTTTCCTCCTCCAAGACACTTACCGCCTCGCTGTGCTGACTTTTCCTAACTCTAATCCTTACTATAACAGGAACTTCGAGTTCGGGACTTACAATTACGGCATTGCCCATAGGCAATCTTTTGATTTCTTCAACCATTTCGGCAGTTATTCCTTCAATCCCCTTCTTTATTGCATTTATATCGTTTGGATTCGTAACCCGTAGAATTATCTGAGTATTACACTGACTTATGACATTTTTGTCAATCCTTGCAGGTCTCTGGCTGATTACCATCAATCCAAGACCAAATTTTCTACCTTCGCTTGCCAGAGTTCTTAGGACATTGCTCGATACAGTTTTTTCCCTTTCAGGAGCGAAGTTGTGAGCTTCCTCAACCACAATCATTCCCGGTTCAATTTCCCCCCTCTTTCTGAGTTCAAAAATCTTTGAGATAACTCTTGAAACTATAAGGCTCTGATAGCCAGGCTCAATTCCACGTAGATCTATTAAACTTGCTTTTCCACGAACAAAAAGAGTTCTGATGTCTGTTGGTTTCTGCTTAAAAAGTCCCGACTTTTCAATCTTTGAAAGTGCTCCAATGAGGGTCCATTTTCCACTATGCTTAATTCTCTCGACTTCCTCGATTATATCTGCAATTGTATAATTTTTTAGATTTCTTAAAGCTTGGTAAAGTAAAGCCTGAGCAGCTGGGCTTTTCAAATTACTCAGTTCAATAAGTTCCTCAGCAGTAAGATCAACTCCTTCCAGAGAGAGCTCTTTATCTGCGGAGTCAATAAAGGGTGACGTTGGCGGAGCATAAACAACGATTTTATCACCGTAGCCTTTTGGCTCAACTCCGAACTCGTTATCCCTACTCTTTCCCGGCTTTTTCATGGAAACGTATTCCCCGTGGGGATCGATTATCAAAAGCGGGACGTTTCTTTCAAGGAGTTCCTCTATTATAACTCCAGCGGTATAGCTTTTTCCACTACCAGTTTTTGCAAGTATGCAAACATGTTTTTGAACAAGAGTGTTCGGATTAAGCTTTACTTTAACGGAAGTGTCTCCAAGAAGCCCTATATAGATTCCATCTTCAGCAAAACCAAAGGTTTCTGATACAAGTTCATCTTCTGCAATGTAAACGTTATCTCCGGGAATGAAGGGGCTCGTGGGTATTTTTAGCTTTCCCCCTTCTCTTTTTCCAAGCACTTTTGTTTTGCCAATTAGAACTTCTTTAACCCTGTATAGCTCAGAAAGCTTTGGATTATCAACTGCTACGATATCTGAAACTTGCCCAAGAACCCAGCCATCCTTATCGTTCCAAACCTTTACGTAGTCCCCTCTTTTTACGGATTTTGGATTTGTTATCACAAACTCGAATTCAAAAGAAGACGCCGATCCGTGGATTTTTCCTATTGGATTTCTCATCAGTCTTAGTTTTCAGAGAAATATTTTTATTTTTCGCTCTTTTTTAAGACTAAGACTTCTTAAACAGCTTTGAGGAGTCCCATGAGTAAACCTTTAGTGGTCTTATCTTTATCACAACCCTTGGAATCTGGAGCAACTGCTGAAACTCTGGGTCGTTGGGGCTAAGATACTTCAGGAGAACCTTTTTTGAAAGCTCGTCATCTTCAACGATTTCAGCGATACCCCTTATTATCACACCTTTATTCCCTCCCCTCTCGGAAATGTCAACAGTAATTGCAACTTTTGGATTTCGAGTCACGTTTCTCGCTTTGGCAGAGAATTTTGCAGTCGAAACATAGATGAATTCCCCATCAAACAAAAACCACACAGGATGAACGTTTGGCATCAAATCTTTACCTATCGTTGCCATTCGAGCGATAAGCGGTTTTGAAAGAAAATCTCTGATCTCGTTCTCACCCATTCTTATGTCCATCATATCCAAAAATTGGACAGCTTTTATTTAAAATTTTCCACAGATAAAAAATCAGATTTCAAAACTCGTGTTAAGGTTTTCAAGTTCTTTGAGCAACTCCTCAAGTTCCTGAAACTCCTTCTCAAGGCTTTCGACTTCCTCGCTTAAATTATCACTCAGAGTTTGCTCGATACGAGGAGTTGCTGTCACTGCTGGTGTTGTTAAGGAAGGAGTTGCATTTTTGCTTCGATCACTTTGCACACAGCCGAAAAGCAGAGTTGCGATTGTTAAAATTAAAAAAATATATACCCTCATCCCAACACCGTCAGCATCCAAAGCTTATTGTCACCGAGTCTGTGAAGTTTCCTGTTACGAATTTCTCATTCGCGCACTTCTTGTAAGCGTAACTACCGTTACCGCTCATCGAAAGCGTTCCATTGCCGTGAATCACAATCTTAAAGTCACCCTCTCCATTCACGGTAACGTTACCGCGTAGAACCATTGTTATAGCTCCATTTGCACTTGCAACTGAATCTCCTGTTGCTCTGAGTGTTCCATTTCCCTTGATAAGGGCGACTAAGTTTCCGTTGAGTTCGAAGCTTCCGTTAACTTTTGCGTTCGCAATTCCTATTTTCGGCGCTGGTCTGTATTCTTTTACAAGCTTCTTAGCTTCATAGAATGCTCTCTCGATATCGATTTTCAGCTCTCTGAAGTCCATCCTAACTTCTTGCCCATTTTCGAGTTTACTCTTAATCGCTGCCAAGGTAGTGTTTGCTTCGTTTATTGCAGCTCTTAGGTTACTAACATCCAACCCCGCGCTTTCGAATCTATCTGCGAGATCGGTTAGCTTCTCTATTATGTTCTCCGCTTTCCTTATTGCGTTCTCATAGGCCAAGTTTCTCATCTCTCCTGACATGTTCTTCCAAATCTTCCCTGATTCAGCCATCGCATTTCGGAGCTCTTCGTAATCTTTTGCGTTGGCAATTCGTGCTCTAATCTCTTCCATCTGCTGTTCTAAATTATTTATTCTATTTTGAATTCTCAACTTCATTTCGTCTCCCATGTTTGTGGTATTCACCCTCTCCTTCAGTCTTTCCATCCATCTTTCGCAGTTCTGGATCCAGTTCATCATTCTCTCCTTGTGTTCATTGAAAATTCTCTCCCTGATTTTCATCATGTCCGAAGGTTTTCCTTGTTCATCACCTTTCTGACTCTGACCCACCGCAGCCACAGGATAGAGTGCGACTATGCTCAGGGTTAGGGCAATAACGAGTTTCAACCATCTCATTTCGATCACCAACTCATTTTAGATTTCGAAGTATATAAGGAAACTTTTTACTTCGAGAATTTTAAAGTTTTATGACACTTTATTTTTTGTTGAAAAGCTTTAAAGCACTTTACTTCTTCGGAAACAATGTTTTAGTTTCTCTTCTACGTAAAATGAGAGATATAAAAAATTAGAGATTTATTTATAAATTATGTCCTAACAAATATGTAAATCAAATGCTTCCCCGTTTCAGCATCACTGCGAACGTCGATGTGCACGTTCACTTTTGTTTCTGAAGGCACATCTTTTGTGCCCTGTGGCAAGCAGAGTTTCTTAGAAGAGTATACGCTGTTTCCCTGCACATCCTTGTAACTGACGTCAATTTTTTCAGGACTTGGCCCTTCGATGACCTCTTCAAAGTAGACGCATTTCTCAGTTCCAGAATTCTTTATTGTTATCTGCTTCACGTATTCAACGCCTTTCGCAACGTCAATGCTGAAACTTTGCGGGGAAATGGTGACATCGCTCTCAAAAACTTCGACAGTTCCTCGAATGTTGAAGAGAATTGCAGCACCGATGCCAACTCCTATTAAGGTAAAATATATCAAGACTACGCTTAGCTTTCTCATCTGCATGAACATCGCTAACTAAGAGGTATTAAAAAGTTTTCGATTGAACAATTAAAAAATTAAATTCGATTGCTTAAAATCCTTTTTATAACCGCATCTCTTGGTGTTGTGGCAATTCTCGCAACTTTGGAAGCGTCATGTCCCTGACAGATTGCGAGAAGCTGGCAGCAGTCGAAAACAGGAATTTCGTAGTCTATCATTCCAAGCTTTCTTAGCTCCGCTTGGGCATTGTCCATGTGCATGAGGCAGGTTATGCAGGAAACAGCAATGCAATCTGGATCGACTTCATCTTTCATTGCATCAAGCTTCTTCTTCAGAAATTCGAGATTTGCAGTTTTGTCATGCTTTGCGAACCCACCTGCACCTCCACAGCACTGTCTTTGCCTTGAGAAATTCGGCACCTCCGCTCCAAGCGCTTCCACGATGTTTTTAAATGCCACAGGATTTTCAGGATCGTCGAAACCAACCTTTTTACTCGGTCTGAGAACGTGACATGGATTCTGAACAACGACTTTCATTCCTTTGAGCGAAAACTTCAGCGAATTTCTTATCTTCTCCGTCCCGATGACGTTGTGCATTACATCGATTACATGGCGAACATCGCTTTTACCTTCGTAACGCAGTCCAACTTTTGAAAGATACTTCTGGTTAATCTCTTCGAGCTTCCCGTGGAGAAGCTTGTATCTTCCGAGCTTCAACGAAGAATAACAGCTTCCACACTGCACAACGATGTCTGCACCTTTTCTTTCTGCGTTTGCAAGGTTCCAGGCGTTTATCGCGAGTGTTGCGTCTTCATCTACACTCGGGAAAGTTCCGAAAGCTGGGCAACAAGTTGCTCCCTCAACTTCAAGCACTTCTACGCCAAGAGTTTGCAATGAAAGCCTTATGCTGAGCTCAACATCTGGACGAATTGCAGGCATGTTACAGCCAAGGAAAAGGCAGAACTTCATACTTATTCCTCCCTAAACATGTAGCTATATTTCTTGTAAACTTTCGTCTCCTTCAACATTTCCCTAAACTTTTGCAGCGCATCGCGATTGTTTGCAACGGTAACGATTTCTGGTAATCCGATCTCTTTTCGAATTGGGTTGAGCACGTTTTGCGTATGTCCCCTTGCGAATATCTCGCCAAGGGCTAAGGGGACGTAGGTGTCATCTTCTTTGCACTGCCATCTCCTTATCGCGAGTACAATTTCGAAGGGTTCTGCCTCTCTTGGGCACCTCTCTTCGCAACCGCCACAAGTTACGCACATCCAAGGGGTTTCTTCTTCAACAAGCTTTTCTCGCAATCCTAACTTTACGAGATGAATCAACTTTTTTGCGCTCAAGGGTGTCTCAGCAAACCCAGTTGGGCAATCCGCAATGCAGGTGCCACACTGGTAGCATTTAATAAGATCCACGCCACCGAGTTCGATCAGCTCCTTAATTAGATTTGGATCTCTACCTTCGAGCATCTTACCACCTCAAACCTTTTCAAGCATCGCAGAAAGCTGCGAGTAGTTGAAAACTGGTCCGTCTTTGCAGACATAGTAGCTTTCTATTCTGCATTTACCGCATTTGCCAATACCACACTTCATTCTTCTTTCAAGCGTTGTGTATATCTGTTCTTCTTTAAACCCAAGCTCTTTTAGAACGTTGAGCGTTATTTTGATCATTATTGGCGGTCCACATGTAATTGCGATCGTGTTTCTTGGCTCGGGTTTTAGTCTTTTTACGTTGTCTGGAACGAAGCCTACGAAGAACTTCCAGTCTTTTTCGGGGTTGTCGATGGAAAGCTGAACGTTGTAACCATCTTCGATGAGCTTGAAAAGCTCATCTCTGTAAACTAAATCTCTTGAAGTCCTTGCACCATATATTATCGTTAACTCGCCGTAATCCTTTTCGTTGTCGATAACGTATTGATATATCGATCTCAAAGGTGTTTGCCCGATTCCACCGCCAATCGTTACGATGTTCATTCCCTTCCAATCCTCGAGCGGAAATGCATTGCCAAGTGGTCCACGGATTCCAACGACGTCACCGGGTTTCATTTCATGAAGTTTTGCTGTTACCTTTCCAGTCTTCAGAACGCTGAACTCGAGATCTGGTCTTGTTGGAGAATTTGCGATTGTAAACCAGCTTTCTCCACGACCAAAAACCGAGACAAGGCATCCTTGACCAGATTTGTATTCAAAGCGCTCTCTGTCTACGAGTTTTATTCGGAAAGTTTTTATCGGTCTGGGCCCCTTTACTTCGTCCTTAACTTCGACGATCTCGGCTTTGTAAGGAACGTAGGGATTTTGCATCATCTCACCTCCGAGATAATCTTAACAATGTCAATTCCCGCTGGACAGAAATCGATGCAACGTCCGCAGCCAACGCAATAGTAATCGCCCTTGCGGAGAGTGTAGTAGAACTTGTCATAAAATCTGTTTCGCAACCTCTGCCATTTTTCTGCCCTTGGATTGTGGCTTGAGCTTTCAAGTGTGTGCAGTGGGAACTGACAGCTGTCCCAAGCACGAATTCGAACTCCTCTCTTCTCCCCCTCGTCGTATATGTCGAAGCAGAAGCAAGTTGGACATAGATACGTGCAGACTCCGCAGGATTTGCAATTAATTGCAATTTCTTTCCAGTAAGGGCTATCAAAGCTTTTCTTGAGCTTTTCAACATCGACATCGATTTTTCTCATTTCAAGCCTTTCATTTTCAAATCTTTCTCTAATCTCACTCTCCTCCTTTGTCTCCTCTTTTAAGTTGAACCCCTCGACAAATCGCCTTCCATTTTCGCTTTTTGCGGCAACAAAGACTTTTTCGCCTATTTTTGAAACAAATATGTCAGCTTCTGGTTTTCTCGGGTTTATTCCAAAATTCTGGCAGAAGCAGTTTATTCCGGATTCGTTGCAGGAAATCGCAATTGTCAGGAGATTCCTTCTTCTCGCTTCATAGTAGGGATCGACAAATCCTTCGAGGAAGTGCTTGTCGAGCAGTTTTATTGCCTTTGCATCGCAACTTCGAAGGCCAACGATGGCAATCCTCTTCTCTTCGACTGGAACTTCTTCAATCCATTTTCCGTATTTGATTAGGACATCGTTTTCTGGGAAAACAGCGACTTTTGCAGAGTTTCTTGGCAAAACATAGCTGAAATCAGCTTCGTCTGCAGAACTTATCTCTCTAATTATATGAAAATCTCCAACTTTGACAGGGGCGAAGACTTTGTAGCCATTTGCCAAGAGCTTCGAAATCGCATCTTTAAGAAAATCTCCTTCGTAGATCATTCTAATCACCCAGAATGTCAAGTTTTGAGAAGAACGGAATATCTTCGTTGAGATCGTAGCCAAAAGTTTCAACAACAACTTTCTCGAGCTTCCTTTCAAGCTTTCTTAAAGGTAACTCCATTGGACATGCTCTTTCGCATTCCCCACAACCAGCGCATCTTCCAGCATGGTGTAGAACTCGGAGCAGATGGTAGATTGCGTTGTCTTTTGCATTCACAGTTTTGCCAAGAAGTCTCGGATAGCTGGCTTTATCTTCTGCAGTACTCATTGGTGAGATCGCAAGATTTGAAGGATCTACCATACACTCCTCGCAGTAGCAAAGGGGGCAAACGCTTCTACATGCATGGCAACGAATACATCTCTCAAATTGTGAAATCCAGTAGTTCCACCTTTCCTCTCTGCTTAAATTTTCAAACTGCTCGATGTCGCCGAAATCTTTTTTACCCTCCCTCGGCTCCCCGATTAAGACGTCGTAAATCACTGGTGTCGGATGCTCGCAGTAAATGCAGTTCTCATCGATTACTTCACTGAAAGGAATTCTTTTCTCACCTTGTTTGAGCTTTAAAACAAGCTTCTCACCTTCAAGCTCAGCATAATTGACGTCGTTTAGCTTTACAAGCTTTGCAATTTTCCTGTAGTCAACGACTCCTTTACAAGAAACGCCGATAATGAAAAGATTTTCCCTTTTTAGTTTTCCCTCCTTTATCAGCTGTCTTATCGCCATGGCATCGCAACCCTTCGCAACGACAGCGATTTTGCCACTTAACTGCATCAAAAGCTTTGCTGGGTTGTTGAAGGAGAAAGGCGAGAAAGTGACTTTGTCTATCTCTTTCTGACTGAGCACTGCTAAGACTTCTCTTGGTTCATTTTCTTTTCTAACAAATGCAACGATTTTTTCAGCGTTTGAATTTCTCAACGCCTCTTTTATTTTCTCGGTTTCATTCATTTTTCCACCTCAACTGTTTTTGCTCACCCATCTGCTCAATGAGTTTTTTGAACGCACTCATCTCTTCAGCAAACTTCTTTCCTTCAGAAGCGGAAGCCCAAAGTAGTTTGAAGCGATCATCTTCAAATCCAACGAATTTCATCAGCTCTTTAAGGAGCAAATATCTCTTTTTTGCGTAGTAGTTGCCAACCATGTAGTGGCAGTCTCCTGGATGGCAACCTGCTATTACAACGCCATCCGCACCCTGTCTGAAAGCCCTTAGTATCCATGCGGGGTTTACCATTCCAGAACACATAACGCGGACTATTTTAACGTCTTCTGGATACTTCAGCCTGCTCACACCTGCAAGATCCGCGCCAGCGTAACTGCACCAGTTGCAAGCAAAGGTTACAATCTTCATGCCATCACCCCGAAAAGACCATCAACAGCAGACTTGATCTGATCGAATGTAAAGCCCTTAACAACAATTGCGCCTTTTGGACAGGAGGCACTACAAATTCCACAGCCAAGGCAAAGTGCTTTTTTGACTGATGCCTTAAATTCAACGCCCGTTCTTGTTTTGAACTCCACTATCTCGATAGCGTTAACTGGACATGCTTTTACACAAATTCCGCACGCGTCACAACGCTCTCGAGTCACTTCTGCTTTGCTTGCATCCATTATGAGCTTATCCTTCGAAAGCAAAGTCATAGCCCTTGAAACAGCCGCCAATGCGAGCGAAATTGTTTCTGGGATCAATCTCGGGCTGTGAGCAATTCCTGCAAGGAAAATACCTTCGGTTGCGAAATCTACTGGGCGAAGCTTTGGATGAGCTTCGAGGAAGAAGCGATTTGCATCAAGTGGAACCTTTAGGAGTTTTGAAATCTCCTCATTATCTTCGTTTGGCACAGTTGCCGCGCTTAAAACCACAAGTTCGGGTTTTGCAATGAGATTTTCACCTATTATCTCATCGTAGAATTCCACCTCGAGTTCATCATTCGTTCTTACTTTCGGTGGATTCTCAGGACTGTAGTGTACGAAGACAACTCCTTGTTTCGATGCGTTTTCATAGAATTTTTCAAGGAACCCGTAAGTCCTGATGTCTCTATAGAGCACGAAAACGTCCGCGTTTGGATTTAACTCCTTGATCTTAAGTGCATTTTTAATTGCAACCTGGCAACAGATTCTACTGCAATATGGGCGCTCCTCGTTTCTGCTACCCACGCATTGAATCATCAAAACGCTGTTCGGAACTTCCCCTTTTGCAAGTCTCTCTTCGAGTTCTACCTGTGTTATAACCCTTGGGTGCCCATAACCGAACTCCCTGGGTTTGTACTCCTTTGCTCCTGTTGCGACAATCACAACACCATGGCTAACTTCTTCGATCCCATTGGGAGTCCTAATTTTGCTCCTGTAATTGCCAACGAAACCCTCCAATTTTTCTACAGTCGAGTTCTTGAAAACCCTGATCTTCGGATTAGATTCAACTTCTGCAATAAGCTTTTGGAGAAGCTCTTGCGGGTTTTTGCCATCTATAGTGTAGTAAATGTGTCTCAGATTGCCTCCAAGCTCGGGGGATTTTTCTACCAAGTAGCATTCGATTCCCTGCTTTGCGAGTTCTATCGCACTTGTCATCCCCGCAAGTCCACCACCGATGATCAATGCTTTTTTAACGACGTCAACTTCGACGAACTGCAGTGGCTCGAGAAGTCTCGCTTTAGAAACTCCCGCGCTTAGCAAAGTTTTTGCCTTTTCAGTGGCCCCTCTTCTGTCAATGTGAACCCAGGAACAGTGTTCGCGGATGTTTACAAACTCGAATAAATACGGATTCAGTCCAGCTTCCATCAAAGTTCTTCTGAACAAAGGTTCATGCGTTCTTGGTGTGCAAGCAGCGACAACAATTCTATTAAGCCCGTAATCCCTTATCGCTCTCTTGATCTTCTCCTGTGTGTCTGCAGAGCAGGCAAAGAGAACGTGGTCTGCGAAAACCACGTTGTCGAGAGTTTTTGCGAACTCCGTAACTTCTTCAACATCGACAATCGAAGCTATGTTTATTCCACAGTGGCAGATGAATACTCCAATTCTCGGAGCTTCTCCGAGAACATTTCTTTCCGGTGGAAATTCCTTCTTTGCAGTAATTCTTTGTGTTGCAAGCTCTGAAGCTTTTGCAGCAGAAGCACTTGCCATTGCTACACTTTCTGGGATATCTCTCGGCTCTGATGCAACACCAGCAACAAAAATTCCGGGTCTCGAAGTCTCAACTGGGGCGAATGAGTTTGTGAGAACGAAGCCGAATTCGTTCAAATCAATCCCGAATATCTCTGAGTATTTTCGAAGCTCATCACCCGCTTCAAATCCTACGGAGAGAACTACGAGATCGAACTCCTCTTCGTAGCTCCTTCCATCTTTCTCATATTTGATGATCAGATTCCCATCCTTCTTTTCCATGATGTTTGCAACCCTTGCCTTATGGTAGATCACACCATATTCGTTCTTCGCCCTGTTTGCATACTCTTCAAATCCTTTGCCAAACGTGCGCACATCCATTGCGAAGATGTGAATTTCCGCATCCGGAATGTGCTCCTTTGCAATGATCGCGTGCTTAGTTGCGTAAGTGCAGCAAACTGAAGAACAGTAAGGGTTTGTTTTCTCATCTCTTGAACCTACACACTGCAAGATCGCAATCTTTTTCGGGACTTTTCCATCGCTCCTGTAAACATGTCCTTCGAACGGTCCTGTTGCGGAAAGCAGGCGCTCAAACTGAATGCTCGTTATTACGTTCTTGTAAATCCCGTAGCCGTATTCCCCTCTTCTCCTCGCGTCGAAAAGCTTTCCGCCCGGGGCGAGGATAATTGAGGACACTTTTAGTTCCACTATCTCTTCTTTCTGGTTGTAATCCACAGCCTTTGCTACACAGGCGTTGTAGCAGATTCCACAACCTATGCACTTGCTTTTGTCTATCGCAAAAACCTTCGGCACAGCCTGAGGGTAGCGGAGAAAAATTGCGGAGCGAAAGCTCATGCTCTCGTTGTACTCATCTATCGCACTTACTGGGCAAAGAGTTGCACAAACTCCGCAACCAGTACACTTTTTTCTATCAACGTAAAGCGGTCTCTTCTTTACTTTAACTTTAAAGTTCCCCGCAGAACCTTCTACTGAAACGATTTCTGCATTGTTTATGATTTCGATGTTCTCGTGCCTCGCAACCTCGTTTAGCTTCGGCGAAAGTATGCACATCGAGCAATCGTTTGTTGGGAAGGTTTTATCAAGCTGGCTCATTCTTCCGCCAATTGCAGGTAATTTTTCGACAAGATAAACCTTTAAACCCGACTCAGCCAAGTCAAGGCTTGCCTGGATTCCCGAAATACCACCGCCAACTACGAGAACACTCATTTCACCACCCTGACTGCGAGTTCGTCTTCACCTTCAATTTCAACAATTCCACGTCTTCTCATCTCAATCACAGTTCTGAGAATATCTCCCCTCTCCATTTTAGTCTTTTCCGCAATTTCAGAAATCTTAGCCTCCTTTTCAACAGCTTTTAGAATCTTCGCCACTTTTATCGCGGTTTCAATCGCGTTCGCAATTATTGAGTCATATTTCTTTGCATCGATTTTTTCCCCGTAAACGTTTCCCTCCTCAACGATACTCCTCCTCTTCGCTACGAGAGCGCGAACGTTTCTATCCTTGGCTACCGACATTAAGATGCTTGCATTTTCTTCATCAACTGCAGAAAAAGCCTTTGCAGCTTCGTTTATCGAAATTCTCTCTCTTTCAAGGCCAAGCATTTCAAGAGCAATCTTCATTGCCCTAACTTTGTTCTCAGCCTCCATTGCTCCAGGGAAATTTCTGCAATCCGTACCGCAGCTCATGATCGCCACGCTTCCGTGTTTTGCAATCGCTTCCGCGATATGGATCATGTCAAGTCTCGAAATGCATAGCAAAGTTGTGCCTTCTTTGCTTTTTCTTCTGCACGCGATCAGATTGCTGTTCGCAATCTCTGCGATTATTGATTCATCCCTGAACTTCGTTGCGAACATCGTTATTGCATTTGTTATACAGCTCCCAGCGCACAGCCCGCAAACTTTGCAAGTCCCGGTGACTTCAGGATAGTTGTTGATCATCGTAAGTGCTTTATGCGGGCAGATAGAAGCGCATACACCACAACTTACGCATTTTTTATAATCGATTATTATAGTCCTTTTTTGATCCTCTGGCATAAAGAAGCGGAAATCAACGAGTTTATAAAACTTTAGATTTTGGAAGGTTGCTCAATTCCAAACCGCGAAAAACTAATATCGATTGATTTTCATGCTCTCTCTGTGGTTCACATGGTTGAGGTTAAAGATGGTAGATTAATTGAGCACCCAATCTTGAAATTCAACCGCGGAAGGGAGGTGACAATTTATTTCAATGGAAATCGAATAAAGGCTTACGAAGGTGAAACCGTAGCGTCAGCTTTATACGCTGCTGGCATAAGAATTTTTAGCAGGTCATTTAGATGGCATAGACCACGAGGCTTTTTCTGTGCGATTGGCAAATGTTCTGCTTGCATGATGGAAGTCGATGGTATTCCCAATGTAAGAACTTGTAAGGTTTACGTCCGCGACGGAATGCAAATCAAAACACAAACAGGATTTCCAAGCGCTGAAAGAGATCTTTTTGCCATTTCCGACAAAATAATCGATCGCATTTTTCCGCATGGAAGTCAGTATACAAAGTTCACATCCAAACCACTTCGAGATATCGTGCTTTCTCAGCTTAGAAAAATGACTGGATTCGGAAATCCGCCAAAAAAGGAGTTTCAGGGAGCTGCGAGTTATGAAGAAATTCACTGCGACGTTCTCGTGATCGGTGGTGGTCCTGCGGGAATGAGTTCTGCAATCAACGCTGGAAAGTATGGGGCGAAGGTTTTGCTCATCGACGAAAACCCATTTCTTGGCGGGCAACTTGTTAAGCAAACGCATCGCTTCTTTGGCAGTGCGAAGCATAAAGCTGGAACTCGTGGCATTAAAATTGCGAAAATACTCGAGGAAGAGCTCAGAAAGATCCAAAACGTTGACGTAAGACTTGAAACAAAGGCTTTTGCCATTTACGGCAAAGAAGTTGGAGCGGTTGAAAAAGAGAAACTTTTGAGAATAATTCCGAAGAAAATAGTGGTGGCAACTGGTGCTTATGAGAGAACACTGATATTTGAGAACAACGACCTCCCCGGTGTTTACGGCGCGGGTGGTGTGCAGACGCTTATGAACGTCTACGGCATCAAACCCGGGAATCGCGGGCTCATCGTTGGCTCCGGGAACGTTGGATTAATTCTCAGCTACCAGCTTTTGCAGGCAGGTATTGAAGTTTCTGCGGTGGTTGAAGCAATGCCAAGGATTGGCGGTTATTTTGTGCATGCAGCAAAGATTCGCAGACTTGGTGTTCCTATTTACGTTCGCCACACGATCCTGAGGGCTTTGGGAAAAGATCGTGTTGAGGGCGCTATAATTGCGCAACTCGACGAAAAATGGAAACCAGTGCAGGGCACTGAGAAAAAGCTGGACTGCGATTTTATTTGCGTCGCAGTCGGCTTATCACCAACGCATGAACTTCTCTACCAAGCAGGTTGTAGTATGAAGTTTGTTCCAGAACTCGGTGGATTAGTTCCTTTGAGGAGTAAATTCAACGAAACAAGCGTTGAAGGTGTTTACGTTGCTGGCGACGTTGCCGGTGTTGAGGAGGCGACAGCGGCGATAATGAATGGCAGAATCGCAGCAATTCATGCGGTTGTGAAGCTTGGACTTGGAGGAGAGGAGGCGAAAAAAGAGCTTGAAGAGGCTTTAAAAGATCTTGAAGAGTTTCGTTCAGGACCTTTTGGAGAAAGAATTGTGTGTGGAATTGAAAAGTGCATTCTTGCAAGTGAGGTGGAGCTATGAAATATCTCGAAAGAGGCTATGCTGAGCTTGATGAACTTCCACCGTTTCCAAGTGAGGAGAGATTGAGGAAGAAGTCTGTAGCGTACATCGAATGCCCGCAGCCAATTCCATGCAGCCCCTGTTATGAGTCTTGTCCTGTTAAGGCAATAAAAATGGATAACATCAACGATCCGCCAGTAGTGGATTACGAGAAGTGTACGGGTTGCATGAACTGCATCCGCGTTTGTCCGGGACTCGCAATATTTATGCTTCGTCTTCGCGAAGACGGAAAAGGGGAAGTGACCCTGCAGTACGAGTTTTTGCCTTGGCTGAAAAAAGGAGATAAAGTTGAGCTTTTAAACAGAAAAGGAGAAGTAGTTGGTTTTGGAATTGTTAACTGGGTTATTCCAGCTGAAAGAAATGATCAAACTTCGCTTGTTCGTGTTGAAATGGATTCAAAGCTGATTTATGAGGTTCGTGCAGTGAGAAAGGTGAGAGAATGAGGAAAGTAGTTTGTAGGTGTGAGGATTTGACTGAAGAAGAAATAATTCATGCTATTGATCTCGGATATGATGACATCGAAAGTTTGAAGCGCTACACCGGTGCAACCACGGGACCATGTCAGGGGAAGGGCTGCCTGATGCACGTTCTAAGAATTTTAAGCCAGAAAACTGGAAAGAGTGTCGATGAGATAGGTATAACAACTCAGAGACCTCCTGTAAACCCAGTACCACTCTACATCCTTGCAAGTGGTGAGGAGAAATGAAAATCGCAATCATCGGCGCTGGAATTGCAGGACTTGCAACTGCCTACTTTCTCGCAAAAGAAGGAGTAAAAGTAGAAGTTTTTGAGCAAAAGTTTCTACTTTACGGTGCAAGTGGGAGAAATTCAGGTGGTTTGACTGCACAGTTCAGCGATGAGGAGCTTATAAAGCTCGCTCTGCGTAGCGAGGAGCTTTACGAGAAACTTCAGTCCGAGATTGGGTTCAACTTTTTGCTAAGAAGGAACGGATACTTGAAGCTTGCCAATAGCGAAGAAGAGCTGAAAGAAGTTGAATCTCAGAAGAGAATGGGGTTGAAGGTTGAAGTCCTTGAACCAGATGAAGTAAAAAGCATCTTTCCGGACATAAACAAAGGAGCTTTCAATTTTGCAAGTTTTTACAAAAAAGGCGGCGTTGTTTTCCCTTGGGCTGTGGTCTGGGGACTTGCCAAGGGTTGCAGAGAGCTTGGTGTAGAGATAAAAGACTTTACAAAAGCTGAGATTTTGGTGGAGAATGGGAAGGTAAAAGGTGTAAAAACAGGCGAGATTCATGAAGCGGACATCGTCGTAAACTCCGCTGGAGCTTGGAGTAGGGAAATAAACGAAAAACTCGGGATAAGAGATGAGAGAACGATTGTTAAGGAGGAGATCTGCGTTACCGAAAGCATAAGGCCATACCTTGATCCATACATCCTTCACATCTCCACCGGACTATTTCTAAGTCAGTCGATGCGTGGAGAAATTGTGGGCGGGATAATGGGAAAATCGAACGGTGGGATGGGAAGTAGCATGGACTTCTTGATTCGTTATGCAAAACTCGCAACAAATCTAATACCAAAGCTAAAGGGTTTATCAATTCTTAGACAATGGGCGGGGATTTATGACGAGGGAATTGACGGAAAACCTGTTGTTGGTTTTACAAAAATCCAGGGCCTTTACCAACTTAACGGATTTGGCAGAAAAGGCATGTCTATCGCTTTGGCGTGCGCGGAAAAAGCTGCAAAAGAAATCTTGAAAAGCTCGGGATAAAGTTCAATAAATTTTAATTTCCAGCATAGATTTTATTCATGAACGAGAGGAATTTTGCAGATGAAGCTGTGAAAATTGCTGCCTATTTAATGGCTGAAAGTGCTCGAACGGCGCCAAAATCGAGGGGAATTGATGATATAGAAATTCTATACATTGGAAAGGGAGAACTTGAAAAAATTGCAAAGAAAATGGAGGAATTTGCAAGCGAGGACAAGGACTTTTTGAGAGATGCAAATAGCCTAAGGAAAGCGAGAGGTGTTCTTTTAATCGGTGTAAGGGGTGGAAAATCTCTCGGAATTAATTGCGGAGCATGTGGTTTTGGCAATTGTGCTGAATTCGAGAAGGCAGAGAAAAAAGAGCTGAAATTCAGGGGACCAAACTGCGTTTTCAAGATTGTCGATCTTGGCATTGCGCTTGGTTCTTCAGTTAAGCTCTCTGCTCTCCTCGGAGTTGACACAAGAATAATGTATAGAGTTGCAGTTGCTGCGAAAAAACTTGGAATTACGCAGAGTGATGTTGTTTTTGCAATTCCTATCGCTTCAGAAGGCAAAAACCCGTTTTTTGATAGAACAACTCAAAGGTAATTTTTAAATTTTTTGTTGAAAAAAGCGATAAGTTAAAATACTCCTTAGAAAATTTTTAATTATGTCAGTTGTTTATCCTTCGAGAGAATGGCTTGAAGAGTTGCAGAAAAGAGTTAACAGCGACGAAACATACAAAAAGGTGGCTGCAAACTGGGAAGGAGATTATTTGTGTATTGTAGAAATTGATGGGGAAGCGCTCAGGGATTTTCAGAAACCAAAAATTCTTGCAGGACAGTTTTCGATGATTTTAATGGTACCGAAAGAGAAGAGAATTAAATTCAGGGGGACTCCGATGGAGAAGTTTTTTGAAAAGCTTGGCTTGAAAATCGATGAGAACATCGAATTTTCAAAGCTAAATTTTGAGGAGCTTGCAAAAAAGGTTGCCAACATAAAGCTTGAAGATGTTAGGGGAGCTGCAACACATATCTGGATGGATTTTTGGCATGGTCAGCTAAGGAATATCGAAGTTGTTGCACCAGGAGAACATGAGGATGCAAAATTCAAGCTTTCTGGTCCCTATTCGGCATTCAAAGAAATGGTTATTGGTAAAGTGGATCCAACAACTTTGATAATGCGTGGGAAGCTAAAGTTAAAAGGTGATTTGGCATACATGATGCGAAACGCAGCTGCTGTAAACAGATACAGCCAAATACAGGCTTCAATTCCGATTGAGAAGATTTAGGTCTATGTGGACCTTTGTATCTCCTCGAGTAATAGTTTTTGGAGATGATGCAATCGACTCCTTAGCTACAGAGAAAGCAGAAAGAGTGCTCATAGTTACAGATGCCGCAATTAACAAGCTTGACTACGTCGAAATGGTCAGAAGGGCTCTTAAAGCTTCAAATATTGAAATTTTTAGTGAAGTTGAACCGGAGCCAAGCATCGAAACAGCTCTCAAATGCGCAAAAGTTGCAAGAAGACTTCAACCGCAGCTTATTTTAGCTATTGGCGGAGGCAGTGTTATGGATGTTGCGAAAATGGCAAGAATTCTAATGGAACTCGATATCGATCTTGTAGGAATAACACCCTTTGTAGATCTATTTGAACTTGGATTTAAAAAGCAATGCAAGGTAATAGCGATCCCGACTACAAGTGGGACCGGAGCAGATGTTACTTGGGCCTGTGTTTTGACAGACAAAGCTGAAAAAAGAAAAATGACACCTGCAAACAGAGAGATTGTTCCGGATGTTTCGATTTTGGATTACAGAATCGTTGAAAAAATGCCTCCACACTTGATAGCTGGCAGTGGTATGGATGCCCTTACGCATGCGATAGAAGGTATTGTTTCAATATGGAGGAACGATTTCAGCGATGCGATGTGCGAAAAGGCTCTTGAACTTGTAATTGAAAATCTGGAAAAATCTTATGAAGGAGATTTGAGTGCAAGGATAAAGATGCATCATGCAGCAACGATGGCGGGATTGGGCTTTGGAAATTCACAAGTTGGCCTTGTGCACTCGCTCGGACACACTTTTGGAGCTCTCTTTAAACTTCATCACGGTCTAAGTGTGGGTTTGTTTTTGCCTTACGTGCTCCAGTATTATGCAAAGGTTTCTGAAACAAAGCAAATTCTCGACAGAGTCTCGAAAAAGTGTGGTTTGAATAATCTGGAGCACTTGATTGAGAAAATATTTGAGATTATGAAAAAAATAAACATCCCTACAAAGATCTCGGAAATTTTGACGGAAAAGGAATTTATTGAAAACCTTGAAGCCCTTGTTATAGCAACGTTGAACGATGCCAGCATTGCGATGAGTCCGAGGATTCCTGATTATGGGGAAACGAAAAGAATTTACGAATATGTTTATGAAGGAAGAAAAATAGATTTCTAAGGGGTAAAAATGTTCGCATACTGCGGAAAAATGCTTAGAATAGATTTAGAAAGCAAGAAAACTTTTACACTTCCCGTTGATGAGAAAAGTGCGAAACTTTTCATTGGTGGGGCAGGGATGGCAATAAAGATTCACTATCAGATGAGAAGTTTTGAAAACGATTCTTTTTCTCCGAAAAATCCTCTCATAATCTTTACAGGTCCGATAACTGCTTTCGCGCCAGGCAGCAGCAGGGTGGCTTTTTGCGCAAAAAGTCCACTCACTAATATATGGGGTGAATCGAACTCAGGAGGAAAAATGGCTACTTATCTTAAATTTTCAGGCTGGGATGGTTTGATAATTGAGGGCAGAAGTGAGAAACCTGTTTATTTGAAAATCGATAGAAATGGGGCTGAATTTATTGATGCAAGTGGGATTTGGGGAAAAGGTTGCTATGAAGCGCAGGAAATAATAGAAAAGGAAATCGGCGATAGAGTTTCAACCGCAGTAATAGGCCCAGCTGGGGAGAAATTGGTGAAATTTGCCTGCATACAGGTAGACAACTCAAGACACGCTGGAAGGACAGGAATGGGCGCAGTAATGGGCGCAAAAAATTTGAAGGCTATAGCTGTGAGCTATGATCCATTAGAAAAATTTGAAATTGAGCTTGCAGATAAAAAGAGTTTTAGAGAAATTATTGAGAAGTTTGTGGATAAAATAAAAAACGATTTCACTTGCACAATGTTTACCTCGCTTGGAACCTCCGGCTACGTAGAAACCGCAGAAGGCTTCGGGGATTTGCCAGTTAAATACTTTACAAAAGGAACATTCGAATCTTCGAATAAGATTTCTGGCTCGGCAATGGCTGGTTCGATACTAAAAGGAAACGATGGTTGTCTGGGATGCATAGTTCGCTGTGGGAGAGTTGTTGAGTTCAGAGGAAGAAAAATACATGGCCCAGAGTATGAAACTGTGGCATCTTTCGGCTCTCTTCAGCTTAACGATAATCTGGAATCTCTCGTTGAGATAAACTATATGCTCAACGATCTTGGAATGGACTCGATCTCGGCAGGTGTTACAATTGCCTTCGCAATGTGGCTTACAGAGAAGGGAATTGGTGGCTTTGATTTGAAATGGGGAGATGCTGAAAGGGTTAAAGAACTCTTGAAAAGAATTGCTTTTAGAGATGGAGTTGGAAATGAACTTGCAGAGGGGGTGAGATTTCTCGAGAAAAAATATGCTGTGGAAGGCTGGGGGGCTCATGTTAAAGGACTTGAAGTCCCAATGCATGATCCCAGAGCATTTTCTTCACTTTCCTGTGCTTATGCTACACATGTTCGAGGAGCATGTCATTTGCCGCATCAGATGTATTTATATGAGATGGGAAAAACTATAGAGGAGTACGGAGTTATTTCAAATGATAGATTTGCAAACGAAGGCAAAGGAATTTTGACTGCAAAAGTTCAGAACTTTAGCGAGCTTTTTAATGCTTTAACGATGTGCGCATTTATGCCAATAACACCCACAATGGCTGCGGAAATGTTGAGCTTTGCCACCGGTTTTAATTACGACGTTAACAGCATTGCAATAGCTGGGGAGAGAATGTTTACACTCAAAAGGCTTTACAATCTGAAATGCGGGGTAAGGAGTGAGGAAGACATGTTGCCAAAAATACTCCTTCAGCCACTCGAAGGAGGAACGGCTGGAAATGTTCCGGATGTGAAAAGACAGGTGGAGGAATTTTACAGTTTTAGAAAATGGCAAAATGGCGTTCCAAGCAAGGAGAAAATTGAGGAACTTGATCTTCACTGGGTTCTTGATCTGTAGGGAATATGCTTATCCTCCTTCTTGCAATTGCAATCTCTTTAAGTCTGAATTTTCCTCACTCAGATAAGCTTTTTACAGTTCCTGAAACTTGTAAGGAGTGTCATAGCAAATTTTACGAGGATTGGAGTCAAACAATGCATTCAAATGCTGCTAAAGATCCATATTTCATTGCAAAAATAAGAGATGAGGTTAAAAATGCGGGCAATTTTGAAAAAGAGTGTGCAAAATGTCATACACCAGCAGCAAAGATTCAGGCTGAAAAAGAAGGAAAAGAGATTTCTCTCTTGGGGGGATTTTTGAAAATAGATAGCGAATTCTATGAATTTGCAATTGATGGCGTTTCTTGTTCCCTCTGTCATCAGATTAAAAAATCCAGAATAAGCGGCATGTTTTTAGTTGAAAAATTCGCTAAAAAACCTGAAAGAGTTATTTATGGCCCTTTTAATCCTGCCTATGGTATTTTTATGTATAGAGAGAGTGGATATTACCCTTCCAAGCTTGAAATCTTCAGAAAAGCGGAGTTTTGTGGAAATTGTCATGTTCTTTACACCCCAACAATCGAAAAAGGGGAAATAGTGGGTTATTTCCCGGAACAAATGACATTTTACGAATGGAAGAACAGTGTATACAACCCAGAAAAGCCTTGTCAAGTTTGTCACATGAAAGAAGAAGTCTTAAAGACTTCAAAAACACCAGAAAGTCTATTTTTGAGAGATTTGAGGCTCCATTACTTCTCTGGAGCAAATTTGCAAATTCTTTCAATTCTTGGCGATGTTAAGGGTGCTGAGAGGGCTGAAGAAATGTTGAAATCTTCCGCAAACATCGAGATAATTCGTAGCAAGCTTGAAAACGATCTGCTTGAAGTAGTTGTGAAAATTGAGAACAAAGCGGGGCACAAGTTTCCCACAGGTTTTCCATCGAAGAGAGCTTTCATTCACTTTTTAGTCGAAGATAGAAATGGTGTAGCCTTTGAGTCTGGCAAGGTTTTAGAGGGCAAAATTCTGGGTGAGGAGTATCCTGAGAAACACTACGATGTCATAGACTCGGAAGAGGAGGTACAGATATACGAGAGCGTTATGCAGGGTAAAGATGGGAAAGCAACATTAGATTTGCTTAGCGCTTATGGCTACTTGAAGGACAACAGGATTTTGCCATTGGGGTTTAATTATGGAAATGCGCATAAAGACACAGTGTCCATTGGAGTTGAAGACGAGAACTTCGAAGCTGGTTATGACACCGTGACATACTTAGTTAAAAAGAAACTTGAGAAGCCTTTGAAGATAAGGGTTGAACTCCTCTATCAGCCAATTGGATCTCCGTTCCTTGAAACACTTCATGACACAGAAGAAAAAAGAGAACTTCTTGAAAAGCTGAAAAAAGTTAATTTAACAACCCTGGTTGACTCTGATGAAATGCTGGTTGAATAGTTACAAATTACTTTTTGGATTCCCCATGAACAATTGCGGAGGCAACGAGATGCGCTAATCTAAGCGCTTCCGGAATTTTTCCCTCAAATTTATTCAATTCTACCATATGTTTTGCATCCTCAACACTCAGACCACAAATTTGTGCGTAAATATCATTTATCTGGAAAATCTCTCCAGCCCTTTTTACGATCTCAATTCTTTTTTCAAAGTCCTTAAAGTTTCTCAGTGCACTATAAAATTCATCCAGATTTGGCCTTCTGTTCATAACGACAATTACAGGGATACCGGTTTTGGAATATATTTCTGTAATGTCAACAACATTGAAACCCCCAAAAGTTATCCCGTTGAGAAAGATCACTCTGATCTGCTCGGAGAACTTTGATTTTGTTATCATTTTCAGAATTTTTTTTGTTGAATCAAGCCCATCAACAGATATCTCCTCATAAATGAAACCTTCGACATTCCTTCCGCTCATAACACAACCAACAAGACAGCAAAAGTCTTTTGAAAAGCTATCATCAATTCCCACAACTCTCCACTTCTTCATAAAATTTATTGCTCGGTGAACTATTAAGAACTTATGGACATAGTTAACTTCATTCACGAACTCGGATCTCTAAAGCTCGTCCCGAGATCAGGATGGCTTAAAATAGGTATAAGTAATCCTGAAAGTGTTGCCGAGCACAGTTTTAGGACTGCAATTATTGCTTTCATTCTTGCATTAAAAAGTGGTGAAAGCATTGAGAAAGCGACAAAATCAGCTTTTTATGGGCTTATTCACGATATTCATGAGGCAAAGATAACGGATTTGCACAGGATTGCGAAGAGGTATGTGAGAATAGATGAAGAAAAGCTTAGGAACGAGCAACCTGATTTCGGAATAGACTTCTCTGACGTTTCAAAATTCGTCAGCGATGCGGACAAACTTGAATTAGCTTTTCAAGCTGTGGAATACTATGCAATCAATAAATATGCTCTGGAATTTACAGAAAAACTCGAATTTGAAACAGAAGCTGCAAGGGATATATTTAGGGAACTCATGAAAAGAAAAGACCCGAGATGGTGGAGATGAAATTTATTTGCGACAGAATGCTCGGAAAACTCGCCATCTGGCTTCGAATCTCCGGTTATGATACGCTTTACGTTGGTGACTTCGAGAGTGAAGATGAGGATGAATTTTTGCTGAATAACTTTTTAGATAGGCTTCTTTTAACTAAAGACAGAAATTTGTTTAGAAAAGCAGAAAAAGTTGGTAGAAAGGTTTTTTTGGTTAAATCCAATGAAGTTGCGAACCAAATGAAGGAGCTGAAAAGTATTGGCATCAAATTCCAGATAGTCATGGATCGGTGCAGCGTTTGCAACAACTTTCTAAGAAAGCCCACCCGTGATGAAGCTCTTGAGATTTTAAGAGAACAAGGAATTTCCGAAGATATGCTTGAAAGATATGAACTCTGGTTTTGTGAAAATTGCAGAAAGCTTTACTGGATGGGCGGGCATTGGGTAAACATGGTGAGGTTTTTGGAAAGGTTGGAGGATTGATTTATGAAGTTTGCAAGCGAATGAAATTAAAACAATGCGGAGATCTCAACGCTTTGTTTTGTAAAATTTCGAAAAGGTTATTTATTCCTCTTACTTACTCACGACATGGCACAGGAAGTGTATGTTGTCGGGCACAAAAACCCAGATACGGATACTGTTTGCTCTGCAATCGCTTTTGCATATTTGTGGAACAAATGGAAGGAAACTGGAGCTGTAAGCAAGGTTATGAAACTCGAAGGCTCCGCAATTGCTGCTGTACAAGGTGAGCTAAACGCTGAAACAAAATTTGTGCTCGAAAAATTTGGCATAAAAGCTCCAGAAAAGCTTACAAACGGGGCGGGAAAGAAAATAGCCTTAGTAGATCACTCGGAAAAAGCTCAGACAGTGGAGAACATAGACAAGGCTGAAATTGTTGCAATCGTAGATCATCACAAGATTGGAGATATAACAACACCAAATCCAATTCTATTCGTCAACATCCCTGCAGGAAGTACTGCAACAGTATTAAAGATTCTCTTTGATAAGACCGGTATAGAGATTCCAAAAAACATAGCAAGCATTTTACTTGCCTCGATTTTGAGCGATACCGTGATATTCAAGTCTGCTACAACAACTGAGCTTGATAAAGTTGTTGCGCAAGAGCTTGCGAAAATAGCTGGTATTACGGACATTACAAAGTTTGGAATCGAAGTTAAGGCAAAGCTTTCGGAAGTCGAGGGAATGTCTGCAAAGGACATTATGATGAGGGATTTCAAGGACTTCAACATGGGTGGAAAAAAGGTTGGCATTGGCCAGATTGAGTTGCTTGATCTATCACTAATTGAGAAAAGGAAGGACGAAATTTACGCTGAATTGAAAAAGAAGAAGGCAGAGGGCTATCATAGCGTTTTTCTAATGCTTACAGACATAATGAAAGAAGGGACAGAGCTTCTTGCTGTAACGGATGATCCAAAAGTTTTGGAGAAAGCATTTGGAAAGAAACTGGAAGGAAGAAGTGTCTGGCTTGATAAAGTGATGAGCAGAAAGAAGCAAGTTGTTCCGCCCCTTGAAAAAGCCTTTTCTTCCTAAATTTTTGTTTATCCTTAACAGTAAGAATTTTTTACCCTGAGAAGAATTTAGCCCGTGAAAATTGAAAGACCAAGAGGCACGAGAGACTTTTTGCCAGAAGAGATGGAAAAAAGAAGGGCAATTGAGAGAAAATTGAGAGAGATAGCAGAGAGCTTTGGATATAGGGAGGTTTTAACACCGACTTTTGAACATTCAGAGCTTTTTAAAATTAAATCTGGGGAGGAAATAGTTGAAGAAATGTATGTGTTTGAAGACAAGTCAGCAAGAGAGCTTGCCCTCCGTCCAGAACTAACAGCGCCAATAATCAGATTTTTCGTCAACCAATGCAGCAACATGCCAAAGCCGTTGCGGTTCTATTACTTTGGAAACTGTTTTCGCTATGAACGGCCTCAAAAAGGACGATATAGGGAATTCTGGCAATTTGGAGTTGAACTAATAGGCTCCTCTTCCTATCTCGCAGACGCTGAAGTCATAAGTTTGGCTTATACAATGCTGAAAACTCTCAACATTGAATTTGAGCTCCATATAGGCCATGTGGGGATACTTCGAAATCTCTTAAGCTTCCTCGGGGAGAAAGCGTCGAAAGCTATGAGACTTATAGACAAAGGAGATAAAAATGGGCTTGAAAGTTATCTAAACGAGCTTAGGGTGGATATGGGGATTCAGAGTAAATTGTATAATCTGATGGAACTAAAAGGTGGAAAAGAAGTGCTCGAAGAGGCAAAAGAGATTGTTGATTATGATTTTACATATCTTGAAAGGCTTGCAGATATTTTGGAAGTAATTGGAGTTGAGTTTAAGCTCAATCTTGGAATTGCAAGGGGTCTTGATTACTATACTGGCACTGTTTTCGAATGCTATGCAAAAAACCTTGGAGCACAGAAACAGATCTGTGGCGGTGGAAGTTACGAACTTGCAGAGCTTTTTGGTGGGGTAAAGACTCCTGCAAGTGGCTTTGCAATCGGTTTCGACAGAATATGTGAGCTTGTTACAGACAAAGAGCAAAGGGCGCCAATAGTTGTGATTGTAAACTTTCCCGGATTTGAGAAAGAAGCCTTTAACATTGCAGCAAAACTTCGAAATGCTGGTTTTGTGACAATTGTAGATGTTGCCGAAAGAAATGTGAAGAAACAGCTCAGCTTTGCAAATGACTTAAAGGCGAGGATCGCAGTTATACTTGGCGAGGAGGAAGTGAAAAAAGGAGAAGTCAGCGTTAAAGATCTCAACACTGGAGAGCAGTTTAGCGTTAAAATCGATAATCTCACCAGCTCTCTCTCCGAAGTGCTGAAAAGAGGAAATTAAAAACAGGGAGAATTTCGAGTCTACCAAACCACATGTTGAAGATCAAAACAATTTTTGCAATCGGCGAGAAATTGGCAAGGTTCTCTGTTGCACCACCCAGGCCGAAGGCGGGACCAAAGTTACTTATCGTCGATGCAGAGACTGAAAGAGATGTCTGCATGTCATAGCCAAGGAGGGACAGCAATAAAGAGGAGACGAAAAAGATGAAAATGTAGAGAATAAAAAAGGCGACAACTTCTTCAACGAGTTCTTTACTAACAACGTAATCCCCGTATCTAATAACTTTAATTGCCTTTGGCTCAACCATTCGAGCGATCTGATGAGCAACGTATTTCAAAAGGATTACAACTCTTATCACCTTCATCCCTCCAGCGGTTGAGCCGCTGCAACCACCGATAAGTATTAAAGTGAGAATTATCATTTTGCATCCATCACTCCACGAATCAAAATCCGCTGTTGTGAATCCGGTATTGCTAACAACTGAAATTGCCTGAAAAGCTGAAAATCTAGCCGATTCTAAATAGCTGTAGTGGCTGAGATTTAGAAAAGTGAGCAAAATTGCTGAAATTGCTATAAAACCGATATAGTATCTGAATTCGAGATCTGCTATTACTCTGAGCTGTTTGCTTCTAAGCGCATAGATTAGACCAAAGTTTACACCACCCATAAATGCAAAGAAAGCCACTGCTGCTTCAACTCGCACATCTTTGAAGTAGTATATGCTTTCTGAATGTGTTGAAAAACCACCTGTGGAGATCGTTGAAAAACTGTGTGCAACTGCATCGAACAAGTTTATTCCAAGCATATAGAGGACGATTATCTCTGCAAGCGTGAGAAAGAGATAAAGCTGGAAAATACTTACTGCAATTTCTCGCATTTTTGGTTTAATTTTTGGTAGCAAAACAGCAGGATATTCTGCTTGGAACAATGCAGAGCTTTTTCTCATCTGAGGGAGAAATATTAGGAATATCACAACAATTCCAAGTCCTCCAATCCACTGCATCATGCTTCTCCACAGGAGCAAAGAATTCGTCAGTTCTTCAGGAACGAAAACTGTAGCACCTGTCGTTGTAAAACCTGAAAAAGCCTCAAAAAACGCATCCAGAGGATTTATGCCACTTAAGATGAATGGTAGCGAACCAAAGCCTGGAATAATAAGCCAAAGTATTGCAACGACTGTGTAAACTTCCCGATCACTGATTAGCTCTTCAAATCTCTCTTTGAGTGTAACAACGAGTATAACACCAAGGCTCAGAGAGAGAAGGAGGGGGATTAAAAAAACTTCAATCTTTTCGCTGGAGAAATAAGCAAAGCTCAAAGGAAAAGCGAAGCTAACTGAGAAGACTATTAGAATTTGCCCAATTGAGTTCAAAACGTAGCGGCAATTCATTCAAAAATCTCCTCAACTTTTCCAAGACTTTTCCAACTTGTGTGTATTAGCAGCGTATCTCCGAAGTTCAGCTGCAGCTCATCATAGGGTAAAATGTATTCCCCTTCCCGGATTATGGCTGCGATAACTGAATCTTTTGGAATTTCAAGTTCGGAAATTTTCTTATTGACAATTTTCTCATTTCTAACTGCCACTTCAATAATAACAGAGCCCCTTATTTCTGCCATCGTTTTTACCTCTATTTTTTCCATCATCAACAACTTTAAAACTTCAAGCATAGCTATCCTTCGCGGATTGAGAACAACGTCTACTCCAACTTTTTCAAATATTTCCATATAGTCGTTGTTCTCAACTTTTGCTATCGTCTTTCTCGCACCAAGTTTCTTTGAGAGCAGGGAGACCATGAGATTTCTCTCATCACTTTCCGTAAAAGCTATAATAGCATCAGACTTTCCGACTTCTTCTTCGAGCAAAAATCCCAAGTCTAAGTAGTTACCACAAACAACTTTGAGATCTCTTAATCTCTCGCTAAGCTCTTCACAGGATTTTTTGTGCATACCTATAACCTTAACGCTAACACCTTCTTTCAACAAAGTTTCTGCGACATAGCTGCTTATGCTCCCGGTGCCAAATATTGTAACTTTTCTAACAACGGGAAGCCCAAAAATATCTTTAAGGTTTTTAATCTCTTTTTTATCCCCTATAATCGTGATTCTATCTCCAACCCTTAGTTTTTCAATTCCGGGAGAAATCATTTCCCCATCCCTGTATATGGATGTTATGATTGTCTTCGGTGGGAGTTTTAGATCGCTAATGCTCACACCAGCAATGTTTGAGCTCTCGGTAACCTGTATCTCGAGGAGTTCTGTTTCTCCACTACCCAGGGTTAAAACATCAACCGCTGGAGGGATGCCAATAATTCTAACCGCTTCCTGTGCCAACGCGAGTGGTGGGCATATTACTACATCGAATCCAAGTGGATGAAATCTTATTACTGGTCTATCCACATATTCCGGATTTTCAAGTCTAACAAAGGTTTTTTTTGCTCCAAGTCTTTTTGCTGTCAGGGCTGAGATGAGGTTAATTTCATCATTTCCTGTCACTGCAAGGAACAAATTGGCTTTCTCTGTCTGTGCCTCCCTTAAAACATTTAAATTTCCGGCATTACCTCTGATCGTTATAACGTCGAGATTTGCCAGTCTTTCGAGTTTTTCTCGATCTTTGTCGATTACATAAACATCATTTTTTTCTGAAAGAGATTTAGCAAGTTCATAACCCACTTCTCCAGCACCAGCAATTACAATTAGCATTATGAAAACTTAAAACCTCTTATCTATATATCTTTTGCTGAATTTCAGAATTGTAAGTCCAAGCTCAAACATTAGGCCAAGTGTAATAAGAGTTGCAATTTGTGCGAAACCACTAAAATCTGTAGAGGAGTTAAGAATAAGAATTGTTAAGAGCAAATAAACCGGCAATCTCAAATTTCTTAGCGTTTCATAGGTTGCTATTCTGAAACGATCCAGCATAAAAACTGCTAACGGTATCTGAAGAGATATGGCGAATGTAAATGAAATTCTGAGTGCATTGCTCATCGTTCTCTCTACTGAGAAAAAGGGATCACCATAAGAAAGGCTAAAAAGCAATGGAAGAATTATTTTGTAGGAAATCATTAAACCAAGAAGGAATAGAGCATAACTTGGCAGAAGTAGTGATTTTAAGAATCTCCTTTCATGCCCATAAAGCCCGGGTTTTGCGAACTGGTAAATCTCAAAAATCGCATACGGGTAGAGAAGGATGAGTGAGAGAATGATGGAAAAAGTCAGGTTTAACAGAATCCACTCGAGAACATTAAAGGCAAACATCTCTTCTTTAACAAGTTCCCACCAAAGATTTTGAATTAGCTTTGGAGAAAAGTACAGAAGAGCTGGAAAAAGTAACAAAAAGACGAGGAAAACCCTAAGTGCTCTTTTTCTAAGCTCAGCTATATGCTCCGTTATTCTTAACTCTTTATCTTCTGCATTCACGGAGTTAACTCTTCACTCCCAGTATTGACTTCGGGGATCTCTTTATTCTACACCTTTTTTTCCCTTCTGAAGTATACTTTTGTCCTGGACCGGGTTTTTTGTAGTTCTGCCACTTTGTCGGCACAAGTCTGTATTCGTTGCTATTCCTTTTCTTTATCTTTATCCACGTAACACTACCTGTTTTACCCATTGATGAAGGTTTGAGCTCTACTTAAAAATCTTATCCAATTAAGTTTTTAGCTCGCAGACAACTTCGCTTATGCATAATGCTGGTCTCTGCAACTACTCCTTGGACTCAGAGAGGGAAGTAAGGGAATTGGACGAATTTGCTCTCGAAAAACTTCAAGTTATAACTGGCTTAAGAATTCGATGGAGCAATTTGAAGGATAGAATTGCAGAATTTATTGACGAATGGAAAGCTTTTGCTTGCAAAGGTTGCGAATCGAGGTGTGTTTGCGATGCTTGAAATGATTGGAAAAATCATATGGCTTTTACTTCCCGCTTACACACCGAACAATTTTGCGGTTTTGCTGGGTGGCCTGAAACCGATGGATTTTGGAAAGAACTTTTTAGATGGTAGAAGAATTTTTGGGGATGGAAAAACTTTTTCTGGATTTTTTGGCGGAATTCTTGGAGGGATTTTGATAGCAAATGTCCAGAGAATGATTGAAAGATTTGCAAACATCAATTTTTACTCCTCTCTAAGTTATTCAGACTTTTTTTTCCTCGTTCTTGCATTTGCAGTTGGCTCGATGTGTGGAGATGCATTTGGTAGTTTTATAAAAAGAAGGCTAAATTTAGAGAGAGGAAAAAAATTTCCAATAGTGGATCAGTTAACCTTCCTTTGTTTTGCATTTGCTTTTGCATCTTTCTCCCCTTCTTTTTGGAAATTGTTCGCAACTTCTGAAATTTTGGTGGCTTTTTTGATCACGCCCTTCTTACACCTTGGGGTTAATATTATCGCCTACAAATTGGGGCTAAAGGATGTGCCATGGTAAAAAGTTTTAAAAATGAAGTCCCGCCTCCCGGATTTGAACCGGGGACACCGGGATCTCCGCTTGCGCGGAGGCGCAAACTACAGTCCCGCGCTCTCCCAGGCTGAGCTAAGGCGGGTTTAAAAACACTGAGGCTTTTTGCTTAAAAACATTGCGGTCGTAAATTTTATGCTTAAAGGTTTTTTGCATAAATCATTCAAAAATTTTTTTAAACTCTTGTTTACTTTTGATTATGAAGGTTATTGGAATCGACATAGGGACGAATTACACAAAAGCAACAGATGGTGAGAAACTTCTAATCTTCCCATCTGTTGTCGCTTTTGCCGAGGAGAAAGAGTGGAGTTTAAAGGAGGAGACAAAGAGTGTTTACATCGGCGACGAAGCTTTGGCTGCAATGAAGGCGAATGAGACAATTGAGCTCTGGAGACCAATTAAGGATGGTAGAATAGTTCACGAATCTTTTTTAGAGCTTGCAAAATTTGCAATTTCAAAAATTGGAAAACCAGATTTGATTGCAACAGGTTTGCCTGTTAAGTCCTCTAAAAAGGAAAGGGAAGAACTCAAGACGAAGTTAGAGACAGAAACAAAAGCCAAAGTTCTCGTTTTTCCTGAACCTGTTGGAACTCTTGTTTCAATGGGAATTGAAACGGGTGTTTGCCTTGATATAGGCTTTGGAACAACTGACATCGCCGTCATTGCAGACATGGAATTTCTGAAAGGAGACACAATGCTAACTGGAGTTGATAGCTTATACAGCGCTTTAGAAGTTACTGTGAGAAGTAAAACCGGGATAAATCTCTCTCCCGAGGAGATAACGAACCTGCTTGTAAATGAGGTCTCAGTTGGGAGGATCAGAAGTGGAAAAAAGATTGTTGTGAAGAAAGAGGATATAAACAAAGAATACGAGACTGCAATGAAAAACTGGGTGGAAAAGATCGTTGCAAGAGTAAATTCAACACTTGAAGGGCTTTCAACAACCCTCCTTGACAACTTCGTTGCAACTGGTGGTGGAATCCTTTTGCCAGGTGTATTTGAGGCTTTAAAAGGTAAGTTTGCAGAGTTCGATATTAAGAAACCAGAGAATCCGATTGCAAGCAATGTAAGCGGTTTTTACAAACTCGGAGTTATGCTGAGCGAAAAAAAGAGTGAGGAAAAAGAGAAAGTTGAAGAAGAGAAAGTTAGAAAAAGAAAAACATGAGGCTGAGCATAGAAATTCCAGAAGAGCTTGAAAAGAAGTTGATTGAGAAAGCTGAGAGTTTGAAGTTATCACCGGAGGAGCTCGTTCTAAAACTCCTTGAAGGTTTTCTTGGCAAGAAAAGGGGCGAAGGCAGTTCTGAAATAAAGGAGTTCATTGCAATCGCAAAAGAGATTGCTAATGAGAAGGCTGCATATTGCAAGTTCAGTGATGGGACTCATTGTGCTCTTGAGGCAATTGAAGATATTTTCTCAGAAACCGAGCCGAGAAGGATATCCAAATATCGATGTCTTTTCTGCACTTATTACGCTGACAGAAGAAAGGAAAAAGTTAAGAAGGAAATTGGGGACATGAAAATACACGAAATTGCGAAGCTGTCTGCGAAGTATCTCTTTGAAATTTATGGAGATAAGCTTACCGAAAAACTACTTTACAAACCAAAAAAGGAGGTAAGGAGTGAAAAAATTGAGAGACTTCTCGATTGGTAAGGTGAGCATAAACATAAATGGAGATTTAAGCGAAAAAGAGATTGCTGAGAAGGGAAGGATTGCAGAAAAATCGGGTTTAAAAGTAATATGGGTAGGAGACTTTGACTTTGATCCCTTTTTAACTGCGGAGATACTTGCTAAACACACAGAACTCTTAATAGGTTTTGGTGTTCTTTCTGTTGAGAAAAGGGAATGTGAAAAGATATTATCGGAAATCGAATCACTTGAGGAAAGATTTGGCAATCGCTTCCTTGTTGGAGTTGGGGCGGGAGAGTTTAAAGATGCAAAAAAAGCCGTTGAGAAAGTTTTGAGATGTATTGAGACTTTAAAACCAAGAAAAGTTTTTGCAGGTTGCTCTTCGCCAAGAATTGCAAGACTTTCGTCGCGTATTGCAGATGGAGTCCTGATTAATTACATTAATCCTTCTCTTGTCAAGTGGCTTTCCTCATATATTGAAATGGGACTAAAAATTGCCTACGGTCCTACTTTGTTTTTCCCAAGTCAATTCGAAGAAGATTTAGTTTTAGCAGCTGCAATTGTGCTGAAGGGAGTTGAGAAAAGGTTTGGTATAAATCTTGGGCTAAATCTCAAAGAACTCGTTTCAAAAAGGAGGAGAGGAGAATCAATAAGTGATTCCGGAGTTTTTAAACATAGGGAGTTTTTGCTAAACAATTTCGCATTGTATGGAGACTTGGAAGAGATAAAAGCAAAAATAAAAGCTTTGTTACAGATATGCGATCACGTTGTGCTTTCAGACCCATTTTTTAGAGACGAGCAATCGTTAAAAAATCTTGAACTCATAGTGAGAGCATGCGAAACGTTTTAAGAATTATAAACCCATATGAGCCCGGGATTTTCCCAGAAGGGGAGGTAATAAACCTGAGCTCCAACGAGAATCCATATGAACCGAGTGAGGCAGTTAAAAATGCATACATGCATTCTTTGTCGAGAATAAATCGATATCCTGATGCAAGTTATTCAAAGCTCAAAAAAGCAATTTCAGACTATACTGGGGTTGAGACCGAAAGAATAGCGGTTGGTTGCGGGTCTTCGGAGCTTATTTCATGTATCTGTGAAGCTTTGGTTGAGGAGCTCGATAAAGTTGTAATACCAATGCCATCTTATTCGCTCTACGCAATCTATGCTATGCTCAGAAATTCGAGTATTTTAATGCCAGTTTTTGAAAATTATGAACTTGAAGCAAATCTTTTCGAAGAGGAAAGACCAAAACTAACGATTTTATGCTCACCAAACAACCCAACTGGTAATGTTGTTGAAAAAAAGGTAGTTGAAAAAATTGCGGAAAGCTCTGAGTTTCTCGTTATCGATGAAGCGTATGCAGAGTTTTCAGAGGAGAATTTGCTTGCATTTGCTTTGCAGTTCGACAACGTTATCGTTCTCAGAAGTTTCTCGAAATTCTTTGGTCTTGCAGGACTTAGAATTGGCTACGCCATAGCGAGTAAAGAAATTGCAAATGCTATAGAGAAAATAAGACTCCCATTTGCAATCTCTTCTCCGGCAGTTGAAGTTGCAATTTCTGCTATAAAATCGCTTGATTACTACTTAGAGCTGAAGAAAAAGATTATTTCAGAACGAGAAAGAGTTTTTATGGAACTTAAAAAACTTGGACTCGTAGTTTATCCGTCTAAAGCAAACTTCCTGCTCGTTAAGACAACTGATGACCTCTTTGAGCTCCTCCTGAGCAAGGGAATTGTCGTCAGAAACCTTATAAATCTCATTGGGCTTGAAGGAAAATACCTTAGAATAACCATTGGAAGAAGAGAAGAAAACGATGCTCTTCTGAATGTTCTGAAGTTATATTGTCGCCATGCCTCTGCATAACAAGTATATGGCCGAGAATTCCGGAATTGCGACAACCTCCCCAGGATGGAAATCGAGTTCGAGTTTGTGCATTCTCATTTTAATCCTACTCAGAACTCTTATTTTCACCTTCTCTTCCCCAAAGGCAATCGCATCCCTAAAAGGATCAAAGGATTTCAGATCCTCAACTTCTACAACTCTTAAACCAGTTTTTCCGTGAAGACTTTCTGGCAATCTTATTAACCTTTTAACGTCTGCTGTAACTGGAGCATCGATGTAAACACGAAGGGAAGAAATCTCCCTTTCAAAATCTCTTGGCCTTTTTATTATCTCTTTCCCACTTATTCCCTTCTTCTCCAACAGTCTTGTAATCCTTATTGCAGCGTTTGAGTCCAAGATGCTGCTTTTCTCAACTATTTTTGGGTTGTTAAGCATTAGATAGTCCACGATTTCCCTTCTTTCAGGAGAACCGAGGTTTAAAAAGTCCTCATCAAGTACGTGGACATGGTAACCTCTCCCGCCTGAAAAGAAGACTTCGACTTCCTTAACACCAAAATCAACTGAGAGTATCTTTAGCAATTTTTGCACTTCTCTTTTTGCAATAGCCAAAGCGTGCTCAATAGAACTTGTTCTCACAGGCAAGTGATCCGCATCAATGTCAAAAATCAAATCCGCTCCTTTCCAGCCTTTTTTTTCCATGTTCTCTTCATTTGGCCTCTCATAATAGGCAGAGGAATAATAAATGTGAGCGGGAATTGCAGAGAGGATATAGGCTCTAAAATCTTCCTCGGAAGAGAAAGCGTTGTGTCTTTTCATTACAAATTGGGGCAGGGATTCGAAGGGCACAAATGCAAATTCCCTTTGTTCAAAATTCTTTGGTAATCGAATTCTTTTTTTTCTGTAGTATTCCTCGAATTTTCTAATCAGATATTGTTTCGTCTCCATAGGTAAAAGCTTAGCCCTTTGTAGTTTACAAGTTCCCCATTGAAGTAATCACCATACAAGGGCTTTATTATGCAATCCGCGTTAAGAATTCTTGAAAGCTCGAGTATAGGTTCAAAAAGCTCTGGTGGTGGGCGAATTGAATATATAAGCTCAACACCCCTGTATATCTCAATTTTGGGTTTAAAAATGTCGTCAATGTAGAATTCAACACTCGTTTTAACTGTTTTAATATCCGTGGCCACGACTTTTACACCTTTTGAAGCCAGAAGTTCTGCTAAGGCTTTGTTAGAACCTATTCCAATTTCCGCAACCTTTCGATATCTCTCCGCTATGAACTCTGCAAGTGCAAGCACTAAATTGATATTCTCTTAAGAGGTATAAATCTTTGTGCAAGTAATAATTAGGGAGTATTCGGTAAAAGATTTTAAGGATGTGCTCGAAATAGATAGTGAGGCATTTAATCCGAGAAACCCCTCGTTTGATGTATACATCTACCTCACATATGGCACTGATTTATTCGTTGCCGAAATCGGGGGTAAAGTTGTGGGTTACGTTGTTACAATGGACGTTGACAAGTTCACTGGCAAAATAGTTTCAATAGCTGTGAGAAAAGAGTTCAGGGGCAAAGGTATTGGGGAAGCGCTGATGAGGAGGGCAATTGAAAAACTGAAGATGAGGGGAAAACAAAAGATTGCACTCGAAGTTAGAGTTTCAAACAAAGTTGCTCAACAACTTTACAAGAAGCTTGGATTTAAAATTGTCGAAAATATTCCAAGTTATTACAGCGATGGAGAGGATGCGTATTACATGGTTTTGTCTCTTACCGCGCAATAACTCTTGCTTCCAGCTCTTCTCTAAGCTTGGTGTTTTGTAGAAGTTTTTCAGCAGAATTTGATCTTAGAATCTCTGAAATGCCTTTGCAGAGGAGTAAAACTGCCTTTTTGTGTTCTGATTTGCTTCGATTCACGTGCACTGGAGTTATACCAAGCCTTTCATACGCATAGAAATGCCCATTTGCGACGCCAACGTCTTCTAAAATCTTCTTTATGTGAAATAATACCAAGTGCAAGACGAGCACTTCTTCCTTTTGCATCACTGGAATGTATCCTAATATCTATAAAAAGTTTTCTCTCACTTTTAAAAAAAATTTACATATTTTATCCTTTTTGATCTGATCGAAAATTATTATTGATATAAGGCTAACCTCCGGAAATTACGCGAATTACTTTAACTTCCCCCTCCTCCACAAAATCGTCGATTGGTAATGGAAGTGAATCCCTAACCAAAACAACCGTCTCGGGATTTATTCCAAGCTCCTCGAGAATATCAGAATATCTTTTTTTGCCATCCACTTCGATTATCTCTTCTTTTTTGCTGAATCCAACAAAGTTAAGCTTTAACTTCATTCTTCGGGTAACACCTCCTTGGAAACTTCTTTTATGCTTCTCTTTTCTTTCGTCTCAGCCTTTAGTTCATACACTTTCTCTTCGAGCATCTTCTCATCTTTGCTCACGAGCTTCTTTAATCCTTTTTTTTTGAATTTACGCCAGTCAAATCTTCTCATCAAAACCACCTAAATAAATTAGAGTTCGGAAATAGAAAAAGCTTTTGCTTCAATACTATATATTACTCTATTTCTCCTTTCATCCTCTCGAGTCTCTTCCTTATCTGCACAAGTTCATCCTTTGTTACGCTAACTCTTGCACCAACCTCGCGGAGCTCTTTGTTGAGAGATCTTATTTTTCTCAACTGAACGAGATTCAGCAGAAGGCTGAAGAGAAGCAGTATCAGCAACAAATATTCAATTGATTCCATCATCTCTTCCTCCTAAAGACTTTTAACATCTTTGCTATTGCACTCTCTTTTTTCACAACTGGGACAACAACTTCTTTCTTCTTACCAGATATTGCCATTGCGAGATCTTTTATCGCGATCGCAGCGGGTGAATTTGGAGCACTTAAAACCACAGGCTTTCCAAATGCAGCAGACTTCCTGACTTCGGGATCCTCGGGAATTGTTGCAATTACCTTTGCTTCGAGAATTGCTTCGATTTCTGCCTTGGCCATATCAATTCCCCAGCCAGTCATCCTGTTTATCACAACCCCCAAAGTTTTTGTCCCAAGTCTTTCAGCAACGATTTTCGTCTTAAGACCATCGGTAATCGAAGCTATTTCAGGGTTTACAACAAGTAAAAGCTCTTGCGCTGCAGCAATCGCTATAACTGCACTCCTTTCGAGCCCTGCAGGGGCGTCGAGAATCAGAATGTCCGTGCTACCGACGATTCGCGTAAGAACTTCCTCGAGCTTTTCAGGATTTGCTTTTCTAAGTCCCTCAAGACTCACACCCGCAGGGACTATCTTAACACCACCCGGACCAACGTACACTGCTTCTTCAATCTTTGCCTCGCCTGCGAGAACATTCTGCAAAGTGATTGGCAAGCCCTCCATTCCGAGAATAAGCTCGAGATTTGCCATTGTAATGTCAGCATCAACGATCGTTACATCGTATCCAAGCTGCGTTAATGCTATGCCAAGATTGGCTGTTATCGTAGTTTTCCCAGTTCCACCTTTTCCTGAGGCAACGGTAATAGTTCTCGCCATCTTATCACCTTATTATTATTATGACATTAACCCCTATTTAAGCGTTTTCCATGTGTCAATCACAAAAAGAGATATCGTTATATATACCTTAGCCAAAAACGCACTGATAATTTGGTGGTGCTATGGTGGTGGTTGAGCTTATAACTGGTAGAACTCTTGATCAGGGGGCAACTGTTGAAGAGAAACTAAGCGAAGAGTATTTTAATGCGGTAAATTACATTGAGCTCAGCGAAGAAGACTTTAAGCAGTTGGCGCTTAAAGAGGGAGAGAAAGTCAAAGTCAAAACGGATTTTGGTGAAGTCGTGGTTTTTGCAAGGAAATCTGAATTGCCAAAGGGCATAGCTTTTATCCCCATGGGACCTTATGCAAACGCTGTAATCGACCCCGCAACAGATGGCACAGGAATGCCTCAGTTCAAAGGTGTGAAAGCAACGCTTGAGAAGACTGAAGAAAGAGTTAAGACTGTTAAAGAGCTTCTGGAGGCGATTTAAATGCAGGACGTTATCTGCACTTTCTGTGGAAGTGTTTGCGACGATGGAGAGTACGATGTTGAAAAGAAGAAGGTAAAGAAGCTGTGCAGGCTTGGAAGCAGTAAATTTGCAGAAAAAGAAAGAATAAAGGCCCCAATGGTTGATGGAAAGGAGGTAAGCTATGAGACTGCGATTGAAAAAGCTGCAGAGATTCTCGCGAATGCGAAGAAGCCATTGCTTTATGGCTGGGCTTCAACTGTGAACGAGGCAATAAGGCTTGGCGTTCTTCTTGCAGAAAAACTCGGAGGGGTTTACGATCAGTGCGCAAGTGTTTGTCACGCTCCTGGAACGCTCGCAGTAATCGAAGAAGGATTGCCAGGAGCGACGCTTGGCTCAATAAAGAACCGCGCGGATGTTGTGATTTTCTGGGGTTCAAATCCAATGGAAGCTCATCCAAGGCATGGGATAAGATACTCGATCTCGGTTAAAGGACTGCTTGTAAAAGATAGGAAGCAAAGAAAAGTCATTGTTGTTGACGTTCGCCCAACTAAAACTGCAAAAATCGCGGACATGTTTGTGCAGATTAAGCCGGGTTACGATTACGCAATTATCTCTGCTTTGAGAGCTATAATAAGCGGGAACGCTGAAGTTGTGCCGAGCGAAGTTGGAGGAGTTGCAAAGGAGAAACTTATGGAGCTTGCGGAGATAATGAAGAAGGCGAAGTATGGTGCAATTTTCTACGGTCTCGGCGTTACGCAATCGAGGGGAAGGGATAGAAACATTGAGAATGCGATAAAACTTGTGCAATTGCTTAATCGAACAACTCGCTGGGTAATATGGCCAATGAGAGGACATTACAACGTCGTTGGTGCTGGAGAAGTGCCCGCATGGGAAGTTGGTTATCAGTACGCGATCGATTTCAGTCGCGGTTATCCGAGATTTTCTCCAGCTGAATTCTCCGCAGTTGAAGTTCTAAAGCGTCGAGATTGCGATGCTGCGCTTATTGTTGCTTCAGATCCAGTGGCGCACTTCCCGAAGATGGCAGTGAAGCATTTGAAGCAGATCCCCGTGATCCAGATCGATCCATATCCGAACATGACCACTTTGCTCGCAAAAGTAGTAATTCCATCTGCAGTGTATGGAATTGAAGCTGAAGGCACAGCTTACAGAATGGACTGCATTCCGCTGAGAGTGAAGAAGATCATTGACACGAATTACTGGACTGACGAAAAAATCCTTGAAGAGATCCTTAAGAGAGTTGAAAAGCTGAAGGGGTGAAAAAATGCTCTGGATAAAGAACGGAATTGTTGTTGATCCCAAGAACAAAATCAAAGCAGAGAAAATGGACATTTTCGTTAAGAATGGCAAGATCGTTGCTGAAAATGAAGTCAGGAAAGAGGAATGTAAAGTAATTGACGCAAGCGGAAAACTCGTAGTCGCTGGTGGCGTTGACATGCACGCGCACATTGCTGGGAGCAAGATCAACACTGGAAGAACGATGCGCCCGGAGGAGATGAGAGTCGTTAGAAACATTGCAGGCAAGTTTAGGGCAACGGTTGGAAGAGTTCTGCTTACTGCTCCGGCAATTGGTTATGAATACGCAAAAATGGGCTACACAACGAGTTTTGAAGCTGCACAGCCACCTATAGGGGCTTTGCACACACATGAAGAGCTTGATGCAATTCCGATGATAGACAAAGGCGCTCTGCCAGTTTTCGGAAACTGGCACCTCGTTTTCAAGTGCATCGAAGAAAAGAATCTTGAGAAGCTCAAGGCATTGGTTGCCTGGGCAATTGAAAGGACAAAGGGCTTTGGAGTCAAAGTTGTCAACCCTGGAGGCGTTGAGGCTTGGATGTATGGGGGAAACGTGAAAAGCCTTGATGATCAAGTTCCGGGGTTTAATGTAACTCCAAGGGAAATAATAACATGGCTTATAAAGGCGAATGAAGCACTTGGTTTACCACATTCTGTTCATTTGCACTGCAACAATCTCGGCGTGCCGGGGAACTATCAGACCACGATTGAGTCAATAAAGCTTGCAAATGGATTCAGCAACGCAAAAAGGCAGGTGCTTCACGTTACTCATGTGCAGTTCAACGCCTACGCTGGTAGTAGCTGGAGAGATGCTGCAAGTGGTGCTGCTGAGATTGCGAAAGTCGTGAACTCGATGGACAACGTAACAATCGACATGGGTCAGGCAATCTTCGGGCATGCTACAGCGATGACAGGCGATGCTCCGTTCCAATTTACTCTGCACAAGCTCATTGGGGCGAGATGGAGCAACAAAGATACGGAAGTTGAAACTGGTGCTGGTATAGTGCCAATTGGTTACTTGCCAAGCAATCCTGTGCACTCCTTGCAGTGGGCTATCGGCTTAGAATTGGGACTCCTCGTGGACAGCAGCAAGGTTGTGCTTACAACAGACTACCCCAATGGTGGCCCATTTACGGAATATCCATATGTGATGGCGATGCTGATGAGCAAGAAGATGCGGGAGGGAGAGCTGAAGAAAGCTCACCAATACGTTCAAAAAGCAACGACTTTGCCGAGCATTGAAACAGAGAAAACGCTATACGAAGTGATTCACATGACAAGAAGCTTACCCGCAAAGATCCTCGGGCTTGAAAACAAAGGCCATCTCGGCGTTGGAGCGGATGCGGACATAGCGATTTACAACATCAATCCCTTAGAGACAGATTTCAGCAACGAATTCGAGAAAGTCTACAAAGCTTTCAAGATCGCGGAGTTTACGATTAAAGGTGGAGAGATAATCGCGAGTAAAGGTGAACTCGTGAAAGAGGTCGCTGGAAAAACTTACTGGGTCGATGCAACGAAGAAGGCAGAAATTCGGGCAGTAATGTCCGACGTTAGGGAGTATTTCAACTATTACAGCGTCCAGCTTGGCAATTATGGCGTTGAGGAGCGCTGGATTAAAAAACCTGCAAAGATTGAGGTGGTTTAAATGCTTATCATAAGGCCGAAGAAGGATTTCGATGTTTGCGTCGAAGCCGAGCTAACACCTGAGCTCGCTACAAAAAGCGTCGAGGAAGTAAAGAAGTTCAAGGTTTACTATGGCAACAAAGTCGCTGAGCTTGGAGAACTCTTCGAAATTGTAAAGCAGGGTGAAGAGAAGAAGCTAATTCTTGAAGGCGACTTTAGCAGGGTGAAGTGGATTGGAACAAAGATGCTTGATGGCGAAATTGTTGTTAGGGGAAGCGTTGGAGCTAACTGCGGAGCTTTTATGCGCGGTGGAAAAATAATCATTGAGGGTAACGCTGATGACTGGCTCGGCATCGAAATGGCTGGCGGGGAAATAATTGTTAAGGGCAATGTTGGCAATCTCATCGGTTGCGCTTACTACGGCGACGCAGTTGGTATGACTGCAGGAAAAATAATAATTGAGGGAAACGCTGGGAATTACGTTGGCGAGAAGATGAACGGTGGCGAAATAATAATCAAGGGCAATGCTGGCGACTTTGTTGGAACTGAAATGCGTGCTGGAGTAATCGAGATCCATGGCTCATGCGGTTTCGTCGGCGGGGACATGCGTGGAGGAGAAATAAGGATCAAGGGAAGCTTCGATTTGCTTCCGACCTTCAAAAAGACTGAGAAAGGCTGGGTTGGGGATGTGAACGTTAAAGGAGAAGGAGTTATAAAGGCACTCTAATTTTTTGCTACACAAATTTTTTTAAATCCTCGTCAGAGTATTTTATTGATGCAGGTTGTAATAATTGCGATCCTAATCTTTCTTGCAATTACAAATTCAGCAGCAGCATTTGAAACCGAGAAAAAGATAAAGGCGGTTGCTGTTACGAGTGGAGAAGAGCCAAAAGGTGTTGCGATAAACATAACCGTGCTAATAAATCCAGGAAATGGGAGGGTTTTTGTCTCAACTTCGCCTTTTACGGAGATTGATATGCAAGGAAGTGCCCAGTTCTCAGCAATCACAGCCTGCGATTTACTTGGTATCGAGTTCACCAAATTTGACTTCTTTTACATCATCGAAGCAGATGCTCCAATTGTTGGTGGCCCCTCAGCAGGGGCTGTGATGACTGTTGCAACGATTGCAGCATTAAAGGGTCTCAATTTGGATGAAAAGGTTTATATGAGCGGAATGATCTACCCCGATGGTTTCATCGGCCCCGTTGGTGGTCTGAACTATAAGCTTGAGGCCGTTGCCAAGAATGGCGGTAAGATATTTCTAATTCCAAGCGGTCAGAGTGTTATCCTTGTTGAGGAGAAAACTGTTAGAAAAGTTGGGATATTAAACGTTGTTACAACCGAGGTTAAAGAGTTAAACTTGGTAGAGTATGGGAAAAAACTCGGGGTTGATGTAATCGAGGTTAAAACGATAAACGATGCTCTGCGCTATTACACGGGTTACTGGATATCAAAGCCGGAAAAAAGCGTGAACATAACTCTCTATTCCAAGTTTTTAAAGCTCCTCGCTGACAAAATGAAGGAGAGCATTTCTGAATTGCAAGGTTATACAACAAAGGAGACAAAAGAGTTACTGAGTAAAGCCGAGGAGGATTACAACTCTGGAAATTACTACACGGCAACAAGCAAATACTTCCAGGCAAAAATTCTGATGAGATACGAGATGTTCAAAAAAACACTCATTTCCACACAGCAAGTAGAGAATGAAATGAAAAAAGTTGAGAGCGAGATTTCGGAATTAAAAGAATACTTGAAAAAAGAACAGCTGGGTGTTAATTCAATTCAGATTATTGCGGGAGCACAGGAGAGAGTGGCAGAGACAGAAAATGCCATAAAAAAAGCAAAAAATTCAAGAACTGTTGAGGATTTGCTTTACAATCTCGCATATGCTAAAGAAAGATTGGAAAGCGCAAAAGTATGGCTTTCAATTTTGCCAGAGGTAGAGAATGACTACGATCTCGACGTCTCAGAAATAAAAAAGAGAGCTGAGTTTTACATAAATCAGGGAAATTCAATGCTTGTCTATGCTTCATCGCTTGGTGGTTATGAAGAGATGATTGAAAATGCTATTGAATCGCTTGAGATAGCAAAAAATCTTTATTCCGAAACGCTTTATGCTGGTGCTGTTTTTGAAGCTCTCAATGCGATTACAGATGCGAGTCTGTCGATAGAGGCAAAGTATGAGGACATTTCAGCAAAAGTGGAGGAAAGGAAGAAGAGTGCTGAAATTGCAATTGGTGAAGCTGAAGAAGTTGGATATCCAATTCTGCCAATAGCATATTTTGAATTTGCAGAAACTTCAAAGAACGTTTATGCGAAACTTTTGTATTATTCACTTTCAGAGAGAATTGCAAAGTTCATGCTAAACATTGCTAAGATAAAGGGTGAAAGGGAGCTTGTGCATACGGGTTATGAAATAACAACTCCTGCTCTCCCAGAAGCTAAGGGATCTCTGAAAAGAATCCTTCAAATTCCTGGATTTGAGATTGCTATTGCCCTTTTTGCACTCGCGGCAGTTTACGCTATAAGGAGATAGCAAAGGAATCCCGAGAAAAGTGTTGCAAGAAAATTCACTGCGGAGTTGTTGAGATAACTTTTTTGCTCAAGCGTCGCGCCAAGGAGGCTGTCAACATGGATTCCGAGGAAAGCTGCAGCTACAACTGGAAAAACATACCAAAGATCGATTAAACCAAGTGCAAAAGAGAAAAGAAAGACGATAATGCAGCCAAAAAAAGCAGAAATTTCTCCTATAACTGAAATCCCCCCACTTGTTCCAGGTCTGACTTTCTTGAAATTAGTTATCAAGTAAACGTTATTCGCAATTTTACCTATTTCACTTGCCATTGTATCCCCAAGAGCAGTTGCAACGGATGCTATGAACGCTATGGCAAAAGATGTATCTTTTGTAACTCCAAATTGCATTGCAAAGAAAAGTGGGGCTAAACTGTTGCCAAAAACATTCGAGAAACCTCTTGCTCCGCCTGAGGGTTCTGCAACACCAAGTTTCAACTTTAGGGAGTACTTGTATTTCGTTGTAATCGAACCCACAAGATAAAAAAGCAGTAAGACTGCAAAGAAGCGAAGATCTGTGAAAAGTATTGTTACTGTTCCGACAATTGTCGCACTCATGAGCCCACTCTCATCTGCGATTCTCGCTTTTAATGCGAGAAGGGATAAAATAAAGGAAACAAAAAATGCAATTGCAAGCGATTCTAAGGAGGTGGAGGGAATGTATATCTTAAAGATTGCGAAAGTTGTGGCAACAGCGATGAGCATGGCAACTCTTTTATCAGCAGATGTTTTTACAGTGTCTATAAGAGAAGCCGAAAGTGCGCCGGCAAGAGAAATGAAAATGAGATACTCTATTGGGTTGAGAATTAAATTAAAAAGGTCATAAAGGGTGAAATACACAACTCCAGCACACGTAAAAATTCCGATATTCCACATTGGACCTTTTCTTAACTCATAAAAAAAAGATAAAAAGAGGGATGCATAAACAATTTCTTTCTGCATAAAGCATGCGAGCGCTGAAAGAGTCGCAGCTGTGATCAGGAGCTTGAAATACTCCCCCTTTGGTTCTCTGTAAGCATAGATCATCGTTAGGATGAAAACAATTGCGAACACTATTCTGGCTTCAAGATTAATACCGAGCAGCGCTATAAGCGATAGAGTTGCTGGAATTAGCATTGGAAAGGGTTAAGTAGTAGGACATTTAAATTTTTAAGTGCTATATCTGCTATACCAGCTCATGCTTGAAAGAAAAATAAGGAAGGGAAGAAAATTTCCTCGCCACATAGTGGTGATTTGCTCTGAAGTTGGAGATGGTTTTAGGAAATTTGTTGAATGGTGCAGAAAGTTTAGAATACGCGAAATAACTGTTTGTTCAGACTCCTTCTCGATTGAGATCGAAAATGTTAAAGTAAATTTTATAAAAAATGATAAGATTTATTCGAAAGGAGACGGAGACATCGTTGTAAATGTTCTGAATCACTCGGGTAAGCGTGAAATCGTAAATGCGATAAAAAAGTTTGCGGAAAAAATTATTAGGGGTGAGCTCAGCCCTTATGATGTTGATGAGTCAATCTTTGAAACCGAGCTTAGTATAAGGTCTCAGCCAGACATCATAGTTAAAGCGGGTAAAGAGGTTTCGGAGTTTTTAATTTGGCAAGGCATTTATAGTGAACTATACTTCATGGACATCGACTGGAAAACCATAAGATACATAGACTTCCTCAGAATGCTTCGGGAATATCAACGGAGGGAAAGGAGGTATGGTAGATAATCTCAGAATTGTCAGAGTAATCGCAGATTACCAGCTTGGCTTCGGCGCTGGAAAAGTTCTTTTTCCTAACACATGCGAATTTTTGCTATCGAAAAATGGTAAAATAAGGCAGATACTCGACAGTGGAATAAGGATAGCGACGCTGAAAGCGGATTCTGGATTGCTTACGCTAAGCATCGAAGGTGCTCGGAGATTGCACAAATTCTTCCCTTTTCCAAAGCTGAGAGTTGTTGTTGCAAACGATGTGGCGGATTTCATAGCAATGGGCAGAAGTGTTTTTGCAAAACACGTTGTCGAAGTTGATCGCAAGATACGCGCAAATGATGAAGTTCTCGTAGTAAATGAGAAGGACGAGCTGCTCGCAACCGGGAAAGCTATCCTCTCAGCATATGAGATGCTTGAATTGAAAAAGGGTGTGGCGGTAAAGATAAGACAGGGAGTAAAATGAAAGTTGATAAAAAGCGTAACATAATGCTCATAGAGAATTTTTCCAGGGTGAAGGAAGTGATCAGCTTCAGCGGAACTGTGGTAGTTGGAGTTCAATCTAAAATAAGGGATGTCAAAGGCAAAGAGATCCTAATTGGAAAAGGCTGCCAATTTAATTCTGCTTCATGCGAAAAAATAGTTGTCGGTGCTTTTTCTGTTTTTGGGAGAATAAATGCCTCTGAAGTCATTATACTCAACGGATGCATAGGAAAAATGGTAAATGCAAAAAAAGTAAAGATTGGAGACGGATGCAAAATTGGTGAAATAAATGCGGAGTTAGTTGAAATCGAAGGAAATTCAAAGGTGGAAAGAATAAATGCAGAGAAAATTCGATGCACTAAATGAGAGACTTTACCATCCTAACCCATTTGCCAATTTTCTCTGTCTCTCTAAAACCATTTTTCTCGTAAAATAGCTTTGCAGCGCTGTTTTTTTCACCAACCCATAATTCAGCTACGTCTCTCCCTTTTTTTAGAGCGTATTCCAAGGCTGAGGTGAGAAGGGTTGAAGCTACCCGTTTTTTTCTATATTCCGGCAAAACAAAGATCTCATGAATTTCACCGACTTTTTTAAATTCAAAAAGACTGAACCAGTTTGTATCGCATGCGACAAAACCAACAGCTTTTGCATCGATTTCTGCCACAAAAAAGCCATTTTTGTCTCTTTTGAACAACCATTTGAAGTAATTTCGAATGTCTCTTTTTGTCCTATAAGCGTATTCTTCGAGCCCCTTATAACTGATTGCATAAACATCAACAAAGTTCTGAATGTCTTCTCTTCTCACATTCCTTATCTCCACGAGAGAAAATTTTAATTCTCCACTTTTAAATCCTTTTAGTGTTGTTAAAGACACTCATGGAAATACCGTCCAAGAGTGGAGAAGAGGCAAGGATAAAGGAATTCGTCAGAAATTATCTCGAAGAACATGGTTACAAGGTTTTTGAGAGAGAAAAGTTTTTGCTTGCGAATAAGGATAGTGAGTTGCTCGTTTCGACTCATTTGGATACAGTAAGTTTGAAGGCAGACTTCAAAATTGAAGGAAACTTCGCCTATGGCACTGGAGTTGCGGATGCGAAGGCAAGTATTGCAGCGATGCTTGAAACTGCAAGCAAAGGTGTTGACTTTGCTTTAGCTTTTTTCTGCGACGAGGAAGAGACAGGTAGCGGTTCAAGAGAATTTTTGGAATACTGGAACGGGAAATACGCAATCGTGATGGAGCCAACGAATCTAAAAATTGCTTCAAAGCACTTGGGATGCATTGAAGTTGATCTGATTTTCAAAGGTTATCCCTCTCATGCATCCATGCCGGAATATGGTGTAAACGCGATTGAAAAAGCGATTGGAAGTTACTTTGATCTATCAAAAAAGTTCAGAGTTAGCATTTTGAAAGTTGAAGGTGGCAGTTGCGAATACGTTATCCCGGATTGGTGCTATCTCAGGCTTGATTTTTTACTTGAGCCCGGGCAAATTTCTCTCGCAATGGAGGAGCTGAAGAAGATAAATGCAGAAATGAAAATAATTGAGGCTGCAGATGGTTTTTATAGTAAAGAAATTGCAGAAATTCTCGCCAAAGCAATTAAAACTGCGGGATTTTATCCGGAATATACTACAATGCCTTCTTGGACTGATGCATGCAATTTGGTGAAGAAGTTCGACGTTGTAGTGTGGGGGCCAGGGGAGCTTTGTGATTGCCACACTGCAAGAGAAAAAGTAGATTTGAGGGAGATAGAAATCGCAAAGAGAGTTCTTTTAGAGTTAAACAAGGTTTACATGGAGCTTTTTTAGTTTAGTTGCAGCTAAGATATAAAGAGAATGGCTTTCGCAACCAGAAAGCCGATTGCAAAGGAAAAGGTGATAGCAAAAATCCAGTTTACTGCAATCTTTTTCAAAGTTTCAACCCTAACAGCCCTAATACCCTTTAAAAATCCCACGCTCGCAATTCCGCCAATCATTGCATAAGTTGTTGAAACAGGCATGCCTATACTTGTAAAACCCAGAACAGCTATTCCAGCTCCAAGATGGGCGGAAAGTCCGGATTTTGGATCGAGAACTGTTATCCCTTTGCAAACTGTCTCGATAACTCTTGTGCTTAGCAAAAAAGCTCCAAGCCAGAGCAAAAAAGCTCCTAAAATTGCTGAACCAAGGGGCTCGAATGCTTTTGCATGAATAACTGGCGCCATAGCAGTTGCAAGTTCGTTGGCACCGGTGTTGTAGGCAATCAGGGTTGCAGAGCAGAAAATAAAGATCTTGAGGATCCTGTCAGCTTCGATTAGAGAGAATTTTTTCAGTAAATTTTCAAGAAATAAGAAAATTGTTACTGCAAAAATTCCCGAAATTAGGGGGGAAATTATCCATGAGGCGAGAATTCCGAGAAAAGTTTTAAAACTTACCTGTGCCCCAAAAGCAACGGCAGTGCCCATGAGGCTTCCAATGATGACTTGATGTGTCGAAACCGGCAATCCTCGGAAGTTTGAGGAAACGATTATTACTGCAGCGATCAGCATTGCAATTGCCGAAATTTCAACACTGAGTTCAACGAGATCTTTGCCAACAGTTTTCATAATTCTTTCTCCTTGCAGAAAGATACCTAAAAGGACAAGAGCGAGCAAGATTAGCGTTGCTTTTCTCAAGCTTATGATTTTGCAGCCAATACATACACCAAAAGCGTTGGAGGTGTCATTTGATCCTATGCTAAACGCGATGAGAAGAAAAGCGAGTAAAGAGACAAGTTCAAGCATATCAGAGACTTAGCAGGATTATTTGAAGCATGTCCATCGTCTCCTCTGCGATATCACTAATCCTCTCGAGAGAGTCCACAAAATTTGCCAAAAAATAGCCATCCCAGAAATCAATCTCAATCTCCTTAAGCTTTTCAAATACTGCGAATTTTATGTTATCAGCCTCTTTTTCCATCATTCTTACAACTATTACCCCTTCTCTTAGTTTTTCTGGCTCTCTTAGAAAACTGGAGAAATTTTTTGAAAGAACGCTACAAATTCTAATGTTGAGCTCGAGAATTGAAAAAATTTCTTCAATTTCTAAGAATTTCAGATTTTCAATCTTCTGAAAGTTCATTGCGGACTCTTCAGCCGTGTTTAAAATTTCATCAACGTTTTCAACCAATCGGAAAATGTTTGGCCGGAGATAAGGCAAAAAAGCACCCTGATAAATCTCCTGTGTTATATTTCTTCTTATCTCATCTCCATCGCGCTCAAATCTGAAAATCTCCTCAAGCAAAGCTTTGTTTTTATCTTCTACAGCTCTTTTCAAAGCTTCACAAGCTGAGAAGGCCAAGTTTAGCATCTGGGCTATTCCGTTTATCACCCTCTCTTCTGCTTTCATAGCAATCTCCGAATGAGATATGCAGACATTATATCCATCAACGCAACAACGCCAATGATTTTATCTTCTTCCTTGACAAAAACCCTTGCAATGTTAAACCGCTCCATAAGGCTAAGCGCGTGCTCAATACTCAGATTTTTATCAACTGTTATCAATGGCTTTGAAGCTATTTCGAAAGCTTTAAGCTTTTGAGGGTCTAAGTTCTTTATAAGGCACTTAAAAACCACGTCTCGCACTGTTATAACCCCATATGTGTCTTTTTCATCTTTTGGCTTCACAACAACGCTTCTAATCCTCCGGTTAACAATCCTCTCAATCACTTCCAAAACACTTGCAGTTGCCTCCACAAATTCTACGCGCTTATTCATCACTTCTCCTACGTTCATGAAACAAGTATGTGAAAAATTTATAAGCTTTTACAAAAACTCGCAACATGAGGAGCGACACGGTTAAAGTTGGGGTAGACAGAACTGCACATAGAGCGCTTTTTAAAGCTCTTGGTGTTCTGGATGAAGAGTTTAGCAAACCATTCATAGGAATTGCAAATGCTTACAATACCATAGTTCCCGGACACATGACTCTTGACAAAATAACGCAAGCCGTTAAGGAGGGAATTTATTCTGGTGGTGGAATTCCTTTCGAATTTGGAATTCCCGGGATATGTGATGGAATTGCAATGGGTCATCGCGGAATGAGCTTCTCTCTGCCATCGAGGGAGCTTATAGCAGATTGCATTGAAGCGATGGTAGAGGCACACGCTTTTGATGGCCTTGTGGTTGTTGCAAGCTGCGATAAAATCATTCCTGGAATGCTCATGGCAATTCTGAGGCTGAACATTCCCGCAATTGCAGTGACAGGTGGTCCGATGCTATCTGAAAGGGTTAAGGGGGAGAAAGTTTCGATAAAAGATGCATTTGAAGCTGCAGGGCTTTACAAAGCTGGAAAGATAAATGAAGCAGAATTGAAGCTTTACGAAGATTTTTGTGCCCCTTACTGTGGAAGTTGTCAGGGACTTTACACTGCGAACACAATGCAAATCCTTACTGAAACTCTTGGCCTTACTCTGCCTTATTGTTCCACTTCGCCATGTGCATCATCGAGAAAGCTCAGGATTGCAAAAATGAGTGGAATTAGGATTGTGGAGCTTGTTAAGCAGAACTTCAAGCCTTTGGATTTTGTGAGCGAAAAATCTTTTGAAAACGCTATTACTATGGACATGCTCATTGGCGGCTCAACGAACACTGTGCTGCATTTACCTGCAATTGCGAACGAAGCTGGAATAACGCTTAGCCTTGATAAATTTGATGAGATAAGCAGAAAAATACCCCATATTGTTTTGCTTGATCCAGCGAGTAAAGACACCGTTGCCGATCTTGACGAAAGCGGTGGAGTTCCGATGATAATCAGAAAAGCAAAGAGATTTTTCAGCAACGAGATGACTGTAAGTGGCAAGAGATTGTTCGAGATAGCAGAGAATGCGATTTTGAGGGGAAGAGACATAATTATGGCGGATAAGCCTTACAGGCACGAAGGAGGAATTGCAATTCTAAAAGGCAACTTAGCTGAAAAAGGAGCTGTTGTTAAAGCTTCTGCGATAAGAGAGGACATGCTGAGATTTGAAGGTCATGCAAAAGTTTACGATAGCGAGGAACTTGCTTTAAAGGCAATTCTAAACGGGGAAATCAATGAGGGCGATGTTGTTGTTATTCGTTACATGGGTGCAAAAGGTGCACCAGGAATGCCAGAGATGCTTTTGCCAACCGCTGCGATTGCGGGAATGGGATTGCAAAGGGTCGCATTGGTCACAGATGGTCGCTTCAGCGGCGCAACTCGGGGTCCTTGTGTTGGTCACGTGTCACCGGAGGCGATGGATGGGGGGAATATTGCCCTCGTTGAAAATGGTGATGTAATAGAAATCAACATCCCTCTGAGAAAGATTGAATTAAAGCTAAGCAACGAGGAACTCGCAGAGAGAAGAGCGAAATGGAAGCCAAAAGAAAGAAAGCTGCGCGGCTATCTTTTAAGATATAGCAAGCTTGTAAGCTCTGCTGATAGGGGAGCTGTGCTAATCTAAAGCTTTTTTATTTATAAGGCTGTTAAATTTTAACTCAATTCGAAATCCTTCTTTAAATGTTCTGCAACTTCTTTACCAGCGATTAAACTTCCATTCATGCTTCTCTCTGGGTAGTTGGGTCTTGAAGTCATTCCCGCAATGTAAAAGCCATTGTATACCTTGTAAGGAGTTATCTTGCCTATGAATCCCTTTTCGTATATCGGTGAACTGAACTTTGCCTTGAAAACTTTAACCCAATTCAAATCTTCGCTTTTTACCCCAAATCTTTGTAAATCTTTCAAAAAGAGTTTTTCAATCTTTTCATTTGGAAGGTTGAAGAGTTCACCTTCTGGAGTTGAGTAGCTTGCAAGATAAACGAGAAACTCGCCATAATCTTCGAAAGGCATGAGGTTTGTATGCTCGATGATTGCTCCAAACGTTGCTTTATCCACATTCACCCAGTAGACATTTGAAATGCTCTCCTTTAAAGAAACAAGAGCGCAAATTGAACTTTGATACCGAATTTCTGGAATTCCGAGTTTTTCTGCAATCTCCCCAAGTTCTGGCAAAGGAGCTGTGAAAATCACGGCATCGAATTCCTCGCCGTTTACATTCCACCTTCCATTTCGCCTTATTTTTGCCCTCTCTTTTGCAATCTCGACTTCCTCACACATTTTTTCAATCATCTGCTGGAATCCATGTCTTAGATAGCCTATTTCTTCCCCCTTAAATTTCCTGTTACTCCTAATTGCAACTCTCGCAAGAAGCCATGCATAGCTAATTTTCTCTGCATTCTCACCAAATTTTGCCTTAAGGAGGGACATGAAAAAATTTTCAACCAAATTCTTGCCTAACTCCTTTTTTAAAGCCCTTAGAGCTTCGATGTCGTCAAATTCTTCAAATTTCTTTTTTCTACTTCTCAACGTGAATAAAGCAAGTCTAAATTTATCAAAAAAACTCATATGAGGATATTTAAGAATCTCAAAAGGTGTGCTCAGGGAGTAAATCTTACCATCCTTGGCAATTCCCACTTTTACTGTTTTCCAGACGAGCTTTGAGCTAAGTCCAAGATTTTTTATAACTTCGATGAGCTCGGAATCGAATCTAAATGCATGATGATAGAACTTCTCGATGTGATAGCTACCAGAAAAAAAGCTTGAAACAAGACCTCCAGGAGAGTTTTTTTCGAAAACTTTTACCTTTGCAAACTCTTTAAGCTCCATTGCGCATCTTAACCCAGTTAAGCCTGCACCAATAATTGCAACTTTCATCACTTTTCATAGCTGTGAAGATTTAAAAATTCCCTCTTTTTGAGACATTCGAAGTTTTTCGGAACAATCTTTAAATTTGGAGACGAGATCAATTATGCGAACTGAGTTCATAATTCGAACAATGTTCACAGCATGGGAAAATGGAATTTATGTTATTGGCCCAACTTATATTTCTTGCACGCTTAAAATTTCAAAGTCGACTGCACAGAAGTTGCTTTTGAGGCTTACAGAACTCGGGTATGGAGTTTATGTGGGAAGAAAGGGTTTTGTTTTTAGTGAAAAAGGTCTAAAAGAAGGCAAAAAGATTTTGAGAAAACACAGACTTTTAGAGTGTCTTTTGGAAGACATGGGTATCGAAAAATCGAAGGTCTGTTCTGAAGCTTCAAAAATCGACTGCATGCTTGGGGAAGAACTTGAAAAGTTGATTGAAGAAAGATATGGGATGAGAGAGAAATGTCCCTGTGGAAAGCCTATACCTTTGTTTTGATTCTTTTTTTATCTACTGTTGATGCGAGGGTGATCGTTTCTTTACCTGACTTTGAGACCATAGTTGAAAGAATCACTGGGGAAGACGTTGATGTCTTGATGCCATCTTCAGTGGATCCTCACATGTTCTCAATCAGTTACCAAGACATAAAAAAAATTGAGAATGCACAACTCGTTGTCTTGGCAAACTCGGAGCTGATAAGCTTTGAGGGAGAGATAAAAAAGATTTGTAAAAAATGCATCGACTTTAAGGACTACAATCCAACAATCTTGAATTTTCCCGGTTTTGGAGAGAACATCCATGCTTACTGGCTTTATCCTGATAATGCAATTAAAATTGCTTTGAAAGTTAAAGATGTGCTTTCAGAGTTGAATGCTGAAAAAGCGGAGATTTATAACAGGAATTTTGAAAACTTTGTTTTATCGCTTGAGATTGCAAAAAGAGATTCAGAAAAACTCGTCTCGGGTGTAAAAAATCTGAAGTTTGTTGCAATCGATCCTCATGTTGCATATGCTATTTCTGCACTAAATTTAAGCGTCTTTTCAATCCTTTTTTCTGAAGACATCGCTCCAAATGCGTTTAGAATTGAAGAGCTAAGAAAAATTGCTGGAGATTGTGTTTTGGTTATTGGAGATTATCAGCTTGAAACAAAGCTTGGAGAAATTGCTGAAAAGACTGCTCAGGAATACAACTGCAGAATTGCTGAAATAAGCGTTTTTTCAAACCTCAGCTATGAGGCGCAGCTTTTGAAAAACGCCATCTCTATTTCAAATTCCAGAGTTATTGAAAAAAAAGGAGAGGAAATAAATTATTTCCTCGCATTTATCGCAGTGATAGAGGCGATGATAGTGGTGATTTTATGGTCATCGAGGCGAAGGATCTAAATCTCAGTTATGGAAAAGTTCCAGCTCTCTCAAATCTTAATTTTGAAGTTAGAGAGGGAGAATTCGTTGCCATTTTGGGCCCAAATGGTGCGGGAAAGACAACGTTGCTGAAATGCATTCTTGGACTTCTGAAATTTAAAGGCCATCTTTCAGTCTTTGGAATGGATCCAAGGAAAGAAAAAAGGGTTTTAGAGCTTATTTCTTACGTTCCTCAGAGAGCCTTGATAACTATCGATTTACCGCTGAGCGTTGAAAAAGTGATCTCGATGGGGATAAAAAATTTCGATGAGAGAATTTTGGAACGTTTGGAGCTCAATGAAAAAATTGGTGTGCTTTTCAGAGAGCTAAGCGGTGGATTTCAGCAGAGAGTTTTAATTGCAAGAGCTTTGATGAGGCAACCGAAGTTACTTCTTCTCGATGAACCATTTAACGGTGTTGACATTGCTACACAGGAGAGAATCGTTAAGATCCTGAGCGAAAGCGACGCAACGGTAATTATAGTAGTCCACAACGTGAATCCAGTACTCCACATTGCTGATAGAGTTATGCTCCTTAACAGAGAAATTATAGCTTTTGGTAAACCAGAGGAGGTTTTTAATGAGGAGAATGTCTTCAGAGCGTATAAAGCATTTATACCCCTTATAAAATGCGAAGAAGGTCATCTGCATCCCTTGTACGGGGATCATCATGGATGAAGCAATTCTTTCCATTTTTCTGATTTCAGTGCTTGTATCTATTTCAGGCAATCTCGCTGTTTTTAGAAAAGCCTTCTTTTTGATTGCGGGAGTTGCTCATTCTGCGCTTGCGGGAGTTGCTCTTTCTTTACTTCTTTCATCTTTTGGGATTCATGCAGATTACTTTTTAATCGCTACTACTTTTGCAATTGCGTTCGCAATCCTCGCATCAGCTGTTTCGAAATTCAGTGATATAGACACGGGGATAGCAATTTCCTTCGCTCTTTCCATGGCTCTTGCCGTGATTTTTATCTCACTTGTCAGAAATGTTTCTGCAAAGCTCTGGAGCTTTCTTTTTGGTGAACTCCTCCTTGTGACACCTCAGGACATTTTTTATCTTGCTATTTCTGCAATTTTTGTTATTATAATCCTCGGTTGTGTTTACGAAAAAATTCTAATTTTTCTCTTCGATCCAGAAGGGGCAAAGGCAAGTGGATTGAACACAAAACTCCTTGACATGGCAATTGTTTTGATTATCTCCATTTCCGTTGTTGCGGTGCTAAGATCCGTTGGAGCTGTTCTTACTTATTCTATTTTCGTCGCCCCCTCAGCGGTTGCGAAAGAGGTTGCAAAAAGTGTCGAACAAAGCTTAGTAATCTCCTTTTTGATCGCCTTCATGTCTCTTTTTTTTGGAATTATAATCTCCATCCTATTTCCAGTCTCTGCAAGTGCAATTTCTGCTTTTTTAGTCTCGATGATATATCTGGGTTTTGTTGCACTAAAAAGGCGTTGAGAATAGCAAAGAGGGCAAAAATAGAAAAGTTTTAAAAAATCAAATGCAAAAACCTCGCATGAACCTGATTCTCTTGGGAGCACCCGGAGCTGGAAAAGGGACACAAGCAAAGATTATAATGGAGAAATACAATATTCCGCAAATCTCAACAGGAGACATGCTGAGGGAGGCAGTTGGAAAGGGGACTGAGCTTGGGAAAAAAGCACAGGAGTTTATGAAGCAGGGAAAGCTTGTGCCTGATGAGATTGTGATTGGGATTGTTAAGGAGAGACTCAAACAAAAAGATTGTAAAAAAGGATTCATTCTTGACGGATTTCCAAGAACAATTGCTCAGGCAGAGGCTTTGGACAAGTTGCTTGCAGAGATGGGTAAAAAAATAGATGCTGTGATCAATGTAAACGTCCCCGAGGAGGAAGTTGTCAGGAGAATTGTTAACAGGAGAACCTGCAGGAAATGCGGGGCAATTTACCATCTAATCTACAGTCCACCAAAAAAGGAGGGAATTTGTGACAAATGTGGTGGAGAACTTTACCAGAGAGAAGATGACAAGGAAGAGACTGTAAGAGAACGCTTTAGAGTTTACAAAAAGAACACTGAGCCACTAATCAATTACTACAGAAAAAAAGGCGTTCTCTACGATGTTGACGGAACTAAGGATATTGAAGGAGTTAAAAAAGACGTCCTCGAAATTCTTGAAAAAATCAAACCGTGATTTCGAAATTTTTTTCTTTTATTTTACCTTCAAGCCATTCTGCAACTTTTTGCATCACTTTTTCATCCCTTCTAAGGAAGTGACTTCCGTTTATGACTTTTAAAAAGCTTTTTGGCTCTCTAACAATTTTATATATCTTTTCACCACAAAAAAAGGGGACTATTTCATCCTTTGTTCCATGAACAATTAGCTTTGAGGCATTGATTTTTGTCACAACTCTTTCCAAGTCAAAAAACTGTCTTAGCGCTAAAAATTCATTAAAGCTCTTTATTTTGACAATCTTTGTGGCTTGAGCATAGAGCTCTTCAAGCCTTTTTTGCTCAAATATTTCTGGTAAGGGAGGAGCGATTAAAACGAGTTTCTCCACATTTTCAAGTTCTGCGCAAGCTTTTAATGCAACCATTGCGCCCATACTGTAACCTATTATCGAGACACTCTTGAACTTTTGTGCAATCTTTTTTAGATCTTCAACCCAGTTTTCAGGGCTAAAATAACCTCTGCTCTTTCCGCAGCCTGAAAAATCAAAAATTAAAGTTGGAGCAATTCTTGAAAAGAGCTCAGCAAGCTTGTCGTAACCCTTTTCAACTACGGAACCAGGTTCATATGGGAATCCGTGGCAAATGACTATTGCATTCGCTATCTGAAGCCTTGCAAAATTCCTGCCGACTGCAGTGTCGAGAATCATTTCACAATTCTCTCGAGCTCATTGAGATCGGTTTCAATCTTTTTTATCTCCTCTCTTTTCTTTTGCACAAGCTCAACAACGATTTCTTTCAGCTCCTTCGTCATCTTATAACTTTTTAGTGGTCTCCCCTTACCCTTTTTCTTCAGTTCTCTCTCTTTAACCCATCCCCATTCTTTTAATTCCTTCATCGCAAGGCTAACTTCGGGTTGTCTGAGATTTGCAGCTCGTTCTATGTCTCTTGAAACCGCCTCTCCGGATTTTGAAAGAAACACAACTACTCTCGCAATATTCCTATTTAAACCCGCTTCGGTCAGTAAATTGACAACTTTTTCGTCGGTTTCGGTTAGCTCCTCAACCATCCGATCACCTCAGATATTTAATGGATATACTATTGAGTATATAAATTTTTTTGCATTCAGTTATTTATCTAAAACCATGAGTTTTTTAATTTAAATCTAATTTTTTTATAAAAAAATGTTCATCAAAAAATTTTTAAATTCCATTGGCGTTGTAAAACAGAATGAAGGTATCGAAAATTCAGCGAGTTAGAGAATATTTGTCTAAAAAGAGGCTTTTGCAAAGGAAAAAGATTGGAGTTTTAGTTGACGGTCCTAACATGTTAAGAAAGGAGTTCAATACAAATCTAAAAGAGATTAGAGAAATGCTTGCTGAATATGGGGACATAAAGATTGCAAAGGTCTTTTTAAACCAATACGCAACAGATAAGCTTGTTGAGGCAATTGAAAATCAGGGTTTTGAACCAATCGTTACTTCTGGAGACGTTGATGTTCGAATGGCTGTGGAGGCTATGGAGCTGATATACAACGAGTCCATCGACGTCGTTGCCCTCGTAACGAGGGATGCGGATTTCAAGGCAGTTTTGATGAAGGCAATGGAAATGGGAAAAGAAACAATCATCGTGGGTGCGGAGCCGGGATTTTCGGCAGCTTTAAAAAATTCCGCAGATATAGCAATAGTTTTAAATGAAGAGGAGGGCGAAGAAGAGAAAGAAGAAATACTGGAAGTATGAATCTATTCCTTTTCGAATTTGCCACTTGTGGTGAAAGCGTTCCTGAGCAAATAGCAGTTGAAGGTCTCTCAATGTTTAAAACTCTCTTTAATGGCTTCAAAAAGTATTTTAACATTATTTCTTTTGTCAGAAAAGAATTTCAGGAGATTTTCGATTTACCAGTTGGCAGCATCGAAGAATTTGAAAGCCATCTTGAGAAAAGTGACGTTTTTTTAATCGTTGCTCCTGAGGATAGCTATACGCTCCTGAAATTAACAAAAAAGGCTGAAAAATACTGCCAAAATCTTGGGTCTTCGAGCAAAGCGATAGAGATTACTTCTGACAAGTGGAGGCTTTACAAAAAGCTAAGAAGAAAGGTTTTAATGCCAAAAACTTCAAAAAAAGAGATTGGCAATAGTTTTTTAATCAAACCACGCGTTTCCTGTGGGGGAGAGGGGATAAGAATCTCCTCCTCAGTTCCAAGGGATTTTATCGCCCAGGAATTTATTAGGGGAGAGAATCTCAGCGTTAGTTTGATAGTTGATGAAACTGTTAGGGTCATAAGCGTTAATGAACAGCTAATTAACAATTTTCGCTATATAGGAGCTGTTGTTCCGGCGAGAATTGATGAGGAAAAAGTTAAGGAGGTCTCAGAAATTGCGATAAGTGCAGTTGAGGCAATTAAAGGGCTCAATGGCTATGTGGGGGTTGATGTGGTATATGCAGATCAGCCTTTCGTTATCGAAGTAAATGCAAGGCTCACAACTCCTACCGTTGCATTTGAAAGGGCTTATGGCGTTAACGTTGCAGATTTTATTCTCGGTGTAAAAAAAAGGCCGAAGAGATTTGTTAGACAAAAAATTGAAAAAGGGAATAATTTTGAAGAATTCTTTGCGAGAGTTGGCAATTGCTGTCTCAGGATTTGCGACTTATGATTCCAATTTAAATAATTGGTAATTCGGGCTCATTTAAAAAGGATAACAACTTTTCCAAAGTATTTGCACCAGCTTTTAGAAGTCTAATAAGCTGAATTTGAAAGATTTGTGCGGCGATGAAAGCATCTGCAAGTGCATTGTGCGTATAACTTGGAAAAACACCGTATTTCTTTGCAAGATCTTCAAGCGTTGGAGAACTCGTGTATTTCTCACCCAGAAATCTGCTGAGGACTTTATCTATCTTCAGAACATCCAAGGTTCTTGAGTTGAGTTTTTTCAGAGCTCTTCTTAGAAACTCGTAGTCGATTTGAATACAAAATCCTACGATTATTTTCCCCTCGAGAAGCTCAAGAACCTTTTGAGATATTTCATCCAAAGTAGGGGCTTTTTCAAGCTCTGAGTAAGAAATACCATGAATTTTTGAACTGTTCACTTTCCACTTCTTTGGTTTAACGAGAGAATAAAAAGACTGGCTTGAAAGGATTGAAAACCCTTCCATTGGCACTATCCCGATGGCAATGATCTCATCACTCATCGGATCGAGCCCTGTTGTTTCCAGATCTACGGAGGCGAATTTCGCATCTCTTATGTTCATTACTACCCCCAAGCAACAAATCTTCCTTTTAAATATTTTTGGAACTCCTGAATAGTTCTAAAAACATCTTTTATAATGAAGAACTCAATTCTGCTCACTTCTTTAATTTTTATCAGGTTTTTCTTGCCTTCAACTTGGTTTCTAAGCCTTAAATCCTGCAAAAATTCAAAACACTCGATTATACCCTTTGCAATCTTCTCTTCTATTTTTTTCATTTCCACAAGTCTTAAAAGCCTTTCACGTGTATTTGCTATTTCGAATATTCCTGCTTCCAGAGCAAGGACTCTTGTGCAGTTCACAATTGGGTATATTCCAAACTTTTTGAGATCAACCTCATCACTACCCCTTATTCCACCTATTTTCGGTGGTTCCAACATTGTAGCATCGTTTACAAGCTGTCGTAATATCTGCATGTTTAACTTTTGCTCCAAAGCTTCAAAAAGCTCCTTCAATAGATTCTTTTTGCCATAAATTGCCCTTAAATCAAGAAAAATCGTAAGATGTCTGATATTTTCAGGTGTAAAGTTAACGATCCATTCGGAAAACTTCTTTTTCCAATCTTCAAGACTCAATGACCAGTTGACAGCCATATATCCCCCGCTGCATTTTGGTATGCCAACGAACTCAAGAGCATCATTCACAAGCCTTGCAAACTCCTTAAAATCACCCCCTTCATGAATTATAGCATTGTCCTGATCCGTTGCTATTATTTGCTCTTTTCTCGCTGAACTACCCATGTTTACCCATACGTAATCTCCGAGTGAACCAAATTCTCTCTCATAGCTTTCCTCAACTATTGAAATGACTTTCTCTGTTAACAAATCGTAAAAATCTGTTATAAGCGTTGAAATCTCGTAAAAATGCAAACCACGCTTTAAAAGTCTTTTTATCGCATCCATTATTGCTCCATGCAAGGCCTTGACTTCTTCAAGGTTTGTAGCTTTGTTCAACTTTCTGTGGAGTATTGAAATCGACGTAAGTGGCTCAAATTGTGAAACTATGTCCTTTATTGATACCACACCATAGAGTTTCCCATATCTCGTGACGACGATGTGATTTATCCTATTGCTCATCATTAGTCTTTGTGCCTCAAAAATTGGTTTATCAAATTCGAGCGTGATGACTGGAGAGCTCATATAAGCCGAGACCTTCTCCTCTTTTTTCTCTCCATGTATTACAAACCTTCGAAGATCCTTGTTTGTAAATATGCCAATAGGAGTCATGTCGCTTTTAACAACGACTATTGAGCCAACTCCGTTAAGTTCCATTATGATTGCAGCCTCCCTTACCGTGGTATACGGATCGCAGAAGACTGGTTTCTTTGTCAAAACATCCGAGACTTTCACCAGCATCAAATCTTCAATGTTCTCCCCTCTCATCAACGATGTTAGCCCCCTGTACTCCTTTGCTGCAAATTTATCGAAAAAGTGTCTGAATTTTGCATTTTCAACCATTATTTTTTCTATGATCTCCCTCTTTACGGTAAAACAAACCACATCTGTGCTTGCAATTGCCCTTACATTTTCATACAATCCCAGACCAAATATATCTCCTCTTTCGAACTCCTCCACAACTTCGCCATCTTTGTAAAGACTCACGGTGCCTAAAGAAACAATATATATCTTTTTCGGTTTTCCTCGGAATATTATTTCACCTTCTCCGAAAGCTTCGACATCTAAATTTCGCACTATACCCTCAAGTTCGTCATTTGTGAGCAAATCAAAAGGTTTTATCCGTTTCAGGAACTCTTTTGGTGGAAGCATCAATTTATTATGGTATTAGCCTAAATTAAATTTTTCCTCATAATCATCAATGGTAAAAATAGAAAAATTTAAATAGTGAAGAAATCCAATGACAATTGGTGATTAGATGCCTTGGCCACCAAAGGTGTTCTGGGTGGGTGTGATATTGATATATGGAAGCGCCGTCCTTGGCTGGATTTTAGAAACAACGATAAAGATGAACAAGATACCAGCAGCGCCTATTTGGTATACATCGATCTACGGAACTTTTCTGCTACCAGTGATAGTCTCAATTTTGTACTTCTACTTCCCTGAGAGAGCTGAGAGGAAAAGAGCGGAGAAGGCTGAAAAAAAGGAGGTGTAGTGAATGGCAGAGAGCGTTGATCCAGTTGTTATAGGTATCGTTGCGATTTATTTAATTGCAGTGGTCATCATCGGTTACTATTCGCGAGTAAGACTTAAAACCGCGATGGATTACTACGTTGCTGGTAGAAGAATTGGTAGCGTCGTCAACGGATTCGCGCTGGAATCAACCTATCTTAGTCCAGCGTCGATGCTCGGACTGCCTGCGTATGTATTCTTGATTGGCTACCCATTCTGGTGGGCGATGGTTGCGATTATCTGTGGAATGCCATTGGCAACTCTTTTGACTGCTTCAGCGCTCAGAAAATACGCTCCAGTGAGTTTTGCGGATTATTATGCGGACCGCTATGGTGACGAGAGGCTGAGATGGTTTATCGGAATAATCGTAATTGTGGGTTCAATTCTCTACATAACTCTCTCCCTCGTTGGCATGGCGCTGTTCATGGTTGCAATTCTAAAAATGCCCTACATCATTGCACTGTTGATTGGAACGATAATTACGATGTTCTACGTCGTTTATGGAGGAATGATCGCTACAAGCTGGAACGCTGCGATGCAGGCAATTGTGATGAGCTTAGCAGCAATAATTGCAGCGATTGCAATAGTCTGGCAGCTCGGTGGCTTTGAAGGAGTTTACTTCGCAGCTCAGCAATCCTATGCGAAGATCTGGAACACTCCCGCAGATGCGCCAGATTTTCCGCACCTCTTCAGTAGTTCTTGGATTGCAATTCTATGCTGGTACTTCATCTGGCACTACGGCTTTGCAACGATGCCTTACACGGTTGTTCGATTCTTTACAGTTATGGACATAAAGACTGCGAGAAGGAGCATATTCTGGTGCTCTTTGATCGGCGGTGCATTCTATGTTTCACTGCAACTCATCGGTATTACAGCGAAGTATATGATTGAAAAAAGTCATCCAATTGCGGTCGCAGCCGGAGGAAACATGACCGCAACGCAAGTGCTGGGAGCAATCCAGAAGATGTATGGCATTGGTACCGTTACGGATTATTCAATGATCGCGGCAGTTGAAGCGCTTGGAAATCCAGTAATCCTCGGTATTCTTTGCGCAGGCGGTTTAGCGATTGCAATGTCCACCGCAGCTGGCTGGGCAGTAGTTGTGAACACATTAATAGCAAGAGACTGGATGGTAAA
>JAWBZL010000002.1:0-83666 GCA_038866255.1 Archaeoglobaceae archaeon
GAAGTGAAAAAAAGAATTCTTGAAGAAATAGAAGAGAAAGCGAAGAAGCTCAGTTCAGCTCTGAAAGAAATAGAGGATGAGGAAATTGCGAGATTGATCAGGGAGGAAAGAGAAAGATGAGACTATTCGATGCGAGCGGAATCGTGAATCTCGCAAAAAGGGGAAAAGTAAGAGCTTTTCTGAATGGCGCAACTCTTGATCTTGCGATCTACGAAACACTGAATGCTTTGTGGAAAGAGGTAAATTTGCTTAAGAAAATCGATGAGAACACTGCGATTGAGTTTGCTGAAATCATTGGAAAAGCAATGGGGGCGATGGAGATCTTTTCAGTAAGGGGTTTAGAAAAGGAAGTCTTAGAATTTGCATGTAAAAACCGCATCACGTTTTACGACGCCTCTTACGTTTTTATCGCTATGAAAAACGGTTTTGGACTCGTAACAGATGATAATAAGCTTGAAAGCATCGCCTCCAATTACGTTAAGGTCTTCAAAAGCTTTGAGCTTTGAATTTTATAAAAAAATTCTTGGAGCAAGTGCATTTTAACTTCAAAAAGGCATTTTAGCGCTATTGCTTATGCTAAGAAGTTTATTTTTATTGCAATTCACTGTTTGAGAGAAGCTTTATATATCCTCCTCACAATTTTTTCTATGGCAAAAGTTTCCAGGACAAGATCAAGAACACCCCCTTTGATGTCTTCTGCAGGCATAATGAGATATTTTGAAGAAGAAAAAACAAAAATAAAGATTAATCCAAGAACGATTTTAATCTCAGGAGTTCTTACAGGTTTTGTGGTAATCTTGCTCAACGCATACTATGGACTCTGGCCTTAGTTCTTAGGTTAAATTTTTTACAAGAATTCTAAGAATTCTCTCGAACACATCCTCTCTTGAGCCCGATGAGAAGAGGATGATTATTTTTCTGCCTTTAGCGGCTTCAAAAATCTTTCTTGTAAGTCTATCAAAATCTCTGTCACTCAAATTTGCTTTAACCCCCAGTAAATACCTCCAACAACGCCATGGTGCGCATCGCTCTCAAAAGCAGCAACCTTTTTCCAATCCTCTTTTAGCCTTTCAATAAGAATTGCAAGATCGTTGAACAAACAATAACCTCTAATTCTGCCTTTTTCTGCCAGATGGCCTGTTGCAGAAGTTGGTACTATCACGACATCGTACTCTCTGATCAAATCCGCAGATTTAAGAACACATTTAATGCTCGAAATCGCAACTTCAAAAAACGGCAGTAAACGAGCCTTCTCAATAAGCTCGTGCGTGTGACATTTGATTGCACTTTATGCTTGTAACCTTTTTGCCCTCTGGTAAGCGAGTTGAAGTTAAAGAAGGAAAAAGAATTCTCGAGATTCTTCATGTCAAACTGCAATTTTGAGCGATGCTGAGATTTTTATCCCCCCTGAATCGAGACTCGAGAGACAGCAGATACTTAGAGATTTTTTTATAAAAGAAAAAGAATTTAGTCCTTTAATCAAAACTGAAAACTACGAAAATGCTTTTTTACCAGAGCTTCTAAGTAAAAAGGGTTACAAACTCCTTCTTATCCCAGAAATTGAGGAGGGAGATTTTAAACTCGTTGGTACAACTACGATCGTTGCTGCACTCGTAGACATGAACACGGGGAAGATTTTGAATATTGCTTCTGATTACAATGGACAAATAATCTATGGAGAGGAAGTCCTCAGCAGGGTTGAGTTTGCAAGAACGAGAAAAGATGGGATTGAAATTCTGCAGAAAGCAGTTATAGATTCGATAAACAAGCTAATCGATAATCTTCTTCAGGGTTACTCATCGAGTAATAGGATATACGATATTGTTGTTGCCGGAAATACGCTTATGACTCACTTTTTCCTGGGAAAAGATGTTGAATATCTTTTTGAATCAGAAATAATTAAAAGAGAAAGCTACAAAGCAAAGGCAAATAATTTGGGACTGAAAGCTAACAAAAATGCGGAAGTTTGTTCTCTCCCATCGGTTTCAAAATTTATAGGTGGTGATGTTGTTGGCGGTGTGCTTGCGGCAAAGATTGTTGATTCTGGGAGAATCTCTCTTTTTGTCGATCTTGGCACAAATGGAGAAATAATTCTTGGAAGTGAAGGCTGGATTATGAGTGCAAGCGTTGCAAGTGGTCCGGCTTTTGAAGGGTATGAGATAAAGCATGGAAGCCGTGCTGTAACGGGAGCAATAGACCACGTCTGGAGTGAAAATGGGGAAATTAAGTATTCGGTTATTGGAAACGCTAAGCCAAGAAGTATCTGTGGCAGTGGACTAATAGATTTGCTTGCAGAACTGTTCAAAAAAGGTATCGTTGATTTTCAAGGAAATCTGAAAGAAAATCCAAGAGTTGTCTCCACTACAGAAAAGGAGTTTGTAATCGTTGAAGCTGAAAAAAGCGCGACGGAAAAGCCAATAACACTAACGCAGACAGACATAGATACTCTAATCAAGTCAAAGGCAGCAGTTTGTGCAGGAATTGCTGTTTTGCTTAAAAAAGCGGGAGTTAGCATTGAAGACATTGAGGATTTCTACATAGCCGGCGCATTTGGATACTATCTAAATGTTGAAAACGCGATAACAATTGGGCTTTTTCCAGAAATAAAGGCAAAAATTCGTCAGATTGGAAATGGATCCTTAGTGGGGGCTTATCTTGCATTAAATTCAAATAGAAAAAGAGAACTTGCAGAAACAATTGCAAAAATATTTTCCTACTTTGATTTGAGCACGGATGCAGATTTTATTGATGAATATAGAGCAGCTTTGGTTTTACCTGGGAGACAAGAACTGTTTCCCAGTATCTATGCGAGATTTGCTTAGTTGGCCAATCCTTATATATCTGGCTGGAAATAATCTTTGTGCTTAAAGATATGTTCAAGGGGATCCTAACGCCAGGAATCAGTGAAAAAGTTGTTGCAGCTGTTCTTGTGCCAATTTTAGAGTGTAAAGAACCAAAAATAGTGATGATAAAAAGAGGACAAAATCTTACACGAAGCGCTGGACATGTAGCTTTTCCCGGGGGGATGATAGAAAATGGGGAAAGTGCTATTGAAACAGCTCTCAGAGAATTTGAAGAAGAGCTTGGAATAAAAAGAAACAGGATTGAAATTCTTGGATTCTTAAAGCCAAGGGAAGTCCTTGAATACAGGATAAGGCTATGTCCTGTTGTTGGGGTGATAGAGGATCATAACTTTATCCCGGACTCAAAAGAGGTAAGCAGAGTTCTCATTGATAGGCTTGAAAAGGTCTTGTTATCGCGAAGAGTTGCTGATTGGGGTGCGAACTTTGAATGCGCTGGTGAGCTTGTTTGGGGTGCATCAAGCAGAGTGCTCGATGATTTATACATGCGAATAATTTCAAAATTTGGCTCTATCAGCAGCTTTTTTGTAAAATTGAGGGATTTTTATGCTCGAAAATCTTAGAAAAGTCAAATTTTTCGAGCTAATTGAAAAAGTTAAGCCAATTGTTGAGGAAGTTAGAAAAAATGGAGATGAAGCGGTGAAAAAGTTTGAGAAAATATACGATGGAGTTGAACTTAAAAGGCTTAAAGTGAGAAAAAGCGAAATTGAGAGCGCTTATGAGCAGATTGATGATGAAATAATTGATGCGCTCGAAGTTGCGAAGGAGAACATAGAGAGATTTCACATGATTACGAGTGTAGAGAAGGAAATAAAGATAAAATTCGAAGATTGCACAATGGGAAAAATATACGTCCCTCTGGAAAAAGTTGGAGCATACATTCCAGGTGGAAAAGCGAGCTATCCTTCAACGGCACTCATGATCGGAGTTCCGGCAAGAATCGCAGGAGTTGAGAAACTCATTGCCTGCACACCTCCGAATAAGGATGGAAAAATTAATCCCTTAACACTCGTCGCCTGTGACATTGGTGGCTTTGATGAGATCTATGCCATAGGTGGAGCCCAGGCAATAGCTGCAATGGCTTATGGAACCCAAACAGTGCCAAAAGTTGAGAAAATAGTTGGTCCGGGAAACGCCTATGTTACTGCAGCAAAACTTCTCGTTTCCAGCGAAGTTGCAATCGACATGCCCGCTGGGCCATCAGAGATCTTTATAATTGCTGACGAAAACGCAAACGCAACCTTTATCGCTTACGACTGCTTGGCTCAGCTTGAACATGATGAAATGGCAATTGCAGTTGTTTTAACAACTTCGGAGAAAATTGCTGAAGAAGTGAAGAAAATCGTTTACGAAAAAATGTTGAACAAAAATTTCTTGGTTCAGGTTGTAGAAAAAATTGAAAAAGCGTTAGAAATTGCGAACAACTTCGCTCCTGAACATCTGGCAATTTTTTGCAAAAATGCAGAAAAAATGCTACCAAAAATTAAAAATGCTGGCAGTGTTTTTCTTGGTGACCTCTCAGGAGTTGCTTTTGGAGATTATGCAAGTGGAACGAATCACGTTTTGCCAACACTTGGCTATGCGAGGGTTTTAAGCGGTTTGAATGTTGAAACCTTCCTGAAATCCTTTACATTTCAGCAACTAAGTCCTGAAGCTATTAAAAGGCTTGGAAAAGTTGTTATAAAACTTGCAGAAGCTGAAGGGCTGAAATATCATGCAGAAAGTGTAAAAATAAGGTTAAGTCATTCAAAGAACTCGTAAAAGGCTTTTTCAAGCTTCCTCTCTTCCGCCAGCTCTTTCTCTCTCTGCACTTCTCTTTCAAGCTTTTCAAGTGCAACATGGATTGCGAATTCAACCCCCCAGCTTTCTCCGGTAGCGAGAAAAATCCCTCTATCACTCCAAATCTTCACCTTTGCATTTATAAGTGGGAGATTTCTGAAGTGAACTCTCTGCTTTCTCAGATAAACAAAGGCATTTGCGTTCCCGAGGAAATTGCTGTATTTTCGCATGAATTTCTCGATATCCTTTAAAATCTCCTCTCTATCGAATTCGTCAACGTTTATGTTTTGAGTTACAAACTGCACGCTGATCTCTCTCCTTTCCTGAAGTTTCAGGAAGAACTCGAGAATGTCTTTCTTCATCACTATTCCCTCAGGAATTCCATCGTGCTCAACAACAACACTCGAAATTCTGTGCTCTGCCATCAGCTCGATTACTTCAGAAACGCTATCAGTCGACTTTAAACATATTGGAGGAGCGCTCATTATGCTTTCAACCATTATCGAAAGAGAACTTTCTTTTTCTCCACTTGTCTCTCCAGTTCTTGCCCTCTTTCTTGGCGAAATAACGCGATCTATGACATCTTTGCCTGTTAAAATGCCAATCGCTTTTCCACGTTCGTCTGTCACAACAACTCTGTCTACACCCATTTTTTTCATTAGTGAAAGAGCTTTTCCAATTGTGTCAAATCTCCTGACCGAAACAAAGTCTTGATTCATGATTTCGCGCACCTTTATTTTTTCAAACTTTTCTTTTATATATTTAATAAAATCATTAATGTAAATGACACCATTCTTCCCGTTTAGTTTGATAATAACAAAAGGTGTTGAATCTTCAACAAATCTCCTCGCAACATTTGCTTCGTTCAAATCTGAGAGAGGGATTATTCCTGTTTTCACAAGCAAAGATCTAACCTTTGTTTCGTGTGGGTTCTTCAAAGCTCTTCCCCTTATCAGATCCTTTTCTCTCACAACACCAACTATTTTGCCTTCCTCCTCAACGAGTATGGCATTTGCTTTATCCCTCCCAAGCTTTTCTATCAATGGGAATATCTTTGAAATCGCCTCCTCTGCATTTATCACGTAGTAGTCCTCCCTTATCAATTCCTCAAGCATTGCGCAACCACCTCAAAACTACTCTATTCTTTTACCTAAATAACTTTCGCGAGTGGGAGAAGGAAATTCAAAAAAACTAAAATAAAAAATAGATATATCTGTCTGTTTGCAATTTTTGCCAAGTTATCAAGTTTTTCCAGTATTTTCCCCAGAACCCTAACCTCTACCTTAGTTTCGAAGTATTTGAATTCTGCAACGTCAAATTTAGCTTTTTTACACTTTTCAAGCAAAATTTCAAGCACTTCATAGTCCTCTGCACAACCACCAGCTGGAACATATGACTCTCTAACTCTCACACCCGTTTTTGCATGGCTATCGGTTGAGCAAACGATTGCTTTGAATCCAATTTCAGAGAATCTCCTCTCTACGAGTTCTCTAAACTCTCGTTTAACGTTGTTTGAATCAAAAACGACAATTGCATATTTTCCGCTTGAGAATTCAAGCATAACTGCAGAAACATATCTGGAAATGCTCTTTGTTGAGCAGTAAATTTTTACGGAAGAGAATTTAACTTCTTTTTCTGGAGAAGAAACAACTTCCTCAACTTTTCTAACAAGAGACTCTATCTCCCTTCGCTCCTCTTCACTTAGTTCTCCGAAGAAGTTTGCGTTGTGACAATCTACAACGAAGTTATTTGAACTCAAGAGAAAATCGTCAATTCTTTCTTTCCCACTCACGAATATCAATCTAATCTTGCTAAATGGTATGCAAAAAATTTTAAATCTATCGCCCTCAACTTCAAAAGGAGTCATTGGAAAAATTTTTTCTCCATCGCAGCTAAGAGAATCTTTAATTTTTCTAATCTCTTCCTCGGAAACCGGATCCCTCTCGTGAGAAGTGGGGGAGTGCAAGTAAACTAAGTTTTCAGAGTCAAGAAACTCTACGAGCTTTGCTCCACCAATGTTTCTGAATGGGCCTGGATGGAGGTCTGTAGAGATTATTTTGAAATTTTTTATGTTCAGACATCTCGCTCTACTAACAAAGCTCTCGGAATCCTCAATTAGGACTCTTTCTGCAAACTTCGGATCACTCGTTAGCCAAAATTTGATAAAAGCCTCAACATAATCTCGAAGCTTGAGCCTTACGATTTTGATGTTCATTGTTGCGAGGTAAAGTCGGAAAAGAATCAATGAAATTAAAATAAAATGAATTGAATCAGGTTCGAGAATTAAAAATGGAATCGAAGAAAAAAGACCCGAAGCAATAAATCCGCGAGCCGAGCAGAAATGCATAACTGCTAATAATAGGAAAAAGGATCCAGCAAAACTTGTGGAAATTTTGAGAGACAAAAAGCTAAGAAGTGAAACAAGAATTGAGAGAAAAAGAGCTCTTTTTAAGTTAAATTTTAGGTCAAGAAGTTTTATTGATAGCATTATCGTCAAAGTTAAAATAACAACAAATGAGAGCATTTTTGGTTCAAAAAATAGGAATAAGACAACCATTAGAACAAAAAAAGCTAAAAGCAATTCAATTCTCGGCATCGAGAACAGTTTCGTGTAAATTTGCTCTATGGATTTCATAGAAATCTGCTTATCTCCTCCCAAAGAGAATTTATTCTTTGCTTTACTTCAGGACTCATTTCAATCACTTCAGCCCATTCTCTTTCGTAACCCTCCTCCTTTGTTTTCTTTGTTGCATCAATACCGATTTTACCTGCGAGATTTGGGATGTATGCGGAGTGATCGAGTGCATCAGTCGGGGACGGGGGGAGAAGAACAACATCCCTTGCTGGATCAAACCTTGTAGTGACTGCCCATAAAACTTCGCTTAAATTTTGCACGTTCACATCGCTGTCAACTACGATCAATATCTTTGTTAATGAGAGCATTCCAAGACCCCAGAGAGAAAACATAACCTTCTTTGCTTGTCCAGGATAGCGCTTTTTTATAGAGACGATCGCTAAATTGTGGAAACAAGCCTCAACTGGAAGATTTAAATCCACAATTTCAGGATTCAAAAGCTGTATTATTGGCAGAAAAATCCTTTCTGTAGCTTTTCCGAGCCAAGCATCCTCCATTGGAGGTTTACCAACGATTGTTGCATGGTAAATTGGGTCTTCGCGATGGGTAATATTCGTTATGTGAAAAACTGGATATGGTTCTGGGGGCGTGTAGTAACCAGTGTGATCCCCAAAGGGTCCTTCGAGTCTTAGCTCGTTAACCTTCACATAGCCTTCAAGCACTATTTCAGCTGTTGCTGGCACTTCCAAATCTATGGTTTCGCACTCAACGAGTTCAATTCTCTCTTTTCTTAAAAATCCTGCAAAAGCAAACTCGCTAACTCCTTCTGGCAATGGAGCAGTTGCAGAGTAGAGAATTACTGGATCAACACCTATTGCAACGGCAACCTCAATTCTATCCCTCCCTTCTTCCACAACTTTTCTAAAATGCTCCGCCCCATGTTTATGGATTTGCCAGTGCATTCCGGTGGTTTTTCCATCAAATACCTGCATTCTGTAAACTCCAGCGTTTAGTTCACCGCTCAACGGATCTCTGGTTATCACAACTGGCAAAGTTATAAACTTTCCCCCATCTTTTGGCCAGCATTTCAGAATTGGGAATTTTTCAAGGCTTTCAGCCCTTTTTTCCATGCAGGGTGCGTTTCTAACTTTTCTTGGTGACATTGCCATAATTTCTTTCAGAGACTCAAATCCCTTTATTGCATCAAAAATTGAAGAAGGGCGTTTTTTAAAAATTGAAAAAATTCTGTTCCTTATTTCCTCAAAATTTTTTATCTCAAGAGCCATTAGCATCCTTTTTTCACTACCAAATGCATTTGTAAGAACGGGGATCGAATAGCCTTTAGGTTTTTCAAAAAAAAGAGCTTTCCCACCTTTTTTAACAACCCTGTCCGTTATCTCCGTTATCTCAAGTTCTGGGCTAACTTCAAGCTTTATCCTTGCAAGTTCATTTTCTTCTTCGAGCTTTGAAATGAATTCACGGAGATCCTTGTAGGGCATAGAATATCAGGGTTACTTAAAAATTTATCTCTACTCCTTGAGAAAAAAGAAAAATACTGAGAAAGGAGTAAAATTGTGAGACCCCATGTTTTCATTAACATCGCAGCAAGTGTGGATGGAAAGATAAGCGATGAGAGCCGAAAGCAGATTAGGATATCCTGTAAGGAAGATCTAAAAAGAGTTGACGAACTAAGAGCTACTTCGGATGCTATAATGGTCGGTATTGGCACGATTTTGGCAGACAATCCAAGATTGAACATTAAAAGTGAAGAATTAAGGAAAAAAAGAGTTGCCCAAGGCAAAAAGGAGAACCCGGTGAAGGTTATCGTCGACAGTAGGTGTAGAATCCCTGAGAATGCAAGGGTTTTTGATGGAGAAGTAATATTGGCGGTTTCAAAAATCGCTGACAGAGAGAGAGTTGAAAAGATTTCAAAAAAAGCTGAAGTTGTTGTTTTTGGTGAAAGGGAAGTGGATTTAACGGCTCTTTTTGAATACCTTTACAAAAAAGGAATCAAAAGGGTTATGGTTGAGGGTGGAGGGAAGCTTATTTCTTCCCTTCTTTCCAAAAACTTGGTTGACGAGGTTTTTATTTACTATTCCCCAATCTTTATCGGTGGCGAAAATTCGCCAACGGTCTGTGATGGAAGATCCTTTGCAACGCCATTGCGAATGGAGCTTGTGGAAGTGAAGAGATTTGGAGAGGGCTTTCTTGTTCACTTAAAAAGACTCGTATAGCCTTTCATGCCTCAAATACGCTCCCCTGTCGACGAGGTTTTCAACCACAACCCTGTTTTTCTCTTGCTTTAAAATAAGAGTTGAATCAAATCTTGTCCTTCCAATGCCAAGGATATCGTTGTAGAGATTGCAGACAAAAACGACTTCGTTCTCTTCGAACTCACCAGCCTTAACTAATGACTCCCTGAAAATATCCCTGCCGTAAAGAAAAAGCATTTCTCCTTTTTCATTGACCCAGACTTTCTTCTTTTCATTTTTCATCAGCCAAAAAGAGCCTTCAAGTGTTAATCGAAGTCTTTTTCCAATTTCTCCGATCTTTACACCCATATAGCAGTCCAAACCCTTTTTTGAGAGCTCATAGAGCTCTTCTGAGACTGCAAAAATCTCTTTACCTCTGGCAACAATTCTTTTATCTTTTAAAAAATCAAGGGAATTGAAAAATTTCAGCGCATTTCTCAGGATTTTCTCTTCTTTCTCGTTCAGATCCCTAAGCAAGGAACTCCTCCGGCTTCGGGATCTCGAGTTTCAGGCCTTTTCTTTTTCTGACTTCCATCACGAAATCTGTAAGCAAACTCGGTGGCACTTTTTCAAATCCTGCGTGTTCAGTGCTCCAGATGGCTTTTCCAGAAGTGGCAGACCTTATGCTCCCGGCAAATCCAAACATTTCTTTTACTGGCGCCTTTGCTGTGAGTGTTGCCAAGTCTCCGTCAATTTTTATGTCGAGTATATGCCCTCTCCTTCCCTGAATCTCCCTTGTAACATTCCCCATCATCGTCTGCGGTACCATGATGTAAACATTCTGGTATGGCTCAAGCAAAGTTGCGTTCGCTTGCAAAATCGCAGCGAAAATCGCTGATCTCACTGCAGGAATTACCTGCGCAGGACCGCGGTGGACTGCATCTTCATGTAATTTGCAGTCAACGAGCTTGACCTTTATCCCCATGCACGGCTCTCTCGCCAACGGACCAGTGCGCATCGCCTCCCTGAAACCTTCGAGGATTAGTTCCATTGTTTCATTGAGATACTGGATACCCTTGGTTACATCGCAGAAGAGATTACCTTCGAAGTACTCAACCGCGCCCGCAGCCTCTTCACCATCGAGGCCAGCTTCCTGCAGTTTCCTCCTTCTCTCTTTTTTGTCCATCTTGAAATCAACTTCTCCTTCTCTGAACAATCTCCCAACCTCTGCTGGCAAAGGCTCAACGACAATGTAGAAGCGGTTGTGCTTGTTCGGCGATTTCCCTTCAACCGCGGGGGAAGTTGAGGTTACGGTTTCTCTGAAAACAACGATTGGCGGTGATGTAATAACTTCAAGGCCATAGTCACGCCTTATTTTTTCTACTTTAACTTCGAGATGTAATTCACCCATACCGCTTATCAAATGCTCTCCAGTTTCTTCGTTGAGCGTAATTTGCAACGTCGGATCTTCTTTTGCAAGCTTCCTAAGCACTTCAACAAGCTTCGGTAAATCTCTCGGATTCTTGGCTTCGATTGCCATTGTCACAACTGGTTCGCTGTAATGCTTTATGCTCTCGAAAGGCTCGATTTTTTCAAGCTCTGTGCAAGTCGAACCTGCAACTGCATCTTTTAGACCAACAAGAGCTACGATGTTTCCAGCTGGAATTTCCTCAACCTCAACTCTTCTCGGACCCATGTAAACACCCGTCGTTTGTACACGATTCTTTGCCTTCCTATCGATTATGTAAAGCTCAACTCCTGGCTTTATGGTTCCACTGAAGAGTCTTCCAACCGCAACCTCACCTGCCTGCGGATCGACGACAATCTTTGTTACCATCAGCACAACTGGCCCCTTACGATCACAGTTTGCCATTGCTTTTCCAACTTCGCTGTTTGCGTCGCCTTTCCAGATTATCTTAATTCTTTCCTTCTGTGCCTGAATTGGGTTTGGCAAATGCTTTACTACCATGTCGAGGATTACAACGTGAACAGGACTCTTCTTTGAAAGCTCTTTAACTTCACCTTTCTTTAGATACTCGTAAACTTCTTTAAACCCTATTCCCGTGGTTTTTTGCGAAGTTATACTCACCGCCCACTTTTGTAATGCAGAACCAAATGCCACATTTCCCTTCTGAACTTCTATTCTCCACTCGTTAACTCTATCTGGGCTGACAGATTTCAGAAGCTTGTTCACATCGTTTATGACCTTCACAAGTCTTTCCTGCATCTGCTGTGGGGTCAACTGCAGTTCTTTTATCAATCGATCTACCTTGTTCACGAAGAGAACTGGCTTTACACCCTCTTTCAAAGCTTGTCTCACAACTGTTTCTGTCTGGGGCATCACGCCCTCTACTGCGTCGACTACAATGATCACTCCGTCTACTGCCCTCATTGCTCTCGTGACTTCTCCACCGAAGTCAACGTGTCCCGGAGTGTCTATGAGGTTCACAAGAAACTCCTCGCCGTTGTAGTCGTGAACCATTGAAATGTTCGCAGCGTTTATCGTGATACCGCGCTCTTTTTCCTGCTCGTCAAAATCGAGATAAAGCTGTTGTCCTGCGAGTTCCTCGCTGATTATTCCTGCCCCCGCAATTAGGGCATCGCTCAGTGTAGTTTTTCCATGATCTATGTGTGCCGCAATACCAATGTTTCGTATTTTCTCTGGTTTCCACATCAGTTCACTTATTCTTTCGACCATTTTCTTAGCTCTTGTCACTGCGATCACCTCGCGGACTTGGCAACTCTTTCAACTTCTTCTTTCTTGGATACAGCGTAGCTCTTCGTATCATTATTTGCCGCAGCGATTATCTCGTCTGCAAGGCAATATGCAATACTCTTCTTCGATTTAAAAGACGCCCTTCTTGCCCCCTCAACAATGTTTCTCAGCGCCACATCTACTCTGCGAAGGCTTGAAGTATCAACAGCCTTTGGCACAGCAATTCCACCGTATTTTAGTCTTACAACTTCTTCTCTTGGCCCAGCGTTAACAATTGCATCGACGAGAACTTGAATCGGATTTCTTTTCGTCTTTCTCTCAATTATCTCAAAGGTTTCGCGGACTATGTTGTAGGCGCTCATTTTCTTTCCCGTGTTCTTTTCCTTGCGCATAACCTTGTTTATAAGTCGTTCGACAACAAAGACTTTCTCTTTTGCAAAAGCATCAAAGTGCCTGCCATGAGTGTGGAGTGTAAACGTTGGTTTGAGACAGATATAGCTCTTTAAAGCTGGATCTTTAACTTCGACATCTTTAACGCTGTATTTCCCAAAAACAAGTAAATCCTCCTCACTTAAGCCGTAGGCCATACTTCACCTCATCTTCTTCTCCTTTCTACCTTTTACAAGCTCTTTTAGACTTGTTTCATTAACCTTTATCACCTTGTATCTCACTCCCGGAATGTCTCCCATGCTCCTACCCATTCTACCGCCGATTTTCTCGACGATAACTTCATCGTGCTCATCAATGAAATTGATCGCACCATCGCCTGGTGTGAAAGCAGTAATCTGTCTACCGTTCTTGATCAACTGCACTCTGACTGCTTTCCTTATTCCCGAATTCGGCTGCCTTGCTTCAATTCCTATCTTTTCAAGCACAATTCCTCGAGCCATTGGTGCCCCTTCCAAGGGATCAGCTTTCTTCGCTAATCCCAGAACTCTTCTAACGTACTTTTTCTGACTCCACCTGAACTTCTTTTTCACTTCGAGTATCTTTCTTGCGGCGAACAGTCCATAGCCCATACCATCACCTTACCACTATGTCTTCGATGTTGTGATGCCTTTTAGCTAATTCTTTCGCTTTATTAATGTTTTTGCCACCTTTACCAATGACAATCCCCTTTAAATCCGGGGACACCATGATCTGCGCTGTTTTTGCACTTCCCTTGTCAAGGATCTTCACGTTCACTTTTATCGGCTTGAATATGTTAGATATGAACTCTGCTGGATCATCGGAGTGCTCTATTATCTCTATCTTTCTCCCTATGAGTTCTCTTGCTCTATCAACGTTTATACCCCCTTTTCCAATTGCCAAGCCCATGTCTCCTTTTTTGACAATAAAAATGACTTTATCGTCGTAAACAAGGCAGTCCTTAACACTCGCTCCAGTTAGATTTTCAAAAAGTGTGAGATACCTGATCTCCTCTGAAGATAGTTTCATTTCCATATCCATCACTCTACATTCTCGAGGATTGCCATCGAAGCTATACTGAAAGGTTTCCTGCAGAATTCTCCGAGTTGCATATTTGTCCCATCAAAAACAAAAACCGGAACGTTGAATTTCTTTATCTCACTCAGAATTTCTTCAGGGCAATTCTTCGAAACTATTACAGCCTTTGCTTCTCCTTTCTTTAAAGCCTTTAGCGTTTTTCTGCTCCCAATGTAAAGGTGGCCACTTTTTAAAGCTTTTCTTACAATTGTCTCAACGTCGCTCATTTCTTCATCCCCCCAATCTTGGCTATTAACTCAACATCTCCCGTTCCAAGCTTTATCGGCTGCCCGATAATTATGTTCTCGGTTATTCCCTTCAAATAGTCCACCTCTCCCCTAACAGCTGCGTCGAGCAAATTGTTGACCGTCATCTCGAACGCAGCTCTTGCAAGAATGCTTTGTTTCTCTCCCGCAACTCCATGGCGACCAATCTGCCTAAGCTCCCCATCCGCAGTCATAACGTCTGCGACGAGCATTATATGGCGAACATCCACTTCCAAGCCTTGTTCCTCGAGTGTTGAAATCGCCTCATTTATTATCGCAGTCCTCGCAGCTTCTATTCCAAGGACTTCGTATATTTCATAGATATCATTGGTCAGAGTTCTCGAAAAATCTACACCCTTGATCTTCATAACCTTCTTCAAGCTTGAGCCCTCAGTGTAAAGCACGTATTCCTCCCCCTCTTTCCTGATAATTACTCTTTTAATTTCTTTTACACCCTTTACGAGCAGCTCTCTCAGTTCTTCGAAAACATCCATTAATTTTTTGTATGATTCGGTTGAGATCTTGACAATAAATTTTCCCTCACTCTCAATAAGCTCTCCATCTTTCTTTATGGCTTTTTCAATCTTTTCCTTTAACTCCTCTACGGTTAGATCCTTTTTCTTCATAATTTCAAAATCCGGAGTTATAGTGATGCTCATCTCCCTTAAATTGACTTCTATCTCAGCAATGTCCCGTAAATGCGTCGCTTCAATTCTGTTTGCAATTTCCCTTGCCTTCTCTCTGTCCTTAGCAAACTCTGGTAGGAGATGAATTGTCATCATTGGTGTTGAGGGGTTCTTTCTAATATCCAGTATCTCTATCAGCCTTGGCAAACCGAGAGTGACGTTTAACTCTGCAACTCCCGCATAGTGAAATGTTCTCATCGTCATCTGCGTCCCTGGTTCGCCGATTGATTGTGCAGCAACTATTCCAACCGCCTCTCCTGGTTCGATAAGGTTGGAAAGATAAACTTGGTAGCAGAGATCAACGATTTTCTTTGCAACATTCTTTTTGGGTTTCAACTTTTCGAGTTCCTCTTTTATCTCTTCTTTAACAGACAATGGGAACGGGTATTCATTCAAAATCGCATCATAGCTCATCCTTTCACCCCCATTACTTCCTTAATTATCCTTTTAACATCAACAGCCTTACCTCTAAAGCTCTTCATCGGATCGACTCCATCTTCGCCATATTTGAATTGAACAATGACTCCTGAAGTTTGTTCTCTTACAGTTCCATCGTATTCAACTTTCAAGTCCTGTAAAGCATTGATCATTCTTCTTTGCAGATAACCGGATTGAGAAGTTCTAACTGCAGTGTCTACGAGACCTTCTCTACCACCAGCGGCGTGGAAGAAGAATTCTATTGGAGAGAGTCCTGATTTGTAACTGCTCCTAACAAAACCCTTTGCCCTTGCCCCAAGATCGTGAGGTTTAAAGTGACTTGTGGTGCGATGCGTATACGCATATCCTCGAGTCAGTCTTTCTCCTCTTACCGATTGCTGTCCAATGCAGGCAGCCATTTGTGTTAGATTCAACATGCTCCCTCGAGCACCACTCACGGCCATTATCACAGCGGAGTTATCCATACCAAGATATCTGCCAGCGATTTTACCAGCCCTATCTCTCGCCTTGCCGAGTTCTTGCATGATTCTGAGCTCGAGTGTTTCCTCGATACTCCTTCCAGGCATTGGTTCAAGATTTTTCTCGTGATAAGCTTTGATGAGCTCTTCAACTCTTCTCTCAGCTTCAGATATTATCTCCTCGATTTGATGAACCGCCTCCTTTGGAATGTCTTCATCATCAATTCCAATTGTGAAGCCAAGTCGAGTTATTACGCGAATTGCAAGCTTTGTCATATCGTCAATGAACTTCTTCGTTGTTGCAGCGCCAAACTTTCTCATTATCTCGTCAATGATAACACCTTTAAAAGCCCCAACGGCTTTCTCATCAATTGTGCCTTTTAGTAAAACTCCGTTCTCAATCACAACATACGCATCGTTCTCGCAACTCTCTTCCTTGCAAACCTCGCATCCTTGGCAAACTTCAGCCTTAAATTTTATCGAAATCTTTGGAAGAATGAAGCTGAAAATCTCCTTGCCTGTGTATTCCTGTTTTACCGGAATTTCCGAGATGTCAACAAAACGCAGAAATTCCATCACTTCTTCTTTACTGAACTTCTTGTTCCCTCTTGTAAGCAAGTAAAGTCCTGTCACGTGATCGTGGATCCCTCCTATTATTGGGCCACCAAATCTTGGCGAAAGAATGTGCTCCTGAACTGCCATCAAAATCTTTGCTTCAGCCTGCGCTTCAAGACTCTGGGGGACGTGGAGATTCATCTCATCCCCGTCAAAGTCCGCATTGTATGGTGGGCAAACCGCAGGATTGAGTCTGAATGTTTTATAGGGCAAAACCCTTACGTAGTGGGCCATAATGCTCATTCTGTGGAGCGATGGCTGTCTATTGAAGAGAACTATGTCCCCATCTGTCAGCTCTCTCTCAACTATCCATCCAGGCTCCAACTTCTCTGCAAGCTCCTCTTTGTTTGAATCTATCACTCTTACTCTTTTTCCATCGGGTCTTATAACATAAATAGCCTTTGGAGTCTCTTTTCGCAGAATTAACTCCCTTGCAAGCTCTATGTTGTTCGTATTAACGAATATTGGCACAGAAAGTTCCTTTGCAACCTCCTCAGGCACACCAACTTCGCTTATGCTTATACATGGATCTGGGCTTATTACAGTTCTTGCAGAAAAATTCACCCTTTTTCCAGAAAGAGAACCCCTGAATCTGCCATCTTTACCTTTTAAGCGCTGAGCCAAGGTTTTAAGGGGTCTTCCACTTCTATGCCTTGCAGGGGGTATGCCGCTTACCTCATTGTCGAGGTAAGTTGTTACATGATACTGCAAAAGTTCCCATAGATCTTCAAGGATTTGCTGTGGTGCTCCAGCCTCTCTGTTCTCAATAAACCGCTGGTTTATCCTTATTATATCAACAAGTTTGTGGGTCAAATCATCTTCGCTCCTTTGTCCGGTTTCAAGGATGATTGAAGGTCTTACAGTAACCGGTGGAACAGGAAGGACTGTTAAAACAAACCATTCGGGGCGAACAGATTTTGGATCAAGCCCAAAAGCTGGCAAATCTTCGTTTGGAATCTTTTCAAGTCTTTCCCGGATATCTTTCGATGTTAATTTCTGCTCCTCTTTCAGCTCAGGATCGAGGACTTCGTAAAATGATGTGGGTTTCTCAAACTTTATCTCTATCTGCTCCGCTCCACAGTGTGGGCACTTCTTTGCAGCTTTTGTTAATCTGAAAACTTCCTTTAAGACATCCTCGTAGCTCTGTCCAAGGGCTTTGAGTCTCTCTATTTCTCCTATGAACTTATCTCTTCTTTCATCTTTTATTAGAATTCTCCCGCACTCTCTGCATGTCCCGGAGAGAAGTCTTGCTATAATCTTCGCATATCCAACATGCACAACAGGTGCTGCAAGTTCTATGTGCCCGAAGTGTCCAGGGCATTCACCAGCTTTTCCACCGCAAGTCTTGCATTTAAGTCCCGGATCTATTACTCCAAGTTTTGTGTCCATTAATCCTCCATCAACCGGAAAGCCATCATCATCATACGTCTCTGGAGTTACGAGCTTTGTCACACTCATTCTTCTTATTTCCTGAGGGGATAAAACCTCAAACTTTATTGCAGCTACTTTTTTTGGGAACATAAAATCACCTAAGCCTTATCTCCAAGCTTCAACCTTGGGGCAATCATCATGGACTTTAGCTCATCGAGTAAAAGTTTAAACGCATAGCTCATTTCAACACGGAAAATGTTTGTATCATCATCGCAAACATTGCAGTAAGCTGTGCCTTTCCGATAATCAAACATCGCCACATGGCCACAATTTCCGCAAACCCAGACATCAACCTTGTCTGACTCATCAAGAAGTCTGTCCTTCAACAAAAGTGCCACTCCATGGCCAATGAGAACATCCCTCTCCATCTCCCCAAATCTCAGCCCACCTTTTCTCGCTCTTCCTTCTGTTGGTTGCCTCGTTAGTATCTGCACTGGTCCACGACTTCTTGCATGTATTTTTCCAGAAACCATGTGATATAACTTCTGGTAGTAGATAACCCCTACAAAGATATCCGCAACGTATTTCTTCCCAGTTATTCCATCATACATTACTTCCTTCCCAGTATGGCTAAAACCATACTTTTTAAGTGTTTCTCTTAAATCGTATTCTTTCTCCCCATAGAAAATCGTGCCATCGACTCTTCTTGCCTCAAGAGAGCCAACTTTACCGCCAATCATCTCGAGAACGTGTCCAACTGTCATTCTCGATGGAATTGCGTGTGGGTTAAGAATCATATCTGGCACGATACCGGATTCTGTAAATGGCATATCCTCTTCAGGAACTATCAGCCCCACAACTCCTTTTTGTCCGTGTCTCGAGGCAAATTTATCTCCAAGCTCGGGAATTCTCAGATCTCTCACTCTTACCTTTGCAAGTTTTGAACCATTTTCAGATTGAACAAGAAAAACTGCATCAACAACACCTTTCTCATTGCTCCTCATTGTAACAGAGGTTTCTCTTCTTTTTTGTGGTGATATTCCTACTTCCAGTTCTTCAAGAAATCTTGGCGGGGAAGTCCTTCCTATCAGCACGTCATCTGGTCCAACTTCCGTTTCTGGATGAACAAGTCCATCCTCGTCGAGATGCGCATATTCTTCAGAACCTCTGAAACCCGCTATATCAGCCCCAGGAATTTCGAACTTATCCTCTTGCCCCCCCGGGTAGCGCATCTCTTCAGATTCATATGTTCGGAAAAATAAACTTCTTCCAATTCCCCTATCAACGCTTCCCTTGTTCAGAATTATGGCATCTTCAATGTTGTACCCTTCGTAGCTAAGCACTGCAACTATGAAGTTTTGCCCGGATGGGCGATCATCGTAATTCATTTTCAGCTGCGTATCCGTTGTTACTATTGGAAGCTGGGGATATTGGAACAAATGGCCTCTTGTGTCAGTTCTCCAGTCAATGTTCGAGTAAGGAATCCCCAGTCCCTGCTTTATCATCGCTGCTCCCATCGTATTTCTTGGTGAAGCGTTATGCTCCGCATAGGGTATGCTACCAACACAAATTCCAACAATAAGACTTGGATCGAGCTCGAGATGTGTGTGCTCTTCTGTTAAATCCTTTTCGTAAACAGCAACAAGTGCATTCTCTTCCTCCTCTGCATCAACATACTCTATAGCCCCCATTTTCACAAGATCTTCAAAACTCATTTCACCGCTTTCCAGCTTTTTTATATGTTTCTCCGTAACCAAGGGTTTTCCGTTTTTAACAACAATCAAAGGTCTCCTTGCTCTACCCGCATCTGTATTTATTCTAACCTCGTTCGAATCTGCAAAATAGGCAACGTTGACCTGATTCGAGATCTTTCCCTTCCTCCTCAGCTCTCTTATCTCCTCGGCGAGTTTTTCCCCATTATAATGAAATCCCACAAGAGCGCCATTAACATAAACCCTGCATCTCCTCATTTCAACCCCTCAGCATTTCAACACCGAGTTTTGGTAAAATTGATAAAACCTCCTTTTCATCAACACCCACACTAACCTCCGCATACTGGGCAAAATTCTTAACCAGTCCACAATTTGGACCTTCAGGAGTTTCGGATGGGCAAATCCTGCCCCAATGAGTTGCATGAAGATCGCGAGCTTCAAAATGCGGTTGTGATCTTGAAAGTGGAGAAACAACTCTGCGTAGATGAGAAAGCAGTGAGATGAAGTTATGTCTGTCAATTAGCTGAGAAATTCCAGTCCTCCCACCCACCCAGTTTCCAGTTGCCATTGGGTGCATTATTCTGTCCGTAAGGACATCGCTTCTAACTGCAGTTGATAATTTCATACTCCTCCCACGCATTTTTGCTCTTTCAAGTTGATACTTTACATCCTTTATGAGCCTTAGAAAAGCGACTCTGAATATTTCCTCCATGAGATCTCCAGCAAGCCTGAGTCTTTTGTTTGCATAGTGATCTTTATCATCTTCTCTGCGCAAACCTAAATGGAGCTCAAAGATCAATTCTGCCATCCTCCCAAGGAAAAACGCTTTTGCCTTCCTCGCCTCTTTTTCTATCCCCAGATGTGGTAAGAAATACTGATCAAGAACCTGTTCGGCTCTCTGAATTCTGTATTCTCTGCTCTGCCCGGGTGCAACTCTTTTACCTATGTATTCTATTGCATCTTCCGATGTCTGTATATCTGAAATTTCGGGATCTTCGATGTTTTGAAGCATGTATCTCATTATCTGCGGATTCGTGCTAACCATTTCCACTATTTCCTGATCACTTTCAACTCCAAGCGCTCTCATTAAGATAACAAACTTTATCGGCTTTGGAAGCTGCGGAAATGTAACCTCAAGCAGATTACCTCTTGTTCTTTCAACAACTATAAGCGCTCTGTAACCTGCTCTCTGACTGAAGCACTTCGCAACCTCTACCATTTCTCCGTATTTTTCCTCTTTTTCGAGCAAAACCTTGTTTGGGGCCAAGTCTTCAAGTGTTACTATTGCCCTCTCTGTTCCATTTATTATAAAATATCCTCCGGGATCAAGTGGGTCCTCACCAGCGAGACAGAGTTTTTCTTCATAGCTAAGGGTTTCAACGTTTCTCTTTAAAACGAATTCAAGAACTTTGTCAATTCTCTCAGGGCTGAGATTGCAGATCTTCGATTTTACCATTACTGGGAACATACCTATTTCAACTATTTCTTTTTCGAGTGGTTTTCCATCATCGTAAACAACTGCTTCAAGATAAATTGGGGCAGCATAGTTAAGATTTCTTAGCCTTGCATGACTCGGCAATAAAGGCGCCTGAGGACCGTCAGCTTCTTTTACAATCGGATTTCCAACCCTTATTCTCCCAAGTTCGATGTAAGTGTTTGGAATCTCGAGCTCGATTATTTTCTGCTCATCTATAACTCTTTGAAGTCCCTCGTCAATGAACCTATTAAAGGAGTCTATCTGGTGTTTTACAAGCCTACTATGGGTGAAATACTCTCTTGCAAGAACACGAGTATTCAGCATAACACCACCTTCACTCTATAACCAACCTGTAAAAAATACTAACACCTGCAGTTGGGCTTTTTCTTGTTATCTTAACAACATCCCCCGGTTTAGCCCCAATTTCTTTTACAATTGGATCTGTTGCCTTTATTTTTGGAAGTTGCTCTTTACTAACTCCAAGTAATTTCAAAAGCTCTTTTAACTCCTCCTCCTTTAGAATCTCGTGCTTTGGCACAAGCACGTGATCCTGCAAGCTCACTTTCATGCTCACCTCGGAACCTACGGGCTCAAACGCATGTTTCCTGCCCATAAACCCCGTAAAGGATCGGAGATCACTTCCGGGATTTGGGGCAATTTTGAGAGTTCTTGCACGAGCCCGTAAAAAGAAAGGCGAAGACTGTTAAAAAAGCTTTCGACAGAAAGAGGAATTTATCCCCACCTGATTAATATTGCAACAAGCTTTTTATATGCAGACACAAATTGATCAGCAATGAAAGTTATAAAAAAAGATGGTAGAAGAGAGAATTTCAGTGAGGAAAAAATAATAAAAACAGTAACTCGCGCCGGTTTGGACAAAGAAAGGGCAAAAATTGTTGCTGAGAGGGTTAAGGAAAAAGTCTACGATGGAATTACTACTGATGAGATATTAAAAATTGTTCTGGAGGAGATTGAGAGATTTTCAAGTAAGGTTTCTGCAAAGTACAACTTAAAGGCATCCCTTCTCCGCTTGGGACCAGCGGGATATGGGTTTGAGAAATTTGTTTCCAGCTTACTTAGCGAGTATGGCTACAAAACGATATTAAACACGTCCATTCATGGGAAATGCGCTATGCACGAGATCGATGTAATCGCGGAAAGGGGGGAAAGGTTCATCATTGAGTGCAAGTTCCACAATGCCCCAAGTTATACGGGTTTAAAGGAAATTCTTTACTCCTACGCTCGTTTTCTCGATATTATTGAAGCTGGGAACAAATTTGATAACCTCTGGATTTTTACAAACACGAAATTTTCGAGTGAGGCAATAAAGTTTGCGGAATGCAGAAAGGTTAGGCTTACTGGATGGCGTTATCCTGAAGGAGAGGGAATTGAATTTTTGCTGGAAAATAAAAACCTTTACCCGATAACGGTTTTGAAGCTCACAAGTTTTGAAATTGAGGAATTGCTTAAGAACAGAATTGCATTTTGCACAGATATAGTAAGCAATGAAAAAAAGCTGAGGGACATGTTTGGGAGGAGAGGAGGAGAGATAGTTGAGGGAGCAAAAAGCGTGGTTTCTTAGCGATAAGCTTTGTGAATTCAATTTTCGAAAATGTTTTATGTCTTTTAAGATCATTCGCTTGGGGGTGATGAGATGAATTATGACTACCAGCTTTTGATAAAACACATACTGGAGAGCGGTGTTAGTTATGCACCAAAACAGGAAATCGTTTACCGCGATTTGCGGAGATATACTTACAGAGATCTCTATGAACGAGTCTGCAGACTTGCAAATGCACTCGAAGAACTTGGAGTTAAGAAGGGGACAAGAGTTGCTGTGCTCGACTGGGATTCGCATCGCTATCTCGAATGCTACTTCGCAATTCCAATGCTTGGCGCAGTTTTGCATACAGTGAACATAAGACTTAGTCCAGATGACTTGCTATATACAATGCAACATGCTGAAGATGAAGTTGTGCTCGTCTACAAAGATTTTGTGCCCTTAATGGAATCAATTGCTGACAAATTACCAACGGTAAAGAAATTTGTTGTAATGAGCGATGATACAATGCCAGAAACCAAGCTAACGGATTTAGAATACGAGGAATTGTTAAAGAAAGCTGGAAAAACCTATGAATTCCCAGATTTTGATGAAAGAACGATGGCAACACTAAGCTACACAACTGGAACTACTGGAAGACCAAAAGGAGTCTGGTTTACGCATCGCCACCTTGTTTTGCACACCTTGGCAGGCTGTGTAGGTTTATGCGGATTGCGCTCTCCTCTGAGGCTAATTGGAGACAAGGAGGTTTACATGCCTCTAACTCCAATGTTTCACGTCCATGCGTGGGGCGTTCCATACATGATAACCCTCCTCGGTCATAAACAGGTTTATCCGGGGAGATATGAGCCGTTGATGATTTTAAAGCTTGTTATGACTGAAGGCGTTACTTACACGCACTGCGTTCCAACGATTCTGCAAATGATTGTCGACAATCTCCCGCCAGGCATAAAGTTCAACAACTGGAAAATGCTAATAGGTGGCTCAAAATTGCCAAAAGGGCTCGCATTGAGAGCGAAGGAGAAGGGGATTTTGACGATGGCTGCATATGGTATGAGCGAAACTTGTCCGGCCCTTACAGCGGCTTATCTAAAACCACACTTACTTGATCTTAGTGAAGATGAGAAAATGGAATATGGAATCAAGACTGGAATACCATTCCCGTTCGTTTATCTACGCGTTGTTCACGAAGACTTCACTGATGTCAAGAAAGACGGCAAGGACATGGGAGAGATTGTTGTAAGAGCCCCATGGCTAACGAAGAGCTATTTGAAGGATGAGGAGAAAACAAAGGAGCTTTGGGCTGGTGGATGGTTGCACACAGGGGACATTGCGGTTATGGATGAAGAGGGCTATGTAACGATAGTTGATAGACTAAAGGACGTGATCAAAAGCGGAGGAGAGTGGATTTCCTCGCTCACCCTTGAAAGTTTGTTGAGCATGCATCCAAAAGTGAGAGAAGTAGCAGTGATAGGCAAACCAGACGAGAAATGGGGCGAGAGGCCGGTTGCGATAATAGTTCCCATGCCAAATGAGAAGCCGAGCGAAGAGGAGCTCAGAAACTTCCTTATGAAGTTTGTTGAAGAGGGAAAAATAACTAAATGGGCTATTCCAGATAAATTCGAAATCGTTGATTCAATTCCGAAGACGAGCGTTGGAAAAATTGATAAAAAGGCGCTCAGAAAGATTTATTCTAATTAAATTTTTTATTTAATCTCCAAACGTTATCACTGGACTCGTGCCAATTCTTTTAGCACCCATGTTTCTGAGTATGGGCTTTAAAAACTTCACTCTCGCTTTGTCCACAATTATGTGCACAGCAGCAGCGCCCTTAGCAAGTGGAGAAATTGTTGGATCGAAACCTTCACCGGTTAAATATTCCACTATCCTTTTCAGGTCTCTCTCTTCTGGCACGTTGAAATAAAGGCTCACGAGGTTTCGGGAATTTATTACCTCATTTATATCTGTTACCAGGTTTTCGAGCACACTTCTCTTCTCATTATTTTCAAGAGAATCCCTGTTGGCTATAAAAACGGACTGAACTTCTCTTAGCACATCTATTATCCTGCATCTGTTCTCCTTCAGCGTTGTTCCGAATTCCGTTACCTCTATTATCAGATCCGCTTCAGGCAGAGGGGGGAGAATTGATGCCTCAGTTTTACCTATGGGGTCAAAAACGACTGCATTTAATCCATGTTTTTTTGCGTATTCTTTTGCAATCTCTGGAAATTCGGAAGCGATATAAACTCTCCTTTCTCCCACTTCTGCCTTGAAGTCCTCTATGCTCCTCACTTTTGGATAAACTTCCTCAGAAATTGCTGCAACGAGCTTTGTTGGACGAAGCGGTAGCGAATCGAGCACAACAACGTTTTTTAACTCTATTTTGAGCTTCCAGTTTTCAAGGATATCCTCCCCCGTAATCCCCGCATCTCCTTTTCCAAGCTCTACATAAAGAGGCATTATCTGCGGGCGAACTTGCTTAAAGATGAGCTTTGGATGATCCACATCAATAAGATAACCTCTCTCACTCTTTCCAAGCCTATAACCAGCTGCTATTAGCGCATCCCATATTGGTTTTTCAAGATGACCATCGGGGAAGTAGACTTTAACGGGCATATTGAAAGTTGAGCATCTTTTTAAAAACTATTCTACTGCTTTACCAATCGCTATGTTTGTGGCAAATGAAACAGCAGAAAGTCCTGTTTGAATGCAAAATTCAATTGCCGAGTCGAAAATTGCTGCTTTTGAAACTATAAGTGGAATTCCTGTGTTTGCACACTTCATTGCTATCCCCCTTGAAATTCTACCTGAAAGAAGTAAAAAGGATTCATCAAAATTAGCCTTTTGTAACGCTGCAAACCCTATTGCCTTGTCAACTGCGTTGTGTCTTCCAACATCATAGGCGCGGAAAAATCTTTCGTTCTCAACAACCACTGCAATGTGATAACCGCGGGTTTTCTTGTACTCTTCCACCTCAAGCAAACTCAAATACTCTTTTAGCGTCGAAATCGAGAACTTCTTTTTTGGCTCTACTCTTTTTTTAAACTCATTAATTTTAACGCCAATGCAACCAGAGCTATGGATTTTAGTTGCAAAAGAACTTCCTGGAATTTCTAAGAGAACTAAGTCATCATGGAGTTCAACTTTTATATCCTCAAGTTGTTTTACAATACCTTCAGAAATCAAAAAACCAACTGCAAGCTCTTTGAGCATCGATGGTGTGCACATAAGATAGTGTGGCTTCCCATTTATGATCAGTGCTATTTCTTTCTCTACTGCAATCTCGAGAGGGTCTCCAATGATTTTCAAATCCTTTAAAATCTTTTTATCTAAAAAATTGGGGTTCATCAGTCGATTCTACCTTTAAAAAGAACACCCATTTTTTCAAGAATATTTTTTGCTTTTTCCAAGTCGCTTACTCGAAAGATTATCAATGCTCTGTGCTTTTCAGAAGTGAAGGCGTAGACGTATTCTATGTTTATTCCTTCATCTCCAAGCGCTTTTGAAATTCTAAAAAGCTCACCAGGTTTATCCTCAACTTCGACAGCAATGACTTCGCTCACAGTTACTGTGAAACCAGCCTCTTTCAATGCTTTGTATGCCTTCTCAGTGTTGTCTACAACCATTCTTATTATCCCGAAGTCGCCGGCGTCAGCAATTGTAAAGGCTCTTAGATTTATGCCTTTGCTGAAAAGAACTCCTGTAACAGCGGCAAGTCTTCCTGGTTTGTTCTCCACAAACACGGAAAGCTGCTTTATCATAAAATCAGCCTCATATCTTCCTCTTGTCTATAACTCTTTTTGCCTTACCCTCAAATCTCTGCAATGTTCCTGGATTTACGATCTCTACTTTTGCATAAATTCCAAGCACACTCTTAAGTCTATCTTCAACTTTTTTCTTAAGGTTTAGTATATCTGCTGGTTTTTCAATTGAGACTTTTTCGTTCAACTCCACTTGTATCGTCATCTCATCGAGATTTTCAACCCTTTCAAGGATTATCATGTAATGTTCCCCTAATTCCGGAATCTGCATGAGAACATGCTCCACTTGACTTGGAAAAACGTTTACACCGCGAACAATCAACATGTCATCACTTCTGCCAAGAATGCGCATAATCCGTGGATGTGTTCTTCCGCAGTTGCACTTTTCAGTCTCGATTATAGTTATATCTCCCGTTCTCCACCTTATCAGCGGCATCGCTTCTTTGCTGAGAGTTGTTACAACAAGTTCTCCTTTCTCGCCTTCACCAATATTCTCTCCACTTTCCGGATCAATCGCTTCAATCAGGAAATGATCCGCCCAGATGTGCAAACCATCTCTTTCAACGCATTCCGTGAAGAGTGGTCCACTTAGCTCAGATGTGCCATAGACATCGTAAGCCGTGATTCCCGTTTTATCTTCAATTCTTTTTCTTGTCTCCTCACTCCATGGCTCTGCTCCAAAAATTCCCATTCTAAGCTTTGTTTCTCTTATGCTTATCCCCATTTTTTCAGCAAATTCTGCCATGTAAAGCATATAAGATGGTGTGCAGGCAATAACTGTGACGTTCAGATCTTTCATGAGCTCTATTTGCCTTGCAGTATTTCCAGCAGAGATTGGCAAAGCTGTGGCCCCAATTCTTTCCGCAGCGTAGTGAAATCCAAGACCGCCTGTGAACAATCCATAACCGTAGGCGATTTGTATGATATCCTCGTTTGTAACTCCACAGCTTACAAGACCTCTACATAGACTTTCTACCCATACCCTTATGTCGTTTGCAGTGTATCCAACAAGTGTGGGTTTTCCAGTGGTTCCGCTTGAAGCGTGAAATCTAACAATCTGTGACAAAGGCACAGCAAACATTCCAAAAGGATAGTTGTCTCTTAGATCCCTCTTTCTCGTAAAAGGAAGCTTTGAAATGTCTTCAAGACTTTTTATGTCCGAGGGATGTATTCCCAGTTCCTTAAACTTTTTTTTGTAAAATGGAGAATATTCGTAGGCATTGCTAACAAGAGTTCTCAGCTTTCTTTCCTGTATCTCTTTCAACTCCTTCTGCGGCATCCTCTCAACGCTCGGATTCCAGAACATCATTTCACCTCCAAGGCTTTTGTGATTCATCGTATTTTAAAGTAACCGATTCATCAAGCATCATTTTTTCACCCCATGAATGAATATATGATCCCTGTGATAGGGCTCAAGTTCCCCTTTTCCGAGGATTGAAAAAGTCTTCGAAATTCTTCGGAGCACAGATGGAAAAATTTCTTTTGCTTCAATTGTTGAATCTATACTCTTCGCCTTCACCATTATCATGAATTCCCCACTATCTTTCAGGAAGAACTCGGAATTGAGCTCGAGTATTTCTATCTGATTCTTCTGTGCTACGTCTTCGTAAATGAAGTCAACTTTTTCCACTATCCCGCTATATTCCCAAGGTTTACTCGCATCACCCAGAATTGGAATTATGTTCTCCCTCTCCCTTGATAATTCGAGAAGCCTCATGAATGGCTTTGCGGAGAATTCTATCGCATATATTACACCCTTATCTACAATGTCAGCCAAATGACTTGCAGTTGTTCCACTTGCGGCCCCGAGGTATAGTATCTTTTCATTTCCCCTAAAATCTATTTCGTATCCCTTGAGAATAACTGCTGAGAGCTTACTTCTCCATGGGATCCATTCGCGGAATTTTTCTCCACTAACGTCAAAGATTCTCTCACCATAGTAGCTTCCAAAACTGCTTTTAGTAGCAGGAACCCCATTTACTATTTTAACATTTCTCATTTTCTCCTCAGCTCCTCGTATTTCCTCTTCACGGACTCATAAATTCCCTCCTCAAGCTCTCCGCGGAAAAAGTCTATTTTTGAGGCGATTGAGATCTTTGTTGCAAGAAATCTTGCCATTTTTCCCCTTTTCTGTTTTGGAAGATTTCGGACAAAGCTGTGAAGAAATATTATTCCATGCTTTGGCATTTTAGCATCCTTCCCTCTTTTTATTCTCGCAATGGCTTTGTAAAGACTTTTCTCAGCACCAGCAATCTGTATTTTACTCGCAGGTGAAAAAGCAAGTCTCTTCAAGCTACCAAATTTCTCTATTAGCTTTGCTCCAATCTTTGAACCGGCTACTTCACTTAAGTTTGGAGCTATTTTCCCCATCATGGACTCTATTTCTTCTTCTATCTTTTTTCTGAGTTTTTCAAGTTCTTCAATTCCGCTTTCAAAATCTTTCTGAACTTCAGATTCTCTGACAACTCTAAGATCCTCTTTTTTCTCTTTAAGAGTGTTGATCACTTCTTCAACGCCATTAAGTGCCTTTACAAGTGCAATCAGATAGTTTTCATCACTCCCCAGCTCTTTTCGCATCTTCTCCTCTCCAACCTCAATTGCAACCCTTCTCAACAGTGTGTAGTAATCGCTTCCAAAAACCCTAAAACCGAGCTCTGAAACATTGAAAGGAAGCGGAGAAGTGTTGAAAGCAGATTTAAAGCTCTCTTTCAGGTTTTTGGAAACCCTAAGCTCGTCTTCGAGCACACCAAACCAGAGGTTATACTTCAATCTCAGCACCCCTATTTCTGCCTTTTGTAATTATTTTTTCGCATTTAAGTCCTTTTTCAGCAAAATAACCTGAGATCTCTCTTGCAAGGGATTTAGCATTCGCGTCTGTAACTGCATAAACACTTGGACCAGTTGAGCTTAGACCTACTGGCATTGAATCTATCAGCTGCCTGATGAGCGATCCGTAACGCTCAACCTCTGCTTTTTTAAATCCAAGCTCATGAATTCTGCTTATTGCGAAATTAAATGAGTCCAGATCATTTTCTACGAGAGATGGTAGAAGTTTCATGAGAATTAAATGGCAAAGTTCTCTAACCTCCTCAATGGGAACCGGGCAGCTTTTTTGAAATAGTTCAATTTCCCCACTTCCATAAGCACCGCTGAGCTCGGGAACTACGACAACAACATCCCAGTTCGGGAAATCTAATCGAGAAATTAGCGGCGCCGGTTTTGCCTTACTTGCAGAGGAGGGCATAAAACTCTTTTTTTCTTCCCATCGATGACCTCCATCAACGACAAAGCCGCCATGCTCAAAAACAGCAACTCCAATCCCCGAAGTGCCGCCTCTCCCAGTTATCTCGGCAATCTGTCTAATACTTAATTCAATTCCGTAAAGTGCGCAGTAAGCCTTTCCAATTGCTAACGAGATTTGCGTCCCACTTCCAAGACCTATGTGCGATTTGTAATCAGAAATAACTTTGATTTCTATCCCCTTTCCAAATCTTGTTTCAAATTTTTTTGCCACTCTTTCAAATCTTTCTAAATTTGAAGATTTGCCTTCCACAACGACTTTTTCACTTTCAAACGCCTTTATCTCGATAAATGGTTCATTTATGGCAAATCCAACTCCCCCATCCACTCTTCCAATGGTTGCATTCATGTCGATTAGTGTGACATGGATTCTTGATGGGGTTCTTATTCGCATAAAATGAGGATTGCGGGAAAATATTAAAAGCTTTAGCTCTATTGCAGACATGGAAAGAGAGGTTATCGAAAACCTTGCAGAAAATCTATGCAACAGGGTTGTTGTTACAGAAGAAGAACTAAAAAGAAGGGCTTTAAGAGTTGCTTTAAAAGTTCATGGCTTCGAAATGGTAAATTTGACAAATGAACAGCTGATGGAAATTGTTCAAAGCTTTATTGAATCGCCAATCACATTAAATAGCCTTTATTTCTCGGAGGAAGTTGATGGGTATGGTGTTAAATTTTATCATTTGCACACAAAATCTCCTTCTCGAAGAGATTTTGAAATCGCTTACGAGGAATTTTTAAAGTCCAAGGAATTCCTGAGCAATCTTGAAAGGCTAATGATTTCTGCAGACAAATTCTTTTTTGATCACAGCAAAAAAGGGCAGTTTCTCCGCATATACTCGGGCAGAAACAGCTACTGTGTGTTTTTCTCAACAATTTCAGATACTTTTGAGGACGCAAAGCTTCACTTGGAGCTTGCAAAGAAGTTCAATGGGGAATACATTGTGATCGTGCAAACAGAAAAAGACCCGAGGGATTTTATTAGGTTTTTTAAACATTACTCGGAGGAATTCAAGAGGATAAATGCAAAAATCTGGGTTGCAAATGTGGAAAATCTTAGCATAGATCCTTTCATCGGTTATCCAATAGATTTTACACTTATCTCAAGGTTTAGAAATCCTAAGTTTGCAACTTTGATAAATTCTCTTTGGAGGGTAAAGATTGATGGGATCGATTAAAATCAGCTTCTCAAATATTGAATCGCCTCCCTGACTTCCACGTTTTCATGCACAATCATGGCAATAGCTCTCGTCATTTTGGTCGGATCTCTTGCCTGAAATATATTCCTGCCAATCGCAACCCCTCTTGCTCCAGCATCCATCGCCATCCGCACCATTTGAAGCAATTCTTCATCGCTGCCCATCTTTGGTCCACCAGCTATCACTACAGGCACAGGGCAACCTTCCACAACTTTTTTAAAGCTTTCAACGTCGCCAGTAAAGTTTGTTTTCACAATATCCGCACCAAGCTCCGCTCCAACCCTTGCAGCAAGGCTTACAGCCTTAGGATCGAATTGATTAACCTTCTCTCCCCTCGGATACATCATCGCAAGCAAAGGCATACCCCATTCAGCGCAAATCTTGGATATTTCACCAAGGTTTTTCAACTGCTCTGCTTCAGTTTTACTTCCAACGTTGATGTGCACGCTAACAGCATCAGCTCCGAGCTTTATCGCCTCCTCGACAGTGCAGACGAGAACTTTTTCATTCGGATCTGGAGAAAGAGTAGTTGATGCACTGAGATGGATTATCAGCCCCACGTCTCTCCCATAGCCCCGATGCCCATAGGCTACGATTCCTTTGTGCACAACAACTGCATTTGCACCACCTTCTGCAACCGCATTTATTGTTTTTGCAAGATTTGTAAGCCCCTCAATTGGCCCCATTGAAACTCCGTGATCCATTGGAACAATTACCGTGTTTTTTGTATTTCGGTTGATTATTCGCTCGAGTCGAATTCTTTTTCCAATCATGTTAGTGAGTTTCAAAGTGGCAATATAAAGTTTTTGAAATCTGTCCAATGAAAAACCGAGAAAGATTTATAAATTTCTATGAGAAAAAAAATGGGTGATATTATGACAATTAGTGAGAAAGTTGTGAAGGCACTGAATGTTCAGTTGAACAGGGAGATTTATTCTGCATATCTTTATCTTTCGATGTCAGCCTATTTTGAGTCTTTGGGTTTGAAGGGGTTTGCGAGCTGGATGAAAGTTCAGTGGCAAGAGGAGCTGATGCATGCAATGAAATTCTTTGATTACATTGCAAATCGCGGTGGTAGAGTTGAGCTTTATGAAATCGAAACACCGCAAAAAGACTGGGCCTCACCACTTGAAGCTTTTGAATTCGCTTTGGAACATGAAAAAGCTGTTACAAAGCGAATCTCGGATCTCGTTAATATGGCAGTTGAAGAAAGAGATCATGCGACTTTTAACATGCTCCAGTGGTTTGTAAACGAGCAGGTAGAGGAAGAGAAGAGCTTTGGTGAAATCGTTGCAAAGTTGAGGCTCGCTGGAAACGACACGAGAGCTTTGCTTTTCCTTGATTCAGAACTTGGTCAGCGAAAATTTGGTGTGGGAGAAGATGAATCCGGAAGCGCTGTTCAAGATTAGCTACGGCCTTTATATAGTTGCATCAGTGAAAGAAGGGAAGTTTTCAGCACAAATAGCGAATACTGTGTTTCAAGTAACTTCGGAACCACCAAAGGTTGCAGTTTGTCTTAACAAGAAGAACACAACTCACGACTTCGTTAAGACCTCAAGAGTTTTTTCTGTCAGCGTCCTCGAAAAGGAAACCCCAATGCAGTTCATAGGGAGGTTTGGTTTTAGGAACAGCAGAGACTTCAACAAGTTTGAGGGTGTGAACTTCAAAATTGGAAAAACTGGAGCACCGATTGTTCTTAGTCACGCGGTTGCGGTTTTGGAAGCTGAAGTTGAGAAAGATTGCGACGTTGGAACGCACACAATTTTCGTTGGCAAAGTTGTGGATGCGGAGATTATCAGCAATGCAGAAGTCATGACCTACGATTACTATCACTACGTTAAAAAAGGAAAAGCTCCGAAGACTGCAACTGTCTACTTAGAAAAATGACGGCTGAGGAACAAAAAACGAGTCTCTCTCTTTTGCGAGTTCTGTGGCGTAGCTTTCAAGATCTTTATCTTTTTTCAACAAATCTCTTACTCTTGAAACTTTTCCCGCTTTTGAGTGAGGAAGCAATCTCTCAAAGTGATCTTTGCAATTGCAATTTCTGAAAAGAGTGCTGGCAAAAGATCGTTAAAGAGTTCTTCATCGAATTCAGCCTCGATCTCGATGATCTCGCCAATTCTGTATTTCCCCAAGAGCACCCCAGAACCTTCAGCAAGAACTTCCACATTCATCTCTTCGTAAGCAGGAAAGTTAAAACTTCCTGAAATCGAAGTTCTTCGATTGTCTCCAGAAGTCTTTTTAACTGTTTTTCAACTTCTTCAATCGTTTTCTCGCAGCCAATCTCGTTTGATACTTCTATGTATCCGAGTGCTATTGCAAGTGGATTCCTTAGTTTGTCCGCGAGGTTCTCAAACTGTTTCAGGTTATCCATCAAAAGACTGGACATAATTTTCCTCTGTCTTTCTGCTGTGTAATATGTGAAGGCAAAACCGAGATCTTCACTTAGCTGAGAGAAGACCTTTTTTTCGTTCTCTTTTAGCTCACCAACGGAGCAAAGAGCAAGAAGGCCAAGCTTTTTGCCCCCATAAACTATTGGAATAATCAGAGATTTTCCCTTTGCCTTCTGACACTTACACTCTCCATATCTAATTTCAGTGTTCCCTTTAACAGAACATTCCGAAGCTCCTGGAACGGCTTCAACAAGTTTTTCCCCTTCATAAAGCCACGCATAAGCGGTGATACCAAAATTCTTTAGAATTCTGCAAGTTCTGTGGAGCAAAGCATATTCATCTTTTTCTCTAAAAATCTGCTGATTTATCTGCGTAAGAATCTGCAGAGCTCTATTTGTTTTCTCCAGTTCTTCTTCAATTAGAATTCTCTGTGTGATGTCCCTTGCAACACCTTCGCTGCCAATTATTTTTCCATTTACAAATCTTGGCCATTCTATAACCTCAAGATACCTTGCTTCTCCTTTTGCTGTTCTTACTTTGAAAACGAATCTAACAGTTTCCCCCTCCATAATTTTTTTAAAGTTCTCTCTGAGAATTTCTATCTGATCTTCGAATGCAAATACTCTCGAGTTTTTTCCCAAAAGTTCTTCCCTTTTATAACCCATGATCTCGTAAGTGGGGTTCACATCGAGAAACCTCCCTTTTTCGTCGAGTATGAAGAAGAAGTCTCTTCCCTCCCTGAAAAATCTTTCATAAACGTGCAGGATTTCTATATTCCGCTGCTCTTCCGTGTATTCGATTGCAATAACCACTTTAAATTCGCCAATCTGTGTTGAAAGAATTTTGAAGATTCTCTGATGGTAAAAAAATTTATCCTCATCCGGCAATTTTTGGTGTAATCCGAGCTCTTTTGCTTTCTTATTTGCAAAAACCACCGAATCTTTTTCAATCACTATCAGTGCTATGGGTAAATCATCGAGCAATTGGTGAAGCCACATCATCACAAAATTTTTAACGTCCTACTATTTATACTTTTCATTATAAAGCCCCTTATAAGAAAGATAGAATTCTACACATTCAAAAATATTTTGGTTTTCAAGTCTTTCAATAACCGAAAGTTTTAAAATTCTACTCCGTCAACTATTAAAAAAAGGAGGTAAGAATGTCGGAGATTTGCTCGAAATGCGGACTACCAAAAGATTTGTGTGTCTGCGAAGAAGTGGCAAAAGAACAGCAATTCATCTCCATAAAGATTGGAAAAAGAAGATACGGCAAAGAAGTGACAATTATTGAGGGGCTGGATAGGAATGAGATAAATCTCGAAGAACTTGCAAAGTTTTTAAAATCCAAGCTTGCATGTGGTGGGACAATAAAAAATGGTGTCATAGAGTTACAGGGAAATCATGTGAACAAAGTTAAAGAGCTGCTTGTGAAAAAGGGTTTCAATCCGAGCAGAATAAAAAGCTGATGCAATTCTTAGAAATACTGCTTCTTTTCTTTGCAGTTATACTTGATTTTCTCATCGCAGAACCTCCTCTTTTTTTGCACCCCGTCGTATGGTTTGGTAAAATTGCTAAAGCCTTCGAGAAGGCATTTGCAGCTCTTGAAAAGTATGGTTCTCTAATCCAATTTTTCCTTGGGACTGTTGCAACACTTTTTGCAGTTCTTTTAGCTCTCATGCTTGCTATTCTACCCCTTCCACAACCTTTGCAATTTCTATGGGAGGCCTATCTTCTTCTCTCTTCAATTTCGATAAAGAGCATGCTTCAGCATGTGAGTAAATGCACTGAATCAAATTTTAATCCGAAAGAAGTGCAGAAAATTGTGAGCAGAGATACTTCAAAACTGAACTACTCGCAACTAAGATCAGCAGTAATCGAGTCAACAGCGGAGAACTATGTTGACGGCGTTTTTGCCCCCCTTTTTTATTTCTCAATTTTCGGAGTTGCAGGGGCGATTGTTTATCGTGCAATTAATACGATGGACTCGATGATTGGCTATCGGGGAAGATACGAGTATTTTGGCAAGTTCTCGGCGAGACTTGATGATGTTGCAAACTACATTCCAGCAAGAATTTCTCTCCTCTTTTTTGAAATCTTCAAGCTTGGGAGCGTAGCTTATGGGTTGAAGAACAAAGTGAAACTAAATGGATGCACGATTGCGGCAATGTCCTATGTTTTGGGTGTAAAGCTCGAAAAACCTGGTTTTTATACGCTTCCTGGCAGAGAAGCGGAAGATTCAGATGTAGTTGCAGCCTTAAGAATTTTTAAAATCTTAAGCCTAATGGCCGTTGTTTTCTCTCTCCTTCTCCTAATCATTCGAACATTCATTATGAATTTACTCAGCTAAAGATCGGACAAAAATTCATATTCATAAAGATGACTCCACTTATGCCAAAAAGGGCAGTCGTGGATAGAAGAAAGTGCGCTTACTGTGGAGCGTGTGTTGCGGTGTGTAACCTTTATGCCAATGAATTGGTTGAAACATATCTTGAGATTTACAGCAACTGCAATGGCTGTGGTATTTGTGTTAAGGTCTGCCCAATGGGAGCGCTTAGCATCGTGGAGGTGTAGTGATGTTTGACGTGGTTGTTGTTGGCGCGGGTCCTGCGGGGAGCATGGCGGCAAAAACATGCGCTGAGAAGGGTTTAAAAGTTCTTTTGATTGAAAAAAGACAGGAAATTGGCACTCCTGTAAGATGTGCAGAGGGAATAAGCAAAGAAGCTTTGCAAAGATTTGTTAACGTTGAAAAAAAGTTTATCGCTGCAGAGGTTATTGGAGCAAAAATCTATGCCCCTGATGGAACAGAAGTTGTTATGGCTGAAGAAATGGCAGGAAATGAAGTTGGTTTCGTCCTTGAAAGGAAAATATTTGATCGCCACCTTGCAAGACTTGCAGCCAAAGCGGGGGCGGAAGTTCTTGTTAAGACAAGTTTCATCGATTTTAAAAGAAAAGATGGTATTCTCGGAGTTAGAATGAAAAGATTGGGTGAAGACTGGGAAGTGGAGACAAAAATCCTGATTGGTGCAGATGGAGTTGAAAGTAGAGTTGGAAGAATGGCTGGAATAATAAAAACACTGAAAATGAGTGAAATAGAAAGCTGTGCGCAGTATCTCATGTCTAAACTTGAAATTGATGAGAATTACACGTATTTCTATCTCGGAAACGAGCTTGCTCCGGGAGGTTATGCATGGATTTTTCCCAAGGGTAACGGAAGTGCGAACGTGGGCATAGGCGTTTTGCCATCTCTTGCAAAGGGAAATGCAAGGCAATATCTTGATAAATTTATAGAAAAATATAAAATTAATGGTAAAATAGTTGAATTTGTAGCCGGTGCTGTGCCTGTATATGGAGAAATCAAAACCGCGGTTTCGGACAACGTAATGCTTGCTGGTGATGCAGCTTATCACTCCGATCCAATTACTGGTGGAGGGATTGCGAATGCTTTAAGCGCTGGATATCATGCAGCGATTACTGCATTCGAAGCTGTAAAAAGAAATGATTTCTCAGCGAACTTCCTCAAAAGATACGATGAGCTCTGGAAAGCTGACTTTGGATGGAAATTGAGAAGGAATAAAAAGCTTCAGGAATTCTTCCTGAAACTCGACGATTCTACGCTCAGCAGTCTTGCGAGAAGCATTGCGGGTAGAAATATAAAAGAGATGAGCGTTCAGGCAATAGTTTCGGAACTCGTTAGGAGCAATCCATCCATTATCGGGGCAATAAGAGAAGTTTTCGAGTTATGAAGGTTGAAGACAAAAAAGTTTTAACAGAAATTTCGAAAAATTAATCGACTTTCTTTGAGTAAACAAAACCTCTTTGCACTCCTTTTTTGCTAATCAAAACTCCAGAAGAGCTCCTTCTCTGAATAGGGATTTCTTTAACGTCAATTCTAATACAGTAACCATCGGAGCTAACAGCAAAAAGATCACCATCTTTGCAAAGCGCTGCAAAAACAACCCCCCCAGTTTTTTTGGTAACTCCATACCCCCTTACACCCATCGCACATCTTCGCATTGCCCGAAATTCTGAAATATCACATCTCTTTCCATATCCTTTTTCAGTAAGAATTAGTAAATCTCCATCGTTCCCTGAAACTGCGCATACAATTTTATCGTTATCTTTAAGGCGAATTGCCTTAACACCCCTTGCAGTTCTCGAGTAAACTGGAATGTCTTCAGATTTAAGGCGAAGAATTTGGCCTTCTTTTGTAACCAGAAAAACGTCTTCTCCTCTTAAAATGGATGCAAACGCTATTTTCTCGTTTGAGGCAATTATCCCTGCTCTTTTAGCATTCTCAAATTCTCCGAGAAAAACTCTTTTTATGTGCCCACTCTCTGTAAGAATTAAAGCGTAACCATCAAAAGATTTTAAGCTCATTGCGGCAACCACTTTCTCATCTTCAAGCCTTATAAATTTCTTAAGTGAAACTCCGTTCGCAGTTCTTTCGAGTTTCGGAACTTCTTCACTTCTAAGCCAGAAAGCCTTGCCTGAATCTGTAAAAATCAATAGCTTTTCATCCGATCTGCAGATGTCAAAGGTTACAATCTCATCTCCTTCATCAATCTGAACAGCTATAACCCCCACTCCCCCCCTTTCCTGTTTCTTGAAGCTCTCTATGGATATTCTCTTCGCAACTCCATTTGCAGTGATGGCGATAATGCTCTCCTCAGCCTCAAAAAATTCTTCACTTTGCAAAAGAATTCTTGTCCTTCTTTTATCTCCATATTTCTCCTTTATCTCACTGATCTCTTTAACAAGAATTTCATCGATTCTCCTCGGATCTGCAAGAATTGCCTCCATTTCCGCCACAGCTTTAAGCAAATTCGAGTGCTCTTCAATTAAAGCCTGAATTTCCAAACCAGTAAGCTTTTGGAGCCTCATCTGCAGAACAGCTTCAGCCTGTTTCTCTGAAAGATTGTATTTCTCAATTAGCATCCTTTTTGCTTCTGAGGGAGACTTGGAAGCTCTTATAATTTCAATTGCATTTTGAATGTCCTCAACAACCTTTTTTAATCCCTCGACAATATGAAGTCTTTCTTTGGCTTTTTCAAGCTCATAAACTATTTTTCTTTTTGTAATCTCTCTTCTGTGATCCAAAAAGCTTTTTATGAGCTCTATGAGGTTCATAATCTTTGGCTCGTTTTTATCAAGAGCAAGCAATGTAATACCAAAAGTTGTTTCAAGATTCGTGTGTGTGAAAAGTTTTCTTAGAACTGCACTGGCAGATCCTTTTAGCTCAAGAACAACTCTTATCCCTTCTCTGTCAGATTCATCCCTTATGGACTTAACCTCCTCAAGTTTACCATCTTTAACGAGTTCTGCAATGCTCTCAACAAGTCGAGCCTTGTTAACCATGTATGGTATCTCCCTTATCACAATTCTACTGCCTTCAACCTCCACCGTTCCCCTAAGAACTATTTTTCCCCTCCCCGTTCTGTAAGCTTCACGTATGCCCTCAAAACCTACTATTTCACCACCTGTTGGAAAGTCTGGGCCTTTTATGAAGTTCATTATTTCCTCAAGTGTTGCTTCAGGATTTTTAATGCAGTAAATCAACGCATCGCAGACTTCGGAAAGGTTATGTGGAGGGATATTTGTTGCCATTCCAACTGCAATTCCACTTGAACCATTAATTAAAAGGTTTGGAATTTTTGCAGGGAGAACTGAAGGCTCTTGTAATGTGGAATCAAAGTTTGGCACGAAATCAACCGTATTTTTATCTATATCTGAAAGCATTTCTTCGGCAATCTTTGCAAGCTTCGCTTCAGTGTATCTCATCGCAGCTGGAGAATCTCCGTCTACACTTCCAAAGTTTCCTTGACCAATTATCAGCGGATAACGCATTGTAAAATCTTGTGCAAGCCTAACAAGTGCATCATAAACTGCTGCATCGCCATGGGGATGATATTTACCCAAAACCTCCCCGACTATTCTCGCACACTTTCTGAATGGCTTATCACTCCTGAGCCCCATTTCGTGCATTGCGTAAAGAATTCTTCTCTGCACAGGTTTTAAACCATCCCTTACGTCGGGTAAAGCTCTTCCCACGATTACACTCATTGCGTAATCAATGTAAGAGCTCTTCAGTTCTTCTCCAATATCTCTGATTAGTTCCACAAAACACATATCCGAGAAGGATTTAAATCAGTTCTCCAACTCTATACATGGACGGAAGAATGGATAAAATTGTGAACGAATTCGTGCAAAAAATACTCTCACCCTATCCATTACCACCCGCAATCGAGGTTGTGAACTACTTGCATGAGGCTGCTGAAAAAGTTGTTAAAGGCATTCTTTCATGCTATGCTGGCAAAGAGGTGAATTTTGACGATGCAATTGAAGATCTTATGCGTTATATGGCCACAGAGAGAAATTTCTCTCCAAGCGATAGCTTGAGAATTTTGGGAGATTTAAAAAAGAAAATCAATAGAGAAATGAAGCTAAATGAAAAGGAATTCCTGAAGCTATCTGAAATCATCGATGAAGTGCTTTATAAAGCCTTTGATGCTTATACAAAGTGTAGGGAGAAAATTTTCGAGTTGAGATTAAAGGAGAAGGATAGAGACATTGAGATTATGCGAAGGATTATAGAATTTTCAGAAAAGGGAGGGAATGAATAAAAATTTAATCCCAGCGATCAATTCTGCTTATGATCATAACAGACAACCACATGCACATTTACAGACACTTAAAGCTTAAAGCCTTGGAGCAGTTCAAATCCGCTGGAGGGACACATGTGCTCCTTGTTTCCTTGCTCAGCCATCACTACGATGTCCATCCAAAAACCGGAAGCGATTTTAAAAAGGTTTTTGAAGAGCATTTGAACCTCGTAAGAAAGGCAAACAGAATTGTGAAAGCCTATGCAGTCCTTGGAGTTCATCCGGCAGAGATAACAATTTTGGGCTCAAAAATGGGCTTTGAAAGAGCTGCAGAGATTATGAAAGAAGCAATTGAAATTGCAGGAGAATACGTAGCCAGAGGCGAGGCTGTGGCGATCAAAAGCGGTAGACCGCACTACAGAGTTGACAGCTTTGTGTGGAAGCTAAGCAATGAAGTAATGAGACATGCTTTCAGTGTTGCAAAGGAGCTTGACTGCGCTGTGCAGATACATACAGAGAGCTTCACATTTGAGGGTATGAAAGAAATTGCAGAAATTGCGGATAAAGTTGGATTGAAGAGAGAAAAAGTTGTAAAACACTTTGCCCCACCAAAGATCAAGGAGTTTGAGGAAATTGGAATTTTTCCATCCGTTATAGCTGGAAACGATAACGTTTTGACTGCGATAAAGCAGGGGACGAGATTTGTTGTTGAAACCGATTACATTGATGACCCAAAACACCCCGGAGCGGTTCTTGGTCCAAAAACTGTGCCAAAGAAAGTTAAAGAGTTGATCGAAAAAGATTTCAGTGAGGAGCTGATTCATAAAATCTGCGCAGAGAACATTGAAATGCTTTATGGTGTGGAGCTATGAAGGGGAAAATCCTTGAGGATTTTGCTGTGCTCAATGCAACAACAGAGTTAGAAAGAGCAGGATTTGGCAGAAAAAAGGGAAATAAAATCTATCTTCACCCAGTTGAAGCTCTTTATTTGCAAATGAACGAAAAAATTAACTTTGGAGAGCTCAAAAATCTGATAGAGTGGGTTAAGAAGAAGGTTGAAAAATTTCCGGAGATTTACTTTGTTTATGAAGATCTAAGAAAAAGGGGGCGCAAACCAAGGATCGAGGGGGATTTTGTTTTTGCAAAAAAAATCTTCCTGCCATTTTCTGAAATGGACATCATAAGTTTTGAGAACATAAAGGAAAATATTTCAAGATTTGGCGAGGTTGTGGTTGCAATAGTTGATGAGGAGAGCGAAGTAACATATTATGTAGCTCGTGAACTTGAGGCTGAGGGGGAGCAGGAGGAGAGTTTGCCAAAACTGCGAGGAACCCTTTTTAAAGATAGAGTCATAACTGAGAACATTGAGATTTTTCAAAAATATTTCTACGGCAGTGAAATTGGGCGATTTGTTGCCCTTTCTTTAATTGAGAGCATTTACCTGCTCGAAAAGGGTTTTTTAGAAGTTGAGAACGCTGATAAATTGGCAGAGGTTGTAAAGAGCATTGAAGGCTTTGAAGAAAAACTGAAAGTTTACAAAGACTTAAAAAATAGAAAGTTTGTTGTAAAAACTGGATTCAAGTTTGGTAGTGATTTTAGAGTTTACAGAAGAGTTGAATCCATTCAACAGCTTCCGCACTCCGAATTCTTGGTTTCGGTTGTAAAAGATAGCATAAAGGCCAAAGAACTTGCAAACAAAGTAAGACTTGCGAACAGTGTAAGAAAAAAACCTGTTCTCGTTTGGGATGGGAATTATTTCATTTTCGAGTGGATGAAGGTATGAGGATTGTTGTTGGCTCGAAAAATCCGACAAAAGTTGAGGGAACAAAGATTGCGTTCGGGCAGTTCTTTAAAAACGTAGAAGTAGAAAGCATTGAAATCAAGACAAAAGCCCAGCCTTTCGAGGAGGAGACAATAAAAGGCGCAATAGAGAGGGCAATAAAAAGTTACTCGAGTGATTTTGACTTTTCAGTAGGGATAGAGGCTGGTTTGATGAGAATTCCACAGACAATAAGTGGATACATGGATTTTCAGGTTGCAGTTGTTTACAATGGAGAGATCTTCACTCTTGGCTTTGGGCCTGGTTTTGAATATCCACAGCAAGTTGTTGAAACTGCAAAGAAAGGCGTTGAAGTTGGAGAAATAATGGAAAAAATCTCAGGAATTAAGCAAATCGGCAAAAAAGTTGGTGCAGTTTACTATTTGAGCAAGGGCGTAATATCAAGAACGGAACTTTCAAGAATTGCAGTAACAATGGCTTTACTACCTTGGATCAACAGCAATCTTTACGGGCTAAAGGTAAAAAGCAATCGCAATCCTAATATCTCGCTCGAATAGCAAGTTCTATGCACAGAGAAGAGATAAGAGTTGCTGTGCTCAGAATTGAGGGGACAAACTGTGAAGATGAAACCGTTAACGCTTTTAGAAGCTTTGGAGTTGAAGCTGAGGCTGTGCACTTAAAGCAGTTTTACAGCGATATGATAAGATTTGAAGATCAGCGAAGCATCTTCGATTACCACTGCCTCGTCTTTCCCGGCGGATTCTCCGCAGGTGACTATGTTCGCGCGGGTGCGATTTTTTCTGCAAGAGTTAAAAGTGTTTTAAAAAAGGATCTTGAAGAATTTATAAGATCGGGCTACCCAATACTTGGTATCTGCAATGGTTTCCAGATTCTTGTAGAACTTGGAGCACTGCCAGGTTTTGATGAGGATAAACCGATTTCGGAAACACCCCAGATGGCATTAGCGATAAATGACTCTGGCAGATTTGAATGCAGATCAAGTTTGCTAAAAAAGGAGAGCTCAAAGTGCATTTTTACAAAAAAAGTTAAAAAAGAGATACTGCAAATCCCGGTAGCACATGCGGAGGGAAAAGTTGTATTTCCAAAGGGTAAAGAGGAGGAGTTTGTAAAAATGTTGAAAGAGAATGAACAGATTGTTTTTAGATACGTTGATGAAAAAGGAAACTACGCGGGCTACCCTTGGAACCCAAATGGGAGCTACTACAACATAGCTGGAATTTGCAATACACTTTACAACGTTTTTGGACTCATGCCGCATCCGGAGAGAGTTTTCTTCGACTACCGCAGAAATTCGCAGGGCGACGGATATTATATATTCGAAAGTGTAATCGAATACCTTGAAAGGCTATGAAGATCAGGGTTGCGGATTACATGACGAGGAACGTTTACACACTAAATCCCGAGGATAAAGTTGCGAATGCAATTGAGCTCATAAAAAAGACTGGACACGACAGTTTTCCGGTTATAGATGGAGAAAGAAGGGTCATTGGATACGTTTCAGCAGTGGACATTATCGGAGTTCATCCGGAAACAAAGATAAAGGATGTGATGTCAAAGCAGTTATACGTTGCGAGAGAGTTTATGGATCTACGCGATGTTGCGAGAGTTATGTTCAGGACTGGGCATTCAAAGCTCCCCGTTGTGGATGAGGCAAACAGACTCATAGGAATAATTTCGAATGCTGATGTCATAAGGAGCCAGATCGAGCGAGCAGATCCATCAAAAGTTGAGAAGCTTAGAAAAACGATAGAGAAAGTTCATGGAATCAATGTGGATGTTTTTCGTGGTAAAGTAGAAGTTTCTAAGTTGATTCCAACTCAAAGCAAAGTGTATGCAGATGAGTTGAAGGGAAGAGTGCACGAAATTAAACGTGGACTTGCTGAACCAGTAATTGTCATAAAAAAAGATTCCCGGTTCTTTCTTGTGGACGGACATCACAGAGCTATTGCTGCCCTTAAGCTCGGAATTGAGGAACTGGATGCCTACATTATTTCAGTAAATGGCGAATTCGAGCTCGGAATTGAAAGAATGGCTAAAAAGAAAGGTTTAAATTCTCTTAGAGACGTGGAGATAATCGAAGACGTCCCACATCCTCTTGTTGAGATAACGTTCAGAAATCTGGGATAATATGCAGAAAAAACAAGTTATCTGGGCAGCAAACCTGGATGCAAAAAAAACGAGGGCTGAAGGTAGAAAAATTCCAAAAAGGCTTGCAATACCAAATATACGTTTTCAAGAACTTGTTCAGGCATGCAAAGAGCTTGGATTCAAATTTGAGAGTGAGAACAAGAAATATCCGAGAAGCTGGTGGGAAGAAGGAGGGAGAGTTGTTGTCGAGGAGAATAAAAGAAAAATTGATTTGATGCTTGCAATTGCGAAAAAAGTTGCTGAAATAAGAGAGAGAAAGAGAAAGAAATGAAATACGTCTTCTTTCTTTCTGGAGAGAACGTTAAAATTGCTGAAGCAGAGGTTTTAAGTCTTGCAAAATGTTATGGGGAAATTATCAGCTGGGAGCTCGATGAAAGAGTTTTAACACTCGATTTCAATGGGGAGAACTTCTTCGAAAGACTTGCATTTTCCCATGAGGTTAGTGAACTCTTCTCAATTTGCAGTTTCTCAGAAATTGAAAAAGAGTTCTCGAAGATGAATATCGATGGCACTTGCTGTGTTCGCGCAACCGGAATTGGAATTAAGGTAAATGAAAACGTTGAAAGAAAACTTGGTGAAATTCTGTGGAAAAAGGGAGCAAGAATAAAACTTGAGAACCCGAAAAATCTGATAAGGGTTTACTTAACTCCAAAACGTTGTTACATTGGATTTCTTGTTTTTAGGCAAAAAAAGAAGCAATTCTTGGAGAGGGAACCGAATAAAAGGCCATTTTTTATGCCAATAGTTACATTGCCAAAGTTCTCAAGAGCGCTCGTAAATCTTGCCGCGATTAAATCCGGGAAAATACTCGATCCAATGTGTGGGACTGGCTCTTTTTTGATTGAAGCTGGGCTTATGAAGCTTGAGATTTTTGGGATGGATTACTACAGAGACATCGTTTATGGCTGTAGGGAAAATCTGGAATTCTATGGGCTTGAAGGGGAGTTAGTCCAAGGCGATGTGCGAAGCATGCCATTCAAAGAGGACTCTTTCGAAGCCATTGTTACTGATTATCCATACTTCAAAGCTACGAGAAAAGGATCGGAGGAAGATCTCTATGAGAAGAGTCTTCAGGAGATTTCAAGAGTGCTGAAAAAGAAGAAAAGAGCTGTTATTGTGACAAATCAGGAAATTGAGGATTTCCCGCTAAAATTGGTTTACAGATTCACCCAGCGGGTTCATGGCTCGCTAACAAGGAGAATATATGTGCTTGAAAAGGATTAGATAGATGAGAAGTGTGAAAAATTTTATGATTATAATGAAAAAGTTTAACTACTCCGTGTTGAAATATATACAATGGCAAGATTCCCAATTACCCTATTAAAAAAGGAGGCTAAGAGGACTGAGAAAGTAGGGGATGAAATTGGAGAGGAAGGATTGGAAACTTATGAGAAAGAGGCAATAGAGACGATAAGGGCTGTAAAAAAAGAGGAGAAAACTCTAAAAACCAAAAAAGAGAAGAGATTTTTAAGAAAGGAAAAAATAAAAGAGTATAACATTGAGCTTTATGGACCACTTGTAGAATTTACTCCGCCCCAAGGTTGGAGAATTGTTGAGGAATACTGGATAAAAGAGCCTTACTGCAAGGTTTACATTCTTTACAGCGATGAGGAGCAAGATTATAGATACTTCGTCATAGAACCCAGACTCTCTCCCTACGAGCTCGAAGTTTATGGGCAAATATTCCTACTTGTCAGAGAGGAACTCGAAAAGATTGCCATCAAAGATGGGATGGACAAAGAGACTGTGCTAAAAGAAACCTATACAAAGATTCTAAATGAGCTTGGGGCTGAGATCGATGAGAAAGGATATTTCAAGATACTCTACTACCTCATGCGCGATCTTCTTGGCTACGGAAAAATATTTGCTCTAATAAAGGATAGGACTCTTGAAGACATATCATGCAATGGATACAGAAAGCCAATCTATGTTTTCCATCGCCTATACACAAATCTCAGAACAAACATCGTCTTCGAGAACGAGGACGAGTTAGACTCATTCGTGATCAATCTCGCGCAGAAGTGCGGGAAGCATCTCAGCATTGCTGAGCCGATGGTGGATGCTACAATGCCAGACGGGAGCAGAATTCAGCTCACTCTCGGAAAAGAAGTCACAGATCACGGCTCAACTTTCACGATAAGGAAGTTCAGAGAAGAACCAGTTACGCCAATAGACTTAATAGCCTGGAAAACCTTCAGCGTAGAGCAAATGGCATACATATGGCTTTGCATAGAAAACAAGAAGTCTTTGCTCTTCGCAGGAGGGACAGCGAGCGGGAAAACAACATCTATGAACGCTATCTCTCTTTTCATTCCAAGGAGGGCGAAGATTGTAACAATCGAGGACACAAGGGAACTGATGCTTCCGCACGAGAACTGGATTCCTGCAGTAACGAGAGATGCTTTCCATGGAGAGAAGGGGGCGATAGACATGTACGACTTGCTAAGAGCTGCGCTGAGACAAAGGCCAGAATACATACTCGTCGGAGAAGTTCGAGGAAGGGAAGCGCTTACGCTCTTCCAAGCGATGGCGACCGGGCATACTACTTATTCAACGCTCCACGCCGACAGCGTTAGCGGTGCAATTCATCGCCTTGAAAATCCGCCAATAGAGGTTCCAAGGCCGATGCTTGAGGCTTTGAACATCATAAGCATACAAGCGCAGACATATGTGAGTGATCGAAGAGTTAGGAGGAACATCGAAATCGCTGAAATCGTTGGCCTGGATGCGCACACAAAAATGCTCCGCACGAGCACTGTTTTCCAGTGGGATAGCGTTAAGGATGAGCATTTGATGGTTGGCACTTCTAAGGCTCTCGAAGACATTCGAAATCATCGCGGCTGGAGTGTTAAGGAGCTAAACGATGAGCTCGAAAGGCGAAAGAGAGTTCTGGAATTCATGGCTGTGCACAACATAAGGGATTTCAGGAGTGTGAGCAACGCAATTCATGCATATCAAATAAATCCCGAGAGAGCGATGAAATTGCTCGGTGTTCAGGAGCTTTGATAGTCTACACAATTGGTCATTCTAACCGAGATTTCTCCTCTTTTCTTAATCTGCTCCTCTCTAATAGTATAGAAGTTGTTGTCGATGTTCGCAGGTTTCCTAAGTCTAAATTTGAGCACTTCAACTCACAGCAGTTACAGACAAAACTCAAAGAGTTTGGAATCGAGTATTTGCATCTTGAAGGACTTGGAGGGTTTAGGAAAAAAGGGCTGAAAAATTCTCCGAATGTCGCAATAAAAAGTCCTGGTTTTAGGAAGTATGCAGACTACATGCTAACGGAGGAATTTGAAAAAGAGATTGAAAAAGTTGTTGAACTCGCTACAAAAAGAAAAATTGTGCTTATGTGTGCAGAAAAATTTTTCTGGAAGTGTCATAGGAAATTTATCGCTGATTATCTGACTCTTAAAGGCTTTAGAGTTCTTCACATAATAGATGGGAAGATTTTAATACATGAGTTAAGCAAAAATGCTCGAGTCGAGAATGGAAAATTGATATATGATCAGAGCCTTTAACATGGCCTCGGGACTTCGGATCAGTCTGAGCGATAAAAAAATTTATATAAGAGATTATCATTGGAAAGATTGCTGACTCGGAGGGAGATGTAAAATGGAACTACCCCTTGCACCAGTTGAGAGGTTGTTGAAAAAAGCTGGAGCAGTGAGGGTAAGTGAAGGTGCAAAAATTGAACTCGTGAAAGCGATAGAAAACTACGCTCTTGAGATTGCAAAGAAATCTTTTGAGATTGCAAAGAATTCTGGGAGGAAAACTATAAAAGCGGAGGACATAAAGCTTGCTGCAAGCAGCATTCAAAAGAGTTAAATTTTTCTTTTTTTACTTTTGCAGTTTCTGTAGAAAATGAGAGGGTGTTTTACATTGCAGTTTGCAACGCAGTTGTGATAGCTTTTCATTGTATCACAGGAAGGGGAAACGTATTCAGCCCCCTTTCCTTTCATTCCCGCGATATGCTCAACTTGGTATCTTGACTTCTCTTCATCAAAGTCTGGAGCAGCCTTGAAGAGTCTTATTATGTCTTCAACATCCATACCGATGTTTAGTAGAAAGGATGTTAGCGCAAATCTCGCTGTATGAGGAACGTTCATACCTCTGTGGAGTTCAGAGAGTATTTCAAGCATACAGGGAGGCAGACACTTCATGTCTACTTCTCCAATCTCAAAGTCAACCTTTCTCTCCTTCACCGCAATCGTCTGCAACTCTTTCAGCTTCGGTTCCAGTATTTTTGCAAAACCTGAAGTTCTCTCAAAAAGTCTTATTCTGAGCATTTCCTCCATTATCCTGATTACTTCTACTTTGCTCGTTTTTACAAAACCCCTCACGATTTTTCTGTTGACAAGTCTCCATTCGTCACTTCTAATCCGTGCGGCTGCTTTTAGGTAGCCTGAAACATGAGTGTTCCATCCTTTTAGCTTTATCCCGAGGTCAAATGCCAGTATGCGAAGCACTTCTTCGCTCTCTTTTTCAAAGGCTTTTTTGAATCCATTAGCTTGTTGAACAGCGAATCTCATCCGTGCCCAATCCTCGAGTCTTGAGACAAGCATTCTCGCTAAAAAATGTGTGAGAACAGCAATTTTTGCATTCTGGACTATTTCTTTCTCATCTTCAAGTCTATAGCTAATTTTGCAATTTGCAAAGCACTTCAAGCAGAGATTGCAGTTCTGAAACTTGCCAATTTCAATGCATTTAAAGCATCCAAGATCGCATTTTATGCATGGGAATCCAGCAGTTTCTGCAAGGGATTTTTTTTCACATCTTTTACCCTTCAGAGAATCTTCAACAATATTTTTTGCATTCTCTGCAATTTCGGGTAGTTTACTAACTTCTTTTTCAATTTCAATGGATCCAAAAAGGGGGACAGCAAGCTTTAGAAAGGGGTAAACGGACAAAAGACGAAAAACAGGTAAAAATTTCATTAGCTTTCTACGCGGGGAGCGAGAATATATTCGACTTTTATTTTCCCCTCAACGAGCTCAAAAGAGAACCTACCCGGGTAGTTTGTGCCCAGAGAAATTGTTAGCAGATCACCAGGATTTGCGACTTTGCAAAATTCCTTCAGATAATCTACGCTGAACATACTCTTAGCCTCGCTTCCATTGAACTCAATAAGCTCTCCTCCACTCATTGTGAACGTCAATTTTTCCACGTCCCCTTTTGCTTCGATTGTGAAGCTGTTTTTGTCCGTTCGAAGAACTATGTTCTCGCTTATCTTTTCAGTTGCAGAAATTGCCTTCTTAAATTCACCCGCATCAAGAACTACTTTTGCAGGTAGATTAAGCTCTGGGATTTTCGGCTCTTTTCTTATCGCAGACGGATCAATTAGGGCCAAGTTGTATTCAACACTCCTGAACTTGACACGCAAATTCGTTTCGTTGAGTAGCGAGATCTCAACAAAATCTTTCGCGCTTATGGTTTTGCTTATGTCAAAAATTCTGTTCATGTCCACACCTATTGTTTTCTCTGTTTCGATTCTGTAACTTTCCATCGAGTCTTTTGGCACATCAACGACAACCATTGCAACATTTGATGGATCAACCGCTCTCGAATGAATACCTTTGTTGAGGAAATGAATTCTGCACTCGCTCACAAGTGCGACAATTGCTCTTGAAATCGTCTTCAGTATCTCTCCGGACATTATTACTTCAACCATATTCAAGCTTTTTTAGCTCCGTTAATATTTATTTTTTTCTACCCAGTTTCGCCTGAAAATGAAAATTTCAATAATTATTAAAATCTCTTAAGGAAAGGAAACCAAAAAGAATTTTTATATCCATTTATAAAACCTTAATGAGGTGTTGGGAATGAGGCTTGAGGAAATTAAACGGGTTGCAGTTATAGGCGCTGGAGCAATGGGCAGTCAGATTGCACAACTCTTGTCGCGGGTAGGGAAATATGATGTAGTAATGGTGGATGTAAGCGAAGAGCTCTTGAAGCGTGCAATGGATTCAATAAAATCTGATTTGAAGAAGTATTTTGTTGCAAAGGGTAAAATGACGGAAGAAGAGATGAGAGAAGTTGTTGCACGTATTAAAGTGACTACAAGTATTGCAGAAGCTGTAAAGGATGCGGATTTTGTAATTGAAGCTGTTTTCGAAAACTTAGAACTGAAAAAGAAGATTTTTGCAGAACTGGATAAAAACGCCCCATCAAATGCGATTTTAGCCTCCAATACTTCTGGCTTGAGCATAACAGAGATGGCTGCTGCCACAAAAAGACCAGATAAAGTCGCTGGTATGCACTTTTTTAATCCAGTAGCCGTTATGAGGTTAGTTGAGGTTGTAAGGGGAGCGCTCACATCAAAGGAGACAGTTGAGCTCGTTTGCTCTCTTGCGAGAAAGCTTGGTAAAGAACCGGTTGTTTGCAAAGATCTTAGCTACGGATTCTTAGCAAACAGGGCTTATGGGGGAATGATGAGGGAAGCGATTGAAATGGTTTGGGAACGCGTTGCATCTCCTGAAGATATAGATAAAGCGTTGAAACTTGGTTACAATCTTCCAATGGGCCCCCTGGAGCTTGGGGACATGACCGGAGCCTGGGGATTGATGGCATCATCGGAACAGGATAGAATAAGGGAGCTGGGGCCTGAAAAGGGAAGGTTACACCCACTTGTAAGATGGATGGTGAGAGCTGGTTATACTGGTGGGCCCGGAAAAAAGGGAATATACGACTTCTGGAAAGAAGTTTTGTCGAGGGAGTAATATGGAATTCAAAACCATTATTTATGATAAAAAAGATAACACAGCTTGGATAACTCTCAATCGTCCAGAAGTGCTGAATGCGCAGAACGACCAAATGCGAAAGGAGCTAATTCAGGCACTCGAAGATGCTCGAATTGATGAGAACGTTCGGGTTATAGTTATAACCGGTGCGGGAGAGCGCGCATTTAGTGCGGGTGCAGACATAAGTGAATTTCCGAATTGGTATCCTGCGGATTTGTTAAAGCGTAGTGGAACGCTACGTGTTTACGATCTAATTCGCAGCATTCCAAAGCCCGTAATTGCTGCTGTGAATGGCTATGCTTTAGGTGGCGGCTGTGAACTGGCGATGGCTTGTGATATAATTATAGCTGCAGAAAATGCTGTTTTTGGGCAACCGGAAATAAGAGTTGGAGTGATTCCCGGAGGTGGAGGAACGCAAATTCTACCGCGATTGATTGGCGAGAAAATGGCAAAGGAAATTATCTTTACCGGTAGATCGATAACAGCGCAGGAAGCTTACAGATTGGGAATGATTAACAGAGTCGTTCCGAAGGAAAAGCTGATGGAGGAAGTTAAAAGTATTGTAAAGGAGCTTTTAAAGCGAAGTCCCGTGTTGCTGGCCATAGCTAAAATTGCTGTTAACAAGGCAATGGAAACACCTTTAACTGAAGGGCTAAAATGCGAATCAGAGCTATTCGCGCTGTGTTTTGGAACAGAGGACCAGAAGGAGCTGTCGAAGGCTTTTCTTGAAAAAAGAGAGCCTGTGATTAAGGGGAAGTGAAATTTGGCAAAACTGTAATAGTAGATTTTTTAAAAAATGCATACACCAATGAAAAAATTTTTTAGTTGAAACGATGTAGAAAACGGGATGAAAACAAGAACGATAAACATCGGCAAAAATGGAATAACGGAAAGCTTAATAAACGAAATAAAACTGCAACTTGAAAAAAGTGGAGAGTTGAAGATCAGGCTACTTAAAAACTTTGAAAGAAGAAGAGAGAAAGAGTTGGTGGTGAAGGAATTGGCTGAAAGACTTAAATGTAGGATTAAGGATGTTCGTGGATTTGTGATAACAATTGAGGTGGTTTGATGAGCGTGTTGGACGTTCCAGCAGATATGCTGATAGCAAGAGTTGCGGAAAAGCTTAAAACTGCTGTCTCTCCACCTGAGTGGGCAAAATTCGTGAAGACAGGTGTTAATAGGGAGAGGTCACCTCAACAAAAGGACTGGTGGTATCTCAGATTAGCTTCTATTTTCAGAAGGATTTACGTAGATGGCCCAGTTGGCTTGGAAAGATTGCGAACTTACTATGGTGGAAGAAAGAGTCGTGGAGTTAGGCCCGAGCATTTTGAAAAAGGGAGTGGGGCAGTCATAAGGCAAGCTTTGCATCAGCTCGAGCAACTTGGCTACGTGAAAAAGACTCCGAAAGGGAGAATCGTGACGCCTGCGGGCAAAGCATTTCTTGATAGGGTTGCAAAGGAAATAAAAACTGAGCTTGTAAACGTAATTCCAGAACTTGCAAAGTATTGAGGGTGAGAGTTATGGAGGACATCGAAGAGATCCGAAGAAGAAAAATACTTGAACTTCAAAGACAAAAAGAGCTCGAGGAGCTTAGAAAACAGGAAGAAATGAGAAGGCAATATGAGGCGCAAAAGCAGGCAATCCTTAGAGCAATACTCGAGCCTGAGGCCAGAGAAAGGCTTGGAAGGTTAAAACTTGCACATCCAGATATTGCAGAAGTCGTTGAGAATCAGCTCGTTTATTTAGCACAGGCTGGAAAGATTCAGACTAAGATAACAGACAGCATGCTTGTCGAAATTTTGAGAAAAGCGCAGAAGAAGAGAGAAACAAGGATTGTGAGGAAGTGATTCTAATGGGCAAGAAAACCCTCGGTGTTAAACTCAGACTTGCAAGAGCTATAAAACAGAATGTTCGTGCACCAGTTTGGGTTACAATGCGAACGAAGCGTAGAGTCTTTGGAAGTCCGAAGAGAAGATACTGGAGAAGGAGAAAGTTGAAGATATGAGGTGTCTATATGGCAAACATACAGGTTGAGAGAATTTACTCGGTAAAGATCAGGCAAAAGATTGTAAGGCATCCAAGATGGTTGAGAGCGAAGAAGGCAACGAAGTTTCTTAGAAATTTTCTAAGCAGACACATGAAAGTTCCGCCAGAAAAAATAAAGATTGATGAAAAAGTAAATGAACTTCTCTGGAGTAAGGGGGCGAAATGGGCTCCAGCAAGGATAAGGGTTAGAGCGGTAAAGTTTGACGACGGAGTTGTTGAAGTGGAGCTTGCATGAAACTCCTCGCAGTCAGGGGGAGCCCTTTGATTGGTCTATATGCGAGAGTTTCGGAGGATTTTGCCGTACTCGGCATTCAGGATGAAAAGCTCTTGAATTCGCTACAAGAGCTACTTGATGTTGAAGTCGTTGTTACAACAATCTGTGGCTCTGAACTCGTTGGAGCGATGGTTGCGATGAACTCCAAAGGCGTTGTTGTAAGCAACAACATCTCTCTAAAGGAACTCGAAAGGCTGAAAAAAAAGATAGAGGTCAAAGAAATCGATACACCACTGACTTGTCTTGGTAACGTTTTTTGTGTGAATGACAGGGGCGGCATAGCTCATCCAGAATTGCCAGAGGAGATTATTGATGAAGTTTCAAAATTCTTGGATATAAAAATAGCCCTGGGCACGATAGGGGGAATAAAAACGGTTGGAATGGCTGGAGTGATAACAAATCGTGGTGGACTCGTGAATCCAAATGCAAATGAATGGGAGCTGAAGAAAATAAAGAATCTCATGGGCATCGAGGCTTTGAAAGGAACTGCAAATTTTGGCAACGACATGGTTGGTTCAAGTGTAATTGCAAACTCAAAAGGCTATCTCGTTGGCAAAGACACCACTGGATACGAGCTTGGGATTATTGATGAAGCTCTCTTTCCATGAGGTGGTTTTATGAGTCTTGAAGAAAAAGTTGCGACTTTGCAACAATTGCAGAGGGAGTTTGAGATATTGCAGAGAAGAGTTGTTGAACTCGAGCTTTTGGCAAATGAGTATCGAAAAGCCCTTTCAACGCTTGAATTTTTAAAATCTGAGGAAAATGTTGATGCCCTCATAAACCTTGGAGGAGGGGTTTACGGTTATGCAAATATAAAGGATGGGAAGAAGTTTCTTTTGGATATCGGGGCGGGAGTAATTCTCGAAAAAGATGCTGAAAGCACTCTCACTTTTATTAAAAAGAAGCTCGAAGAAGTCGAGAAAATGAGCGCAGAAACTGCTAATGCACTGAGGAGTGTTGCTGTTCAAGCTTCAAAAATCCAGCAGGAAATAGCGGAACTCTCGAAGAAGGAGAAGTAAATGTTTAAGGTTTTTAAGGAAAAATTAAAACAGTTAAAGGAGAAGATCGAATCTGGGGCTGAGGAAAAGATATCAGCTTTGATAAGTGGGGAAGTCGTTGTAAGTGGGGAAAAGGTTGAAGAAATTCTGAACGAGCTTGAACTTATCCTCCTTGAGAGTGACGTTGCTTTTGAAGTTGTGCTCGAGATAAGAGAGAGATTGAAGCAAAGAATTGCTGGAAAAAGAAAGAAAATTGGAGAAAGTCTTTACAGAATAGTCGAGAGTGAGCTTAGGAACACAATAGCTGAGATTTTGCAAAAGAATTACTTCGACTTTGACGAGTTTATCGCAGAAAAAATAGGAAAGAAAAAACCCCTTAACATAATATTTGTGGGAGTTAACGGGACAGGAAAAACAACCACGATAGCAAAGGTTGCAAAGAGACTGATGGAGAAATACAGCATCGTTATAGCTGCTGGAGACACTTTCAGAGCAGGGGCAATTGAGCAACTTGAAGAGCATGGAAGAAGACTTGGAATCAAGGTTGTAAAACACAAACAGGGCGCAGATCCCTCAGCAGTTATCTTCGATGCCATAAAGCACGCCGAAAGTAAAGGGATAGATATTGTGCTCTCAGACACAGCGGGTAGGATGCATACAAAAAAGAACTTGCTTGACCAGCTTGGAAAGATTAAGAGAGTCACAAAGCCTGATATGATAATTTTCGTTGATGAGAGCATTGCTGGAAATGATGCGGTTGAAAGAGCAAGGATGTTTAATGAATCAATTGGAATCGATGGCAGCATTTTGACGAAAATCGATGCGGATGCAAAGGGTGGAACAGCTATTTCTGTGTGTTACGCGACAAATAAGCCAATTCTTTTCTTAGGCACAGGACAAAGCTACAGCGACCTCGTAAAATTCGATGTGAACTGGTTGATCGAAAGAATCTTTTCATGAAAGTTGTTATCCCTTTTAAACCTGTAAACCCCAAATCAAGACTTTCTGGAATTTTGAATGCAGAAGAGAGAAGGAAATTTGCGGAATTCATGCTCCTCGATGTTATCAATGTTCTGAAGGAGCTTAATCTGGAGATAAAAGTGGTATCGACTTCAAAAATTGAGATTGAGTGTGTGAAAGTTGTTGAGGATGTGAGAAGCCTTGATGACTGCATAAATGCGGAACTCGAGGATTTGCCAAAGGCAATTGTTATGTCAGATCTTCCACTTTTGAATAAAGAAGTTCTGAATAGATTTTTTAGCTGTGATGCAGACATTGTTATTGCTCCTGGGAGAAAAGGTGGAACAAACATGCTCTTAGTAAGGAAAAAAGGTTTCAAAGTTTCCTATCACTATTGCAGTTTTCTCAAGCACTTGGACATAGCAAAATCTCTTGGTTTTCGTTGCAAAGTCTTTGATTCATTTTACGCCTCGCTCGACATCGACGATGAAACCGATTTGCTCGAGCTGATGATACATGGGAGCGGAAAACTTTCAAAAAAATATTTGGAGAGCATCGGTTTTCGAATTTTGATGGAAAAGACTCCGAGGCTAAAAAGGATTTAAAGTCACTTTTTTACCTTTCTTTTAAGTATCGCAACTGCGAATGCAGCAAAAGAAGTTGCAGCAATAGCAAATTCTTCAGGTTTTTCATTCAACTTTTTTGGTCTGAGAATTTTTGTCCTCTCTTTTCCAAAGATAGAGCTATTTTCCTTTGAATCCTCGACTATCTATCTCTCTTCAACTTTTTCGATTTCCTCAGCTTTATAAGTTCCATTACCAACTTTGCTTTGTTCTAAAACAGTTTTTCCCACAGTTTCATTGATTTCCAGCCCCTCATTTCTTTTTTTCACAACGATAAAAGCGTTCAGAGTTATCGGATCAATTTCTGAAGCATCTTAAAACTTGCACTCGTTTTTGAGCTATTTACAGTTTCAGTCTTGATTTTAATTCTGCCCTTACCTTGGTAAACCATGTTTGATGTTTATTTCCGTTATTTTTGGTCTTATAACCTTAAACTGCTTGAAAAATTCCAAGGGGGAGTATCTTCAATGTTTACCTTAACAACGTAATCCCCCTCTAACCAGTCTTCGGGAATTCTGAACTCCCATTCACTTTTTCCGCAGGCATCAGTTAAGTTCATTGCGCTCTCACTTTTGCAAAGCCAATAGCCTTCACCCATTCCGGAGACAAGAATTTCAATGGGTTTTGCATTTTCAATCGAAATCGAAACGTTTATGTGAATCGAATCTCCAATTGCCACTTTTTCTTTATCTACGGTTATGTAAACCTCTGTCTTTCCCTCTGCAAGACTCAAGAGAGTAATCAGCAGAGCCAATGCAACTTCGAATCTCACAAATCTTTTAGAGAGAATTTTTTTAAAAGTTATGCTTTCAAAATTGAAATTTCAGATAAAAAATCCAAATTTTTTTAGATAAACCTTGGTTCTCTCTTCTCAAGCATTGCTGAAACCCCTTCTGCAAACTCTTTTGTTAACGTGGTCATTGTTGCGAGTGTTAATTCATATGCTAAATGCTCTTCGAGCTTGTTTGAGTGTGTTGCATTTAAAAGCTTTTTTAAGTTTGCAATTGCAAGCAGAGGACGGTTCAAGTAAAGTTTTGCAACCTCCATAACTCTCTCTTCCAGCTTATCTTCTGGCACAACCTCTGTAACTATGCCATATTCCAGCGCCTCCTTTGCTGAAAATCTCCTACCAGTTGACATAATTTCGAATGCTCTCTTCATGCTGCAACCTCTTGGAATCAGAAAAGAAGTGCCCGTGTCAGGACTAAGACCAATGAGGATGTATCCACAGGAGAAGATCGCATTTTCAGCGGCAATTGCGTAGTCTGAAGCGACCACAAGTCCAAGTCCAGCACCTATTGCATAACCTTTAACCTCTGCTATTACCGGTTTTGGGATCTCTCTGAGTTTTTTAACGACTCCAAGGTGCAATCTCAATCCATATTCCTCCGCCCTGCTTTTTCCGGTTGCAAATTCAAGGAACTGCTTTAAATCTGCCCCAGAACAGAAGCTCTTGCCTTCTCCTTTAAGAATTACAACTTTAACATTTTCATCTTTTCCGCAATCCTCGATAGCTGCCGAGAGATCATTTAAAACTCCAAGGTTTAGTGCGTTGTGAACTTCTGGTCTGTTCAGAATTATCTCCGCAATTCCTCCATCTTTTCTAACTTTAACGAATCCCATGAGGGAAATAGATAGTTGCTATATAAGTTTCTCGGAATTCAATCGAGAAAACAGTTAAATTTCATTCTAACACTTTACATCATGAATCTCAGAGATGCGATAAACTTCGCGAATCCAGTCATTCTCGAGGACGATGTGAGGCATTGGGAAGTGCTGGAATTGTTAAGAAGTAGAAAATTGATGGATAAACCAGTTATTTTCAAGGTTGAAGGTAAAAGAGTTGCCAAGAACTTTGTAAGCTCGAGAGAGCTGCTTGCAAACTATTTGAAAGTAGATCCGAAAAAAATTGCGATCGAACTTGCAAAGAAATATGAAGAAAAAGAGAAAATTGAGATCCGGGATTTTTCTGAGTTGAGAATTAATAAAATTAAAACTAATTTATTTAATTTACCTATAATAAGATATTTTCCGCAAGATAGGGCAAGATATGCAACAGGTGGTGTGGTGATCGCAAAAAGGGAGAATTTCAATGCAAGTATTCATAGAATGATGCTAATAGATGAGAAAAGTTTTGCAGTCCGTCTCGTTGCTCCGAGGCATACATATCTGATGTGGAGAGATGCGGTTGAACATGGAGAAGAGCTTAGAGTTGCGGTTTGCATTGGAACTCATCCTCTCTTTCTCCTTGCTGCCGCAACAAGAGTTCCGGTTGGGGAAGAGTTTAGCTACGCATCAAAACTGATGAATGGATTAACACTTTACAAAAAAGGAGACCTTCTCGTTCCTGATTCAGAAATTGTGCTTTTTGGCAGGTTTACAGAAAAAACTGTTGAAGAGGGACCATTTGTTGATCTAACAGGAACTTATGACGACATTAGAAATGAACCAGTCCTCTTTGTTGATGAAATTTATGCAAAAGAGGACTTCATTTACTACTCCATAACTCCGGGTGGTATGGAGCATCGCATTTTGATGGGTGTTCCTTATGAGCCAGTCATTTACAGATTTGTTTCAAATGTATGCAGGGTCAAGAACGTTGCAACAACCCCCGGAAGTAGAAATTACTTCCATGCAGTTGTGCAGATTGAAAAAAGGACAGATGGAGATGCAAAAAACGCAATACTCGCAGCTCTTGCAGCAAATCCAAGTTTAAAGGGAGTTGTGGTTGTTGATGAGGACATAGATATCTTCAACTATGAAGACCTCGATTATGCAATTGCTACCCGATTTCAGCCTGATAGGGATCTAATCATAGTCAAAGGAGCGAGAGGTAGCAGCTTGGATCCCTCAGCCAGTGAAACGACGTCAAAATGGGGAATAGATGCGACTAAGCCAATTAAAGGAAGAAAAGATTTTGAGAGGATAATTTAATGCAAAAATTTAGCCGGGTTTTCTAATCTTTGCAACAAAAAATCCCGCGCAACGATGTCTGTGTGGATAAAAACGTCTTGCTTTGCTAACATCTCTTTTACCAATCTTCAAAGCCTCTTCGCCAAATCCAATTTCAAGAAGCTCAGCCTCTCTTTTGGATAGGAGGTAATCGATCACGAACTCGTTCTCTTCGGGTGTCATTGAACACGTTGAGTAAACGAGAATACCATTGGTTTTCAGGGAGTCATGGGCGAAGAGTATCAATTCCTTTTGTAGCGAGGAGCAGAAAAGAATATCTTTATACCCTCTATCTGTCTTCCTTGTTTTATCCTTGAATATTATCCCTTCCCCCGTGCATGGAGCATCGAGAAGGATTTTATCAGCTTTTATTCCAAGTTTTGGAAAGTCTCGTGCATCCATGTTAAGAATTGCAACATTCATAGCCCCCATTCTATTTACGTTGTCTTTTAGAGCCTGTAAACGATCTCTCTGTGGTTCTATTGCTAAAATTATTCCGCGATTTTTCATCAGCATTGCCATGAATGTTGTTTTCCCTCCCGGGGAAGCGCAGAAGTCTGCAACAACTTCACCCGGCTTTGGATCGAGAACAAGTGGTGGGATGCAGGAACTTTTATCCATGATGTAATAGTAACCCATGAGGTATTCAGGAGTTGAGCCTATAGAGTATTTTTCTTCACAGACTTCGTAGCAAAACGGAACCTCAGTTCTCTCAACTCTGAAGCCTCTCTTTTTAAGTCGAAGCAAAAGATCCCTTTCAGTAATTTTTATTGTATTAATTCGAATATATTTTGGCAATCCTTTTTCAAATGCTTCAACAATTTTCAGCGTTTCCTCCCCAAAGAAATTTAACCACCGTCTTATGATGAACTCGTCATAACCATATTTTTCCGCAATCTCTCTCGATCTCTGTGTTGAAGGATAGTCGAGGATCATACTATTCTTGATCTCCCCGGAGGCAGGAATTTCGCAATCTCATCTGGCTTAGCGATTGCCTTGACAACATAGGCATTCTCTCCTGCCTTCTCTGCAAGAATTCTTGCAATCTCAACACTCAGCTTTTCTTGACTCTCTTCACCGATTTCGAGCTCAACGTAATAGTCTGCCCACTTCTTTATAGCATTTACTGGTCCACCGATCACACGCATTTTCTTTAGTTCAATGCCAATCGCGCATCTTAGTTCAACTTCCACGTAGTTTCTCTCTCCCACTATGTAAAAGCTCCCTTTTGGCAAAAACTCTCCAGCTTTTGCAGCTCTCAGCACTTGATCAGGCTTGACGTAGTAAACTTCTCCAGAGTGTTTTCCTTCCTTCCAGAGAGACGAATAAATAGCTGAAAATTCGGCAGCTTCAACAATGCTATTTTCTGGTGCCTCTTGTCCAAGCTTCAAAACAACTGCTGGAGCTCCGGGAGATTGAGTGTGGAAGAAAAGATCTCTACTTTCGATGTGCTTCGAAACTATCTCTGAATTCATCTTTGCATTCCTTCCACCAATCGCAAGAAAACCGTCTGAAGTGATGAACCACCTGTATTGCTCGAACCACTCTCTTTTTCTGCGAACACCGAAACCAACTTTAATTCCTTTGGATTTAGCCTTTTGAATTTCTTCAATCGTTTTTTCCATTGCACTCCTTAATCCTTCCATTTTTTCCTTTACCTTCTTTGCTCGCTCATAGTAAATTTCAGCGTTTCCGTAAATACTTTTGTTCAAATCAATCTCAAATTCTTTGCCTTCTAAACGAATGAGAGCAGTTTTTTTCTCTGGATTAAGCTTCAAAACTTCCTCTGCTTTTTGGCATTTCCTAAGCGTTGCAATAATTTCCTCGATTCTCTGGTAATTGGCGTATATTAGATCTGCAACTTCCCTATATTCTCTCATTTCTCTCTCGTATTCCTTAAGTGTCTCCTCCTGAATTTTTAGCCTATTTCGTAACTTTTCAATTTCTTCACTTTCCTGAATGCTCTCTATGGCTATCTTTGAATAAAAATCGTCCAAGGCTTCGTTGAAGCTGTTAAAGAACTTCTTTTCCAAATTCTGATAATAAAGCAAATCCATTGGGACTACATCGTGATATTTTCCGTTTTTTAGCACGATTTGTGGTTTTAAATCGAAATTCTTGAGCTTTTCAATCTCCTCCGTTATGAGCTTTTTTTCATTCTCGCTTAACTCAAAAAATCTCTTTTTCTTATCAATTCCTGTCCTTAAACATACTTCTTCAGCATAAAGTCCTCCAAGTCCGGAATTTGCGAGATATCGAACAACATCTTTGCTCTCATCCAATTTTCTTTCCGAGCTTTGCTTTTTTATCTCCTTAAGGGGCATGATAACTCTATTCTCTTCCATGAGTATTATATTACCTTTTGAAAATAATTCTGCAACGATCTCCTTCTCCTTTTCCCGCTCGAAATAAATAATTACAACTCGATCGAAGTCTTTCTGCTTTATCGCCTTTATTCTCGCTCCTTCGAGATGTTTTCTTAGCAGCATTGCAAATGGCGTTGGAAACTTCTGGCTCTCTTTTGGGAACTTTGTTAGATGAATTCTTTTTCCCGCTTCGATTATCAGATCGAACTTATCCTTGGCGTAGATCCTAATTCTGATCTCATCTGGAGGATAGTGATAGATTTTCTCAACTTTCCCACCAATAAGTGTCTGAAGTTCCTCAACGCAGGCTTTGATGTCGAATGAGCTCATCTGTTTCATTGAATTAAGTAAACCCATTGAATTAAAAAGTAATGACTCAGTGCTCCGGCCGGGATTTGAACCCGGGGCAGGGAATCGAGAGTCCCCTATGTTTGACCGGGCTACACCACCGGAGCTTAAAATTTACCACTTCGCAGATTTAAAATTCTTTCGATAACAAAAATAAGTTAAAATCTCGAACCAAGCTTGGAACACAATTTCGCAACTCTTGGCTCTCACCCCCCAAAATAAATGTGCATTATAGTTAATAAACTTTTTCTCTCAGAAGTGTAATTTCACATGGGAAGCTTAAAATACAACGACAGGAATTTAATCCCGTGGAGGATTTCGAGATCGAAATGCTCAGAATACTTGAAGAGAATGCGAGGCTGAGCTATGAAGAACTTGCCGAAACGCTTGGAGTTAGTGTTGAAATAGTAAAGGAAAGCTTAAAGAAGCTTGAAGAAAACGGCATTATTTTAAAGTATAAGGCAATCGTTAACTGGGAAAAGTTGCAGGAAGATTACGTTTACGCTGTGATAAATGTCAAAGTCTCTTTATCAAGGGAGAAGGGTTACGATGACATAGCGCGTAGAATTGCAAAGTTTCCCGAAGTCCATGCTGTTCGCCTTGTTAGTGGAGAAGCGGACTTTCAAGTTGTGATAAAAGGTAAAAGTCTGAAAGATGTTGCATTTTTTGTTGCGGAGAAAATCTCGACGATTCCAGAAGTAAGGGATACGGTTACACACTTTGTTTTGAGGACTTACAAGGAAGAAGGGGTGACTCTGTTTGCAGATGAGGAGGACAGAAGACTCGCCTTCGTGCCGTAGAGTTGCAAAAAAAGTCGAAGATTTAAGGCCCTCTGGAATCAGGAGATTTTTTGATCTTGTAATTGGCAGAGAGGATGTTATAAGTCTTGGAGTGGGTGAACCGGATTTTCCAGTGCCATGGAGAATAAGAGAAGAGATGATTTATTCACTCGAAAAAGGATTTACATCCTATACATCCAATTTTGGTCTTCCAGAGTTGCGAGAAGGTGTTGCGGAGTATTACAAACGCTTTGGTCTCGAAACATCACCAAATAGGGTTCTCATAACAACAGGGGCAAGCGAGGCAATAGATTTGGCCATAAGGGCTATTATCAATCCTGGAGATCGAGTTCTTCTTCCTGAGCCATGTTACGTGAGTTACAAACCTCTGATCTCCATATGCCACGGAGAAACAATCTCGATTTCTACGAATCCAGATTTCAAATTAACAAGGGAAATGATAGATAAATACGTGGACACAAAAACAAAGGCTCTAATCCTTAATTATCCCGCAAATCCGACTGGGATAAGTTACACAAAAAAGGAGCTCGAAGAGATTGCAGACGGGGTTTTAGAGCATGATTTAATCGTGATCTCAGATGAAATATATGCGGAACTGACGTTCGATTACAAGCACGTCTCCATAGCTTCTCTGAATGGTATGGAGGACAATTGCATTGTAATAAACGGTTTTTCAAAGGCCTTCTCAATGACAGGGCTTAGAGTTGGCTACATAATTGCTCCAGAGGATATATTTAGCGCAATTCTGAAAATTCACCAGTATTGTATGCTTTGTGCTCCTATAACTTCGCAGATCGGAGCAATTGAGGCTTTGAAATGTCTTGAAGAGCTTGAGAAAGCAAAGGCGGAGTATTTAAGGAGGAGAAACTACATAGTAAAACGATTAAGTGAATTTTTGGAAATTAAAAAACCAGAAGGAACCTTCTATGCTTTTCCGAGCATTTCTTCAACTGGAATGAGCAGTGAGGAGTTTGCAGAAAGGTTGTTATTTGAAAAGAATGTTGCAGTGGTTCCAGGAAATGCCTTTGGAGAGAGTGGGGAAGGTTATATAAGAATGGCTTTTGCTGTGAAGTTTGAAAAGCTTAAGGAAGCGATTGACAGAATTGAGGACTTTGTAAATGCCAAAGGTTAAGCTTTTTGCAGTTTTTAGAGAAGTAGCTGGAGTTAGTGAAGTGGAAATTGAGGGAAAAAACCTGAAAGAGATAGTTGAAAAACTCGTTGCAAAATATCCAAGGCTCAGAGATCAATTTTTTGATGGGGATAAGCTTAGGGATTTTGTGCAGATAATGATTAATGGCAAACACTTTCGCGGAAACCTTGGCATAGAGGTTAAAGAAACCGATATCGTTGCAATTTTCCCACCTGTAAGTGGTGGCTGAGCTTTTTAAAAATAGCCAAATTCACGGAGATAGTAATAAATTTCGGTAAGAAAATAGTTCAGGGAGCTAAATGGCACTATTATGCACCCCCCGTGAAAATAAATTGCATCATCGATGAAAGAAATTAGAACAGGAACTGCTTTTTTACCCTTCATTTTTGAAAATCTTTTGCAACGTTCAGAATGCTTTATTGCCTCTTTCTTTATCTGCGAAACTCTGTGGCGGTGCTTTGAATACAGCTTTGCATCCATGCACAGCAGAATCATGCCTCTTTCTGCAACTACATCGATTTCAGCCTTACCAAGTTCATCTTTGAAAACATGTCTGAAAAGAGTTTCAAAGCCGTGTGCATCACATACTTTCCTAACCTCTGCCTCAAATTCCTGCCAAGTTAGATTGTTTTCGCACACAATCAAATTCTAATTCGTGAACAAAAATTTTGTGCCTCAAAAGATATATACTCCTGTTCCAAATACTTTTATGAAGTATTCAGACTACATCGCAAAAGGTTACGAGCCAGGTGATGATGAAATAATTGCAATTTTTAGAATTAAACCAGCTAAGAACTTCACAATTGAAGAAGTTTCCGGAGCTCTTGCAGCTGAAAGTAGCACGGGAACGTGGACTGAACTCTCTGAGTGGTGTGATGCTAAGAGAATAAAGGATTTATCTGCAAAGGTTTACTGGTTTAAGAAGCTCAACGATCACTGGCTTATTCGGGTAAGCTATCCATTGGAGCTCTTTGAGGGAGGAAATTTACCAGTATTTCTTGCCTCTGTTGCTGGAAACATATTTGGTATGCGCAGAATTGCAAAGCTTAGAGTTGAAGACATCTATTTGCCGAGGGATTTTTTAAGGCATTTTAAAGGCCCTTCAAGGGGGATTGAAGTTAAGAAGATATTCGGAGTTGAAAGGCCAATCGTTGGGACTGTGCCAAAACCAAAGGTTGGCTACACAGCTGAAGAGGTTGGAAGTCTCTCTTATGAGCTCTTCAGCGGGGGTATTGATTTTTTGAAGGACGATGAGAACTTGACAAGTCCAAAGTTCTGCAAGTTTGAGGAGAGATGTGAAAAAATAATGGCAGCAGTGGAGAAGGCTGAAAACGAAACGGGGGAAAGAAAGGTTTGGTTTGCGAACATAACCGCTGATATAAGGGAAATGGAAAGAAGACTCAAAATAGTTGCAGATTACGGCAACCCATACGTGATGGTTGACGTGGTAATTGCTGGCTGGGCAGCGGTTGCGCACATTCGCGAATTAGCTGAGGATTACGGTCTTGCAATCCATGGCCACAGAGCTATGCATGCAGCAATAACAAGATACGATCACGGAATTTCGATGTTTCTTCTGGCAAAACTTTACCGCATCATTGGTGTGGATCAGCTCCATATAGGGACAGCTGGTTTTGGAAAGCTTGAAAGTGGAAAAGAGGAGAGTTTGCAAAACGCAAGAATTTTGAGAGAGAAAAATTTCTTGTCAAACGATGAGATCCACTTTAACCAGAATTTCTGGCATATAAAACCCGCCATTCCTGTCTCTTCTGGTGGTTTGCATCCAGGAGTTCTTCCAGGAGTTGTTGAAACGCTTGGAAAAGACCTGGTTTTGCAAATCGGTGGTGGAGTCCTTGGACATCCAAATGGGGCTAAGGCTGGGGCAATGGCAGTAAGACAGGCGCTTGAGGCAATAATGCAGGGTATAGAGCTTGAAGAGTTTGCAAAGGGCAAACCAGAGCTTGCAAAAGCACTTGAAAAATGGGGGAGAAGTGCACCGATTTAGAGCATCCAAAGAACTTTTTTATCACAATCTCTTCTTGGCGGAACGGGTGGATCCTTTGCAGGATAACCAATTGGAATGACTGCAACGAGTTTTTTGCCAGAAATTCCAAGTTCTTTGTTTATCTCCTCCTCCGCATGCACTGGTCCCGTCATCCAGCAACTTCCAAGTCCAAGGGCGTGTGCAGAAAGTAGTAAATTCTGAATTGAGGCGCAGACACTTTGTAGATCTGCAAAGTCATCACCCGTGGGGGTGTAATATGCGAAAATAACTACGGGAGCGTTTCCAAGAGTTTTGAAGAATTGCTCCGTTAGATTTATAACCTTTGGAGTTTCTGCAAAGAATCTCTGGAGTCTCGGTAAAATGCTCTTATAGCTTTCTCTAATTGCATTCATAAGGTTTTTCATCTTCTCTCTGCCAACAACGACGAAAAACCATTGCTGTCTGTTCATCGCGGATGGAGCCCACATCGCGAGTTCGAGAATTTTCTCAATCTTTTCTTTTTCAACTGGTTTGTCAAGAAAAATTCTGTGGCTTCTTCTTTTTTTTATTATCATTTCAAGGCATTCAAAATACTCCATAGAGTAAATGGGCAAAATCATTTATAATTGTTTTGATCTTTTCTCATGCTCTCTGTTGATTGGTTCTGGGAAAGGATGAGGTTGACAAAAAAGTTTGTGAAAGAAGTTGATGTCGAGGAAGTTGCAATATGCGTTCCGCTTGAATTCAAGACTGCCTGTCTTATCTATGAGCTGTCAAAAAACGTAAAGGTTTATCCCACCAAGCTTGATGAATTCTCAACAAAAGAAACCGCAGTGAGATGGCTTGAGGAGAATGGGATAAAAATTTTTAGAAGAAGAGACGCTGTAAAGGCTGAATACTTTCTTGACTGCTCAGCTGTGCTATCAAGAACTGCGGAAAAGATTGGGAAGGGAGAAATAAAAGTTGTTGAGCTAACGAGAACAGGTGAGGAATATCTGAGAAATCTAAAAATAAAGCTTAGGGAAATAAAGCTTAGGGCAATATCGGTGGATTCGTCGAGACTTAAGGAAATTGAAAGCTCTCTTGGCACGCCTTTTGGATTGCTTGAAGCGCTTTTGAAGCTAAACATTTACCTTCCAAGCAAGAAAGTGAAGATTGTTGGATTTGGAAAAGTTGGCAAGGGTTGTGCTGAGTTATTAAGAAAACTTGGATGCAACGTGAGTGTATGGGACTTAAAGGAGGAAAGGCAAAAAGAAGCAATCTCTGCTGGTTTTAATGTTTCAGAAGATTTAAAAGCGGATCTTGTGATTTTGTGCACAGATTCCAAGGTTGATTTTTTGGTTGAGGATGCAATAATCGTAAACATGGGTGCAGAAATCTTCAAGGCCAATGGAGAAATTATTCGAGACTATGGAGCAGTAAAAGCCTTTAAAAGTGGAGAAAAAGTATTTTACGTTGTTTCAGATGGTTATGCAGCAAACTTGGCAATTGGAAGTGGAACACCAATAGAGATAATGGATCTAACTTTCTCTGCTGCCGTACTCGGGCTTAACTACTTAAAAAAAGACTTTGAGGGAATCATTCCGCTGCCAAAAGAGATAGAGGATAAAATCTTTCGCGAAATGAAAAATTTAATTAGCTTATAACAACCTTTTTCACTCCACTCACTTTTAGAATTTCTTCAACAACTCTTCCCGGAATTTTTGTGTCTGTAACAATGATCATTTTAGACTCTATGCTTAACTCAGGATCCTCTGCGAGGATGTAGCGAATAACTATCCCCTCTTTTGCGAGGGCATTTGTAACACCTGCAGCAATTCCTGCTTTACTGCTTTCTGCATAAACTTCAAGCACACCATAGCCAAAGTAACGAGCAACTTCTGCTACGTTTGCAACTGGCTTTAGATTTTCAAAAACTTTTTTGAGTTCAGCATCATTTTCGATGTTCTGAACAGCTGAGAGAACGACTTTTCTGTCCACTCCTATTGCCTCTGCAATCTTCGTTGGAATCAACTCTATGTTGTTACAGTATGCTTTTCCATTTCTAACAGAAATCCCAAGTCTAAGAAATTCTTTCGCAACAGCAATTTGAGATGGGTATTTTTCAAATTTCTCCGCTATTTTTCGCCACATAAAAAAAGTTGGATTCGAGAAGATAAAATTTTGTGATTCACTTCTTGCTCTTCAGCTTGTCTATCAGTGCCGGAACTACGTCGAAGATATTTCCAACTATTCCGTAATGCGCAACACCAAATATTGGCGCCTCCGGATCTTTGTTAACTGCGATTATTAGTTCACTGTCCTTCATTCCCATTACATGCTGGAAAGCCCCGCTTATGCCCAAGGCCAAGTATAGTTTTGGTTTCACGATCTTTCCAGAGATCCCAACCTGTCTATCTTTGGGCAGCCATCCGCTGTCAATGACTGGTCTGCTTCCTGCAACAACTCCACCAAGTAACTGCGCAAGCTCCTCTGCCAGCGGGATGTTTGCAGCATCCTCAATTCCACGTCCTACCGAAACTATTATCTCCGCTTTGGTTATATCAACTTCTCCAACCTCTGGCTGGACATAGCCGATGAATTTCCTTCCACTTGGCTTTGAAGGCTTGATTCCTGCATCAGCTATTTGTCCATTCTTCTGCGCGCCTTCCTTAAAAGCCCCCTGTCTCACTGTGAGCACACAGGGTGTTGAAATCTTCAAATCAACCATTATCTTTCCCTGCATCAGATAACGGGAAACCACAAAACCATCGCCGGTTTTTACAGCAACGACATCAGTTACGATTGGAACGTTAAGCTTTGCTGCAAGATATGGTGCAAATTCCGCTCCCTGGGCAGTATTGCCAACAAGAACAACTTCTGGTTTCTCCCTTGCAATCAACTGCTGCAGAACATCAACGTAAAGCTCGGGATTGTAGTTTTCAAGCGCAACATCTTCTATTTTCCAGACTTTATTTGCGAATTTTGCAAGTTCTGCTGCGAATTTGGAGACATCCTTGCCTATAACCACTGCATAGCTTTCGCCAAGTTTGTTTGCGAGATTTAGCAACTCAATGCTGAGTGGATTTAGTTCCCCAAACCTGTGCTCAGCAACTGCAAGAACCTTCATCCTACCAGCCCCCTTTCTTTAAGTATTGCAATCAGCTTTGTGGCGATTTGTGATGGATCGCCTGTAATGAGCTCAGCCTTCTTCACTGGTGGAAGATACATTTTCACAACTTCCACAGTCTTTTTCTTTGGTGAAATGTTTACTTCTTTAAGTTCCTTCGTTTTTGCCTTCTTTATACCCATCACTGAAACGTATCTCGGTTCATTTATTCCACTCTGAATCGTTAGCAAGCATGGAATTGGTAGCTCCGCCTCCTCCTGATAACCGCCTTCTATTTCTCTTCTTATCTTTACTGTGCCCCCTTTAATGTCGATTCCAGTCACAGCGGTTGCGAATGGCAAGTTTAGCATACCTGCAAGAAGGACGCCGACAAGAGCATTGTTAATGTCCTGACTCATCAAGCCGGCAAAGATCATATCGAATTTCTCGTTCTTTATAGCCTCATAGATGACCTCTGCTGTCTGATAGGCATCAATTCCTCCATCAAACGGGATTTTTACTGCCCTGTCTGCACCCATCGCCAGGCATTTTCGAAGAGTGTCTTCGCAGTTCTTTCCAACTCCCACTACGACAACTTCCCCACCCAGTTTTTCCTTAATCCTTATCGCCTCTTCAACTGCGTAGCGATCCCAGTCGTTGATATCAAAAACAGCGGTACCAAGGGAGAGACTTTTGCCATCGCTCGCAACACTTACTTCGCTTTGAGGATCTGGGGCATGTTTCGCGAGTACAATAATTTTCATTTCACCACCACTCTAAGTTTAGGCTGTGAAATAAAAAATTTTCCGTTTTAATTCCGGGAAGTCGAGAATTAGATTTGCAATTCAGCGGATGAGAGTGTCGAAATTTAATAATTAAAAAATCTTATCTCTAAATCTCGAAAGGAGGAGGATTGCAACAAAGAAAACGATTAATGGAACTAAAGCAATTTCAAAGCCAATCTTTTTTTCAATGTCATCAATTATGAAATTTGCGACCTCAGCACTTTCTATGATCACCCCAATTTCTCTGTTCAACTTTAAACCATACATGTTCATATTTGCAGAGGTTATCAATACCTTGTCATCTACAACTATCGCTTTTCCGTGGAGATTTTGAACTTTTTTTACTTCAATCCCCTCATCAATCAAAATGTCCGCTTCTTTTGGAGCTTCATCAAGTATAACAACAACTTTTCCCCTCTTTTTCGCCTCTTTCAAAGCTACGAGGAGACTTTCGTTGTCAAACCATTCAAATCCGATGTATGGTGCGATGATGTAAACTCTTTTCTTTGCAGACTTTATGAAATCCAGCACCGGATTGCAGTCGGGCATTATGAGCAGTGTGACATTTGCCGTAAATTCAATGCTTTTACCCTTGCCTTCTTTGCTTTCTACTCCTTGCCCAGAGCAAGTTTCTTTCTTAATCAGAAATCTTTTATCATATTCAAGTAATTCGCTCAGAACTTTAGCAAATTTTTCACTCTCAAAATGCACGATGTAGCCTTTTTTTGTAAAAACCCAGTTTTCTGTTGTGATCACGACTTCATTTCCCTTTAAACCAAACTTGTAGTGAAAATTCCTATAGGAGCCAGAGAGATGATTTGCATCAATTCCACAGCGTGTTCCAGCTTTTGCATCCACATAAAGCTCATTTGGTTCAAATTTTGCGAAAAAATTGTAGCTTGCAATTCTAAATCCTTCAGCGGTGAAATTTGTGGGGGTTATTATCAATTTCCCCCTTAAAAAATCGCTTACACAGCTAAAATTGCTCCAGTTTTCGTATTTAAAATCCCATTTTTGTCTTCTGAAGTAAACGACACCTTCATCGAGAAATTGTATGTCCTTGCCGTAATGAAAGCAATCCTTACCCTCTCTTGACATTATGCAAATTTCTTCTCCTTTATTTGACAGTGAAAAGTTTTTTAATTCTATCAGTTCACCGAGAGGTTCAAATTTGTTTAAAAAGGCTGAGGAGTTCTTTGTAATTGTAAAAAATCCGCTATTCAACTGTATTTCATTTTCCCCTTCTCTTAAAATGCATAAATCAGGGCAATAAAGCTTCAGGTATTCTGCATCATCGCTGCCAAATGGATTTGGGCAAGTTTCAAGAAGAAGAGCTAAACTAAGAATTAGAAGAAAGTTCATTCCTCAGTTCGCCAATTTTTGCAACCCTCTCAGCTACTACGTTGTGCTGATGGATGCTCTCTTCATTTTCTTGTCTCAAAAAAACCAGTATGTCATTTGGGGCGTTAGGATACGCTTTTAGTAGCTCTACAGCCATTTTTCGCACACTATCTTCGACAAACATTGGATTTTTGTGTGCCATTTCAACAACTTCAAGTTCATCTTCACGCTTTAGAATTTCGAATGTTTCGAAGCTCATTCCTGCTTTTGCAATTTCTATAAGCTTCATTATCGAAACCCTGAAATCCTCTCTTACCTGAATTTTTATCCTTGCTTTTCCTCGCTGATTGTGTGAAGCAATTGGAATTGTCTCAATAATTTTCTGGACTTCCTCATTTTTAAACCCCATTTCGCGAAGTCTTTCAACAGTTCTTGCCTTTACTAACTCCTGAGCGCATGGACAGGCAGTGATCCCAGTAACTTCTGCACCAACAAAGGTCATAAATTCACCATTTTTGGTTGTAACAGTATCTGCAAATATTTTTATCACTTCTTGAGTTCTCTGGAAGCTTTTTGGTGAGAATTTGCGCATTATAAAATCTGAAATCATTGAAACCTCAGCTTTTGTTGCGTATTCGTGTTTTTCAAGCAGATTTTTTGCTATTTTAACAACAAGATCTTCTATGTTCTCTATTGGCTGAGCTGTAAGATTTTCAATTACCTCATCTATAACCTCAAAATTTCTGCTCAGACTTACACCTTTTAGATGCGAAGGCAAATCCACAAACACGTCGAAGTTTGAAATTAAAATAATGGGTCTTTTGCCCCTTCTCAGAACCTGAACAAGTTTTTTTATCCCAGTTGCTCCAACTCTGCTCAATTCTATCGGGAATTGGGGTTTGTTGAGCTGGATGTCGGGTAGCATAAAATCGGTCTCATTGCTAAGATTTCAAAATTTCGGTTTTAGTAAACCTCGAGCGTGTCAACTTCATCGAAAACCCCTATTATCTTGTAAAAAGTTGTAACTTCTTTTAGATCTTGTGCATCCTCCTCGCTCAGTGGAGCCTCTACCTCGGTGAAGAAAACGTAATCTCCGAGCCCAGTTTTTGCGGGACGTGATTCAAGTTTTCTTAGGTTAAAACCCTTTTTATAAAACACTTCAAGCACACTCTTTAACGCTCCAGGTTTATCTTCAACTGCAAAGAAAAGAGAAGTTATTCTTCCCCTCATTTTTCCAGTTTTTCTTCTGATTAGGTAAAATCTCGTTATGTTTCTCTCCTTGAGATCTTGGATCCCCTTACGCAAAATGCAAAGTTTATATAGCTTTGCTGCATTCTCGGAAACAATTGCTACAGAGAAGTCGTCAAGCAACCTTATTGCATCGCTTGTTGAGGAAGTATACCTTATTTCAGCGTTCGGCAGATAATTGTTTATGAAACCCATACACTGGGCAATTGCTTGGGGATGAGAATAGACAACCTTCACATCTCCGAACTTCAAATCCCTTTTCGCAACTATGCAGTGATTCACTTCGAGATTTGTTTCACCAAAAACCTCAACCTCGTGACTCATCAACGCATCCAGAACTGGTAAGACTGTGCCATTTACGGAGTTTTCAATTGGAACAATTCCATAGTCAACTTCTCCCTTTTCTACAAGCTTTATTATCTCATCCGTTGTTGCACAGTAACGCAAAGGCAATCGCGAACCCACGAGTCTGAGTGCAATCTCATCGCTGAAGCTGCCTTTTGGACCAAGAACTGCTACGGTCTTTTTTATACCAATCATGGAATATTCTTCCTCTTTTGTTAGCTTCATAATATTTGCAAATATCTCTTCAAGGCGAAGAGGGTTTAGTTTTGTTCTTTTTAGCAGTTCTCTGATCTTCTCGTCTTCGATCTCTCTCACTTCAATTGGCTCATCCATTTCTCTCTTCTTTTCAGCGATCTTCTTCGCAATTTCAACCCTTTTTTCAAGTAACCTGAGAATAAGATTATCTATAACTCTGAGCGCTCCACGCATTTTATCCATCTCATTGAAATCCTCCGTTATCTTGCTAATTTCCAGAATTAGTTCGCTATTCTCTGCTATCGCTTTTTCCCGTAGTTCTGAAAAAATCTTTCTGAAAGCTTCTCTATCCTTTATCACCTCACTGAGATTTGAAATTCTCTCGATGAAATCTTCTCGATATTTCTCAGCATTTTTTTGAATTAGATAGCACATTTCCAGATTCTGGTTCAAATATCTTGCTGATAATTTTTTAAGCGCGTTGTAAAGCAAGGTTCCGTATTCAATGTTCTCAGAAATCTCAGCAAAAGCCAATAGAAGAAAATGAGTTAAACCTTGGATTTTTGCCATCTCTTTGTCGTGCTCCTCGGCACTCAATCTTTTCAAAATTGCTCCATTTTTTACAAATTCATTTAGTATTACTTTTTCTTCTTCTCTTCCCGATTCGTGCACAACAACGATTGTTGAAAGAGCAATTTCACTGTCCTTACCAAACATTGGATGAATGCTAAGAAATTCGAAGCCTGATTTTTCAAAAAGCGGGATTGAAATGCTTTTAACGGATGCAACGTCAACTAAGAGTGCCCCTTTCTTTGCCTCAATTCTCAGATGTCCTAAGGCATTCCCGATTTCGCTCATTGGTGTGCATACAAATATTACATCAAATTCGGAGACATCGTTTACCTCTTTTTTGCTCTCCTCGATATCGTATCCCCTTACATAGTAACCTCTTGAGTAAAAGAAGTCCTTCAAAAGTGAGCCAATGTCTCCGACACCATAAATCAAAATCCTCATCTCTTCACCCCCAAAATTCTGAGAATCTCTATCGCCTCTCCAAGCTCAATTTGTCCGGGAGCTTTTTTCTTGCCAACATAGCAGTAAATAAAAGGCGAGCCGAGGAATGCGGAAACAATTCTTGTAAATCTGAAATTCTCGCCCATTAAAAATGCTATAACGTTTTTGTATTCACTGAGAATTCTAACAATTTTATTCCAGTCTTCCTTGGAATTTCCCATCGTTGCAATTTTGAAATAATCCCCTCTTCGACTTTCAACAAGGTCTTTTAAAAAACTCAGCTCCGGGGTTTCCTTGAAGTTATGATAAGATTCAATAATTTCACATCTAAAAATATCGAAAATACTATCGGGTAAATCGTATTCGAGATCAACGAATGCTGCTTTAACGCTTTCACTGAAAAGCTTGAGGCTTTCAATTCTAATCTTTTCTTCACCTTCGTAACTCCCACCGTCGCTTTTTCTCCTGAAAGTAACGATATAATTCCTTGGAGGAGGATTTTCAAATTTACCGAGATCGAGTCTGAGCTCAATAAAATCAGCATTTTTCGCAATTTGGATCTCCTCCATGTTTGAAACAGTTGCAACGAGTTTCATTTTTCCAATATGAACTCCTCAACGCTAACACCAAAATGTCTGCCCTTTTCCCCAATCCAAACCAGAACTTCATCCCCTTTTTTTAGTTCAGAGACAGAAACGTGTTTTCCTTCTGGATTTACGAGCTTTATTGTCTCTGCATTTTGCAATATTACACTTCCCTCAAAACCATCGCATTCAGCAATAACGAGAAGCAAAGGTCTGCGCTCGATTTTTACTCTACCAACATAGCTTCGCCTAATGCTTCCATCAAATCTCACTATCTCCACTTCGTCACCCGCCTTTAATTCCGCAAGATACCTCGTTCTCTCCCCCACTTTTAAGTATGCGTTAACACTTCCAGCATTAACCCTGAAGGGTCTTGAGGCAACGTATTCACTTTCTTCACTTTCGCTTGCAACCAAAAACATGAAAGAAGCTTTATTTCCAATAAGCATACCCTCTCCAGGGCTCATGATTGAAACTGTGTCGACGCAAACCCTATCACCGAGACCTAAGGGTTTTACTTCTTTTATTTTGGCTTTTTTAAGGCTTAAAATTTCAATTTTGGTTTTAACGAGATCGTAGTATTTTCTTAAATCTTCCCTATTACCCTTCACAGCAATCCCTTCTGCGCCTTTTTCAAGCGTTGTCAATGCAAGTTTTGCATCTTCATAGCTTTCCACGATTACGATTACTTTCCCCTTTTTCATTGCAACTATGTTCTCGAGTGGTATTACTTTCCAGTCTGAAAACTTCAAAATTGCGATTTGCTTTTCAAAAGCTTTTTCTTGGTCTTTTGCAGACTTTATTTCAACGACTTCTTTCAGTGGCAGGAGATCAATTTTGCCAAGTTTTTTTGCTTTTTCGATAAATTCTTGGCTAACAATTGCACCATCAAAGCCAAGTTCGATTGCATCCCTCAGATTTGCTTTAACTTCATCCCAATTACTGCCATCTGCGAGCAACCATATTTCTTTCATATTCCAGCACCTCTTCCGCGCTCATGCGATCATGGATTATGTGATGCAAAGCCTTAGCAATATCTCTTGGTGATGCACTGCTAAAAATGTTTCTGCCCACAGCAACACCTGAAGCACCACTCCTCATTGCAATCTCAACTCTTTTGAGCAGCTCGATTTCGCCTTCTTTGCTACCGCCAGCAATTACAATAGGGATTCTGCAGAATTTTACAACTTGGGTGAAGTTATCCACAAACGGGACTTTAACGATGTCTGCACCGAGTTCATAGCCAAGCCTTGCAACCTGTGTTACGGTTTCGGTGTTCACTTCCACCTTTCCGCGGGGATACATCATTGCAAGCACTGGAAGGCCATATTCATCTGCAAGATCGCAAATCCTGCCAAGCTCCTCGATTTGTCTTCCTTCAGTTTCGCTGCCAACGTTCACGTGTGCACTTACAGCATCGGCTCCGAGTTTTAGAGCGTTCTCGACAGTTGAAACAATTCTTTTATCGTTCGGATCTTTGCTTAAATAAGTCGAGGCGCTGAGGTGAAGAATTAACCCAACGTCGAGATCTGTAATTATTTTTGAGTGCTTTACAATTCCTTTGTGCAGAACAACTGCATCGATGTAGTCACTAACTGTTCGGAGCATTTCATCGATGTTTTCAAGTCCTATTTCTATTTTTGTAGCTCCATGGTCCATTGGAAGTATTAATGCTCTTCCATTTTTCAAAATTCTATGCAATCTTCTTCTTTTGCCAATCATATAAAACACCCCTTATATTTATAGGGCATAGAGATATACACAGCCATTGCCGACACCTCCAAATTTTTTAATAACTAAACCAATAATACCAGCTAAACCTAAAACCGAAGAATTCGAGGTTCAAGAGAGGTTTAGCTGGCATTGCAACTTCTTGTGTCAGAGAGTATTTAAGTTTTTCCTTTTATAAATATAACGTTCTTTGTTGGCAAATTTTTTAAAATTTGCGGCAATAATTAAATCATGCGTGAACAAATAGTGATTAAGGAAGGAATTAAGAAGCTTAAGGATACTGAAAATGAAATAAAAGTACTCATTTGTTTACTATTACTCGGACTCTTAGGATACTTGGTTAACTCCATTGACAGCGGTCTTGATGCGCTGTTCATTGCTTTCATTCTCGGCATTTTTGTGGGTTATTTCCTTAAAATAGAAACGAAGAACTCAATTGAAAAAGTTCTGAAGATAATTTTGCCAGTTTCAATAGCACTGTATGGTTTTAACATCTACGTCCCCACGTTAAATCTTGAAATCGAGACAGTTCTTTTAACTCTGCTAATATCTTCCGTCATTTTTATCTCTGTTTACTTTGTATCGCTTAATATTGGAAACAGCAAGAAATTGTCCATTCTTCTCTCCTGCGGGAGCGGGATTTGTGGAGTTTCCGCTATAGCGATAGTTTCCTCGATAGTAAGGCCAAGTAAAGAAGAATTTTCAAGTGCTTTGATTGCTATAACCGTAATCGGGCTGATATGCACTATACTATATCCACCAACTGCCAAATTTCTTTTCCCAGACAAATTCTATCTTCTCTCTGGTTCAACTCTTCCGCAAACAGGTCTTGTAAAAATTGCCTCATCGGTTTTTGGAGATGAGGAATTAGCAAAGGCGCTAAGTGTGAAAGCCGTAAGGATATCAATGATAGCAATCGTCGCTTTTTTGTTATCTTTTCTATACTCAGAAAAAGGCTTTTACATCCCCTGGTTCATAGTTGCATTCCTGACAACTGCATTCCTCGGCTCTTATTTCGGGAACCTTGGTATGGTTAAGACATTTTCCACAATTCTCTTTGCCTCCTCGCTTGCCGGAATCGGCACAACGATTGAGCTCAGAGAAATCTACAGGGGAGGCATGAAGCCATTGGTTGCGGTATCAATAGGTATGCTGCTCTCTTTTACCTTCTTCTTTATCATCTGGAGAGGTGGGCTGATATGATCTCGAGATTTACAATTATTACGGCTATTTTGAGCTTGCTCTCAGTGCTCCTTACGTACTTTGTCCTCTCTTCTGGTCTTCCAATCTCTTTTCTCGTGTATGTGGTAATAATAGTTTTTGGGATTGGAGTATTTGCTTTCGGAGACGTTTTTAGACAATTTTTCGAGCTAAGAGAACTTTTGCAGAAGAAGAATCTTATCGTGCCGAGCAAAAACGAGCTTGAGGAAATAAAATTATCGCTTGAGAATGCAGTAGAAGAGCTGGAAAAAAATCGTGAAAAAATAGACTCGATGCTAAAAGCTATTGGTGAGCTCGACGTCTGGCTCTTTGAAGTGGAGAATGGTAGAATAGTTCATTCAAATTTTGCTCAAAGAGTTCTGGGCTTGGAAGATTCTGAAATAATTGGAAAGAGCATTCAGGAAATATTTACACATTTTAAACCAAACTGCGAGTGTGAAGTGATAGGGAAAAACGGGATAGTAAATGTGGAGTTGAAATCTTTCGGTAAAATTTGTGTTGCAAGGAGCATAGAGAAAAGAAAGAGAATTGAAAAAGAACTCGCCCTGCTGAAAGCTGTTTTTGAGCACTCAATCGATGCAATAGTGATTCTTGATTTGGATTCAAAGATAGTTTCTTGGAATAGAGGAGCAGAAATGATGTTCGGCTACAGATATGAGGAAGTTGTGGGTAAACCTTTCAGCATTCTACTTCCAAAAGAGCTTGTAGATCGCTGCAGAGAGAACTTCAAAAAAGCTGTGGTTGATGGTTATGTTAAAGATATCGAAGCTCTCAGGATTGCTAAGAATGGGAACAGAGTACTTGTTGATCAGACTTTAACAAGCATTTACAGCAATGGAGAACTCGTTGGATTTGTTTCCATCATGCGAGACATAACAAAGAAGAAAGAAACAGAAATTAGGCTCATAGAAGTGTGTGAAGAACTCGAAAGGAAAACAAAGGATCTTTTAGCCTATCAGAAAGAACTTGAATATCTTGCAAGAATAGTTGAAACTTCCAACGACGCAATTTACTCAGTGGACGAAAATGGAACTATTAGAAGCTGGAATAGAACTGCAGAAAAGCTTTTTGGGTGGAAAAAGGAGGAGATAATTGGAAAAGATTCTTCGCTGCTTTTGCCTGAGGAGATAAAGAACGAGACAGAAGTAATTCTTCGTAGAATACGTGAAGGTGAGAAAGAACTCAGATTTGAGACGAGAAGAGTTACAAAAGGTGGAGAAGTTATCTGCGTTGAAGTTACAATCTCCCCAATTGGTGAGTCGGGTTTCTCAATCATAGTGAGGCAGATAAGTAATGAGCTTGAAAAGAAGATGTTCAAATTTAACGTTGAGCGTGGAAGGACTTACTTCACAAGGGACATATATCAGGCATTGGATTTATTGAAGGATCTCAGAAATTACGGCTACAGAGCAGTCATTCTAAGCAGAAGATTTCCTGAAGAATTTGGGATCGATTCAGAGTTTCACTGGCTTTCGGAAACAGGTTTAAATGATTTGAACGATATCTATAACATTATAATAAATCTCAATGGATGGAAAAATGCAGTTCTAATTGATATAGATTATCTTATTGCAAAAAAGAATTTTGAGGATGTTTTTACAATGATACAGAAACTCAAAGACGTTTACTTTATTCTGAACAAGGGAATAGTAGTTGTTTACTCGAGCACAATCTCGGGGAGAGAGGAATTGCTCATCAAGAGTGAATGTTCAGAAATCAAGCCAAAGATTTTCGCAGTACCGCATGAGATGTTTGAAGTTTTGAAGCTCGTATATGCAAAGTGTAGAAGTGGTGACAAGCCCTCGATAAAGGATGTCATGGATGAACTTAGAATAACTCGTAATACTATAAAAAAGAGAATAGCATATCTTGTTGATAAAGGTCTTGTAAGAGTTATTAAAGAGGGAAGGGAGAAAGTTCTTGAAGTTACCGATGAAGGCAAAGCTCTGCTTGTTGACACTTTTTGACGACATTTTTGACAACATCTTAATATTCGTTGAACTCAAAATTATATTGAAGCCCTGCATTACAGGGTGAGGTGGTTGTATGGCCAAAGCGGATTGGAGTTCGTTGTGGAAGAAAGAGGACTGGTGGGCATTTTGGATAGGGATGCTTTTGTTCTTCCTCTGCCTCGGCGCAGCCTATGGCTTTGATTTAATGGGCTGGGCTGCAAATGCAAAGGAGTGGCTCGATCCAGCGAAATCCATTGTTCCGATTTCTGGAGCTTATGGTTATCTTGGCCCCTTAGGAGCGTTGATAGTAACTTACATTGTTCTACTGATTATTCTGAGCATAGGCGCTAAAGCAATGGGATGGAGTGTAAAGAAATATGCCGCGGGTTTCACTGTGATATACTTCCTCACATGGCTCTGCTGGTGGTTGGGACACTACAGCTACATAGCTTCGACAGATCCAGCAAAAGCAGGGATTCCCTGGAGCTTAAGACTAACAGGAGAGGCTGGACTTATATTTGCATTAATTCTTGGTCTGATCATTGGAAACTTTGCAAAAGGTTTTGCTGCGAAGCTTAAAGAGGCTGCAAGACCAGAGTGGTACATAAAAACAGCAATTGTTCTCCTCGGTGCTACAGTTGGAATTAAGGCAGTGCAGATTGATCCAAGAGTTCTCGCAAATTTCCTCTTCCGAGGTGTTTGCGCAATCGTGGAGGCTTATCTAATCTACTGGGCTCTCGTTTACTGGATTGGACGAAGATACTTTGGATTAACAAGAGAATGGGCAGCCCCACTTGCCTCAGGAATTTCGATTTGCGGAGTCTCAGCAGCAATTGCTACTGGGGCTGCGATTAGGGCAAGGCCTTTGGTTCCAATCATGGTCTCCTCACTCGTTATAGTTTTCGCAGTTGTTGAACTTTTGATCTTGCCTTTCGCTGCAGCAGCTTTCCTTTGGAACCAGCCACTTGTTGCTGGAGCTTGGATGGGTTTGGCCGTTAAAACTGATGGCGCTGCAGCTGCAAGTGGTTCGATAGTTGATGCTTTAATCACAGGCACGCATCCCGAGTTTGCCCCACTTAAGGGATGGATTCTGAACGCGGGAGTTGTGACAAAGATATTCATCGACATCTTCATCGGAGTCTGGGCATTCATCCTTGCAATCATCTGGGTGTACTGGATTGACAGAAGACCGGGCGAGAAGGTTGCAAAAGTCGAAATCTGGTACAGATTTCCAAAGTTCGTCATTGGCTACTTCTTAACGTTCTTCCTGTTGATGTGGGTTACTTCGGCTGCGATAAGCGTTGCAACCGCTGGGCTTCCGCCTGAGCAGATAAGCGACGCTGTTAAGAAGGCGCTTGCACCATTCGGCACAGCAACTGGAGAAATGGATGTTTTCAGAAAACTGTTCTTCGCGCTTACTTTCTTCAGCATCGGCTTAATATCTGACTTCTCAACGCTTCGCAGAGAAGGCATTGGAAAGCTCGCGCTTGTCTATGTCATCGCACTCTTTGGTTTCATAATCTGGATCGGACTCTTTATCAGCTGGCTCTTCTTCCACGACATCCACGTGTTCTTCCTGAAGTGAGGTGAAATCATGGCGGAGGAGAAAAAGGAAGTCGAACTGAAAGCGGAGCTTGCAGTGAGAGAAGAGATTCTACCGATTGAAAAAAGACTCGTGGCGGGGAGCTTAATACTTGCAATAATCCTGCTTGGCATCCTTTACTGGCTCAGCTGGCAGTTAATTGCACACGTTTAACTTCTTTTTTTATGAAACTATTTTTGATTCTACGCTACGAAAACAAGTGGATAGCTGAGGGAAATGGAATAAAAGCTTCTGGCGCATCTATTGATGAACTCGACAAAGAAATAGCAGGCCTTCTGAAGGAAAAAGGCTACCGTGGAAAATTAGAGATTGAAATGAGATTTGACTACTCCACTTTTCCGCATTGGATGACACAATTCCACCCGTATTATTTCAACAGAGAAATCGTTTTTGAGCTTTAAAATCGATGTAATTTAAAAAATTTTTTAAACGTTCTTCAAAAGGTTTTTCATGCATTTTGAATTTAGCGAAGATCAAAGACTGCTGAGGGAAGCCGTAAAAGAGTTTGCAGAAAAAGAAATTGTGCCAAATGCAAAAATTTACGAGGAAAAGGAGGAATATCCATGGGATATTTTTAGAAAAGCCGCAAAACTTGGTTACATAGCTCCAGATCTACCTGAAGAATATGGAGGCTCGAATTTGGATTTTTTAAGCTGTGCAATAATAGCAGAAGAACTTTGTAGAGCCGATAGTAGTGTCGGCTCCGCAATTGCAACCGCTGCACTTGGCTGTCCGATGATAAAATATTTTGGAAGTGATGAACAAAAGGAGAAATATTTACCAAGGGTAACGAGTGGAAAAACACCCTCTGCGATTGCAATCACTGAACCAGATGCGGGAAGTGATGTTGCAGCAATAAAAACAAAAGCGGAGAGAGTCTCGGATGGATGGATAATTAATGGGACAAAGACCTTTATAACAAATGGGAGTATCTCTGACTGGCTCGTTGTCCTTGCGAAAACTAATCCTGAAGCAGGATATCGTGGAATTAGTGTTTTTGTTTTAGAAAAAAATTTTAGGGGCTTTGAGGCAAGGAGGATTAAGAAAATGGGCTTAAAATGCCATGATACTGCAGAAATTTTTCTGAAAAATGTTTTCGTTCCAGAGAAAAATCTGGTTGGAGCAGAAAACGCTGGTTTTTATCAATTGATGCGCTTTTTCAACGAAAGCAGGGTTGCGGTTGCTTCAGCCCAGCTTGGGATTGCAGAAGGAGCTTATGAAAGAGCCCTCGAGTATGCGAAGCAGAGAAAGGCTTTCGGAAAACCTTTGATCGAGCATCAGGCAATAGCCTTCAAACTTGCGGACATGTTCACTGCTATAGAGACCGCAAAGCTAATCGTTTACAAAGCAGCCTGGCTAATCGACAAAGGCAACGCGAATCCAGCGATAAGCTCGGCGGCGAAGCTTTATGCAAGTGAAGTTGCGATTAATGTTTGCTATGAAGCAGTTCAAATCTTTGGCGGTTACGGATACAGCAAGGAAAGTGATATAGAGCGATTTTTCAGAGATGCAAGAGCTGGAACGATTTACGAGGGAACGAGCGAGATTCAAAGATTAATTATCGCAAGAGTCTTAGCAGGAAAAATCAGTTTCTAATCCTGACTTTTTAAAACACCAAAAAACTTAAGAGAAGAGAGGAGAAATTTAAAATCATGACAGAAAAGGTTAGAGATAGAGAACATCATGAAAAGCTTTTTAAAGCCTCTATGAGTCCATTGAGGAGAGAAATAGTGGCTGCAATAGGAATTCAGGGTAAAACCAGAGAAGATTTGAAGAAAGAGCTGAAAATTTCAGATTTCCAGCTTAAGTTCAACATTGATTGGCTGATAAAGGAGGGGTTTGTTAAAGAAGAAGAGGGAAAACTGAAGCTCACAGATGACGGTCTGGAATTGCTTGAAGCTTAAGTTGTTATCTCTTCTATCCTGTTGAGTTCAACCGCTTTTTTTATCTCCATCATTGTCAAGTCAAGCGGATCTTCAATCTTAACACCGTGTTTGATCGACAAATTTCTCATCTCCGGTGAAGTTGGACCAATCGCAGGATCTCCGGGGACTCTAAAGGAAACGTCAAACACCACAAACTCGAGCTCATCATTTGGCGAATAAGCCATCGCCCCTTGGAGACCAAACATACCTATTATTCCGGGTGGATACTCCTTCTCGCACACTTCTATGAGTTTCTCTGCATATTCATGGACGATTTCCTGTTTGCTCTCCCTCATCGTAACACCGAAATGTCCGATCTCCTCGTTTTTAATGGGCAAGTCTATCTTAAGCTGTTCTTTTGCTGGTAAATTTAGAAAGCCCTGCAGATTCACTTGTCTTCGATCGCTGAACCCAACGAAGTCGAAATTGCCAAAGATATCCTTTAAAGCATAGCTGTGGAAATTTGCGTTAAATCTCGCTCCAAGAACGAACTCTTCAATTCTCGCTCTTCGCAAGCCAGCTTCTGTTATAACTCCCTGTCTGATCAGACTTTCTGCTTGTTTGTAGTAATCTTCCGGGGATACAGCGTAGAAAAATGCTCTTTCAAGCGGATTTCTTGCTTGTTGAACCTTCACTATGCACAGTCTATCAATCTCTTCCGGTGAGCTGAAATTTTTTGGTATCCTTATCCCTGCTTTCTCAAGCAAATAATACTGATTCCTTTCCGCATCTCTTTCCTCAGCTCTGAGTAAAAATCTGTTTCCATATATTGGAACCTTAAACTCTTTTTCAATGCCATCATAGCCAACATAAACAGCGAAGCTCCTGTTGGGAATGAAAATGGTTTCAAGTTCAAGCAGCTTCTCCTGCACTTCCTTGTTTAGCAAATCCTTAAATGAGTCGAGGATTATTATGTGATCATAAAGATGCCTGTTGTATCTCGTGTAAAGCGCATCTCTACCTTTTTGAACAACTATTGCGGTATTAAAACCCCAAGCTTTTGCTGAAACGCCTATTTCTTTTGCAGAATGCGAGCCAAATATACCAATCGTGACCATGTGGAATAGTTATTGGTTGGTTAAATTACCTTTGCTATCTCTAAATGAAGTTCATAGAGCTTTTGGGCAACATCTTTGAGAACATCAGGATCCTTAAGTTTCATAACGAATCTTTCTGGAACACCTTCAATGCCCTTTATCGCTCCGCAGATTGCAGAAATCGAATCCGCATCTCCTCCAGCATTTGCAGACTTAAGAACTGCTTTTTCGAAGCTATTCTCAGAAAAAATACAGTAAAAGGCAAGAGGAACAACATCGAGTGCCGAAATTGTATTTCCAAGCTTTTCTATTGCGTAATCAAGATCTAAGGAACGTATTTCGTATGCATATCTTATCTTATCTGCAAGAAGACTATCGTAGTCCTCAACTCTGTTAACAACTTCTGAAACTAATTCCTCATCGCTGAAATCGAGAATTTTGCAAGAAACCGCAATTGCAACAGAAACAGCTGCAGCTATTGCTGCAGTTCCTGTGTGGGTAATTCTGGAAGAGATTTCAGCGTATTTTTCTACAAGGTTAAAGTTGAAGTGATAAACAAGGCCTATTGGTGCTACTCTCATCGCTGAGCCACATGTGTCTGCTTCCACGCCAGCTTCATACCATTTTGCCCCTCTTAGCAGCTTCATTATTGCAAGCCTTGAAGTTGGGCCAATTCTTTTCCCCTTATAAAACCACGATTTTAGTTTTTCCGCGAAGTTTTCAGGACTGAAGTACTTTGTTTCTATTAGCGATTCCGCAAGAAGCAGAGCATGTTCGGTGTCATCAGTCCATTCACCAGCTTCTAAATCTCCATAGGGGGAAGGTAAGAAATCTAATATTTTACCATAGATTTGCTTCACTTTATCTCTGCTCAAACCCTCTACTGGCATTCCAAGAGCGTCACCGATTGCCAAGCCAAGCAAGCAGCCTTCAAATTTCTTGAGCACGAACCCTCTTTACCAGC
>JAWBZL010000003.1:0-81802 GCA_038866255.1 Archaeoglobaceae archaeon
TGCATCCCTACCAACGGTTCTCTGCGTACCTTCTTTAAGAATTAGCACGGGTGTTCCTTGAAGTACAGCCATTCAACCACCTCCTTACGAAGATTGGTGGATAGGTATTTCTATATAAAGTTTTCGCCCAAAATTTTAAAGGATTATATCTGCTTTCCAAGCTCTTTGGCTATGTTCAAAAGCAATCCGACTGTCTTTCTGACTTCTGGATCTCTTAGAGCTTTTAAGACCTCGATTATTCCAGCAGGTTTTGGTTCCCTCTCACATCTGCAAATTGCATCACCGATTGCATTCAAAAGCATTAGAGAGCGATCATTTGTAAACTTCGCAGAAAGCAAACCGAGGTTCGATAAAACTTCGCTCGTTTTATCTATTACCGCGTCACTTAGCGAGTCTTGAAAGATCTTTATGAGCGACGCAAATCCGAGAATTGCATCTAAATTTCCACTTTTCTCAAGCCACAGGAGCTTATCTATCACGCTCAAAATTGCATCCTTATTTTCTTCAATTTTCTTTGCAATCTCCTCGTTCATAATATCCCTCTTGCAGTTAGCCAGAACATTCTGTTGTACGAGATCTTCATCCAGTGCGTAAACCTATTTGGCTTCACAAATCTTGGTGGGGTTTCGTAGTCGAAGGTTAGGTAAGTAGCTTCATCAAAGCCTGTTTCAATGAAACACATCGCTTTGCCATAGTATCTTGCGGTCGGTGGCAATCCCTTGATCTCTGCGGAGATGTTTTCGGCAAGAACCTCAGCCTGGAAATGTGCAACGCTCCCCGCTTTGCTTACCGGTAAGTCAGTTGTATCCCCAAGTGCAAAAACGCTCTCGTAGCCCTTGACCTTCAGGGTATATTTGTCTGTCGGAACCCAACCGTCCTCAGCTATACCGGAGTCAATGATGAGCTTTGACCCCTTGTGAGGTGGGATTGCAACCAATAAATCGAATTTTTCCCTTTCTCCTTCGAGAGATACGAGTTCCCTTGCTTTTACATCCACCTCTATTGGGTTAAAGAAGGTTTTCGTTTCTATCTCCTTTTCTGCAAACATTTGCTCTACGAGTTCAGAAACGTTTTCCATTACAAAAACGCGGTTAATTGGGTAGGTGTATAGAATCTTTACATCCCTTCTCACTCCATGGATCTTGAAGAAGTCGTGAAGCAAAAACGTAAATTCTATTGGTGCAACTGGACATTTGTGTGGGATACCCATCACACTTACAACGACTTTACCCTTTCTGAAATTTGCAAGCTCACTCCTAAGCTTTTTTGCCCCCTCAAGATTGTAGAACCAGTGGCCGGTTTCAACAAGACCGGGAATTTCTTCAGGAACTATCCTCGAACCGGTTGCAATTACGAGATAGTCGTAGTCAATAGTTCCGTCACTTAACAAGATCTTTTTGTTCTCAAGGTCTAATTTCTCAGCTTTTGCGATCTTTAGCTTTACTCCCGGGTCAAGCAGGTATTTTAGCTCCTTTGTTATATCCTTCTCCTCAACCCTGTTAAAAATAAGGTAAAGAAGACCGGGCTCGTAAAGCATTTTCTCTCTGTCTGATATTAGCAGAATTTCGACCTTTTTGTCCTTAATCTCCTCTCTCAAACGCATCGCTAAATAATTTGCAGTCAAAGTTCCCGCGACACCGCCGCCGACAATTGCGATCCTCATATCACTTTACTTTCTTAACAACGATCCTCCAGTAATCCCCCTCGTTTCTAACTTCAATCAGCTCATGCCCTGCTTTTTTAACCCATTCAGGGATGTCTTTTGCAGAGCTCGCATCGCTTGAAAGAACTTCCAGAATCTCTCCTACCGGAGCTTTTTTAATGGCCTTTATAAGTTCCATAAGCGGTCCGGGACAATAACTACCTCTTGCATCGATTATCATTGCTCCCAACCTCAGATGAAGAGAACTTTCGCATCCTCGACCATTTCAAGGAACTTCGTAACCCCTATGACGTCGTCGAAAATATCGACGAAATCCTCTTTTTTCAGCTTAAGCATGTCCATTATCATTCCACATGCATAGATTTTCAGGTTTCCGACCTCTTTTGCCTGTTTTAGTACGTCTACGAAAAGCGGAGCATTTGTCTTCAACATCCCCTCGCCGAGTTCGCCAGATTTCCAGGCTTTTTTCGCAACCACGTCTTTCTTAAATGCCATCAAAGCATCCATCGTCGCGAATACCATCACTTCGCCAAAGCTCGAGGCTACGCTTGCAATAATGCTCGCGGCCTGAAGTTTTTCCAACTCCCCACTTGCCAGAACCAACGCGAGTTTCATCCCCCTCACCTTTTTTACTTCAAAAACATAAACAAATATTTTTTACTGGTTTTGGAAAAAAAAGTCAAAACAGAAAAGTCAATTTCTCCCCAAGTTTCTTATTTACAAAACTTCTTAGAATTTAGAATTTCGGCGTTGAAAACTTTCTTCATGTGTTGGATTGCATACTCTTGCTCATAATCACTCAGCGCCTTTGTACAATCTTCAATCACTGCAACTTTGTAGCCCCGAATCGATGCGTCTCCTGCTGTATGTAGAACGCAAATATTTGTTACCACGCCACAGATGTAGATTTTTTCAATTTTAAGCTCTCTAAATAGCAAGTCTAAGTCAGTTCCAAAAAAAGCTGAATAGCGTCTTTTTTTGATAAAATAATCATCCTCCTGAGCTTCAAGTTCGTCAACTATTTCCGCTCCCTTGGTTCCGGCTATGCAATGTCTTGGCCAAACTTTGAATTCCTCGTCATCACTTCTATGCCAGTCTTGGGTGAAAACTACTTTCATTTTTTTCCTCGCTTTTTTTATGACAGCATTTGTGGCTTTAAAGATTTCCTCGGCATCCTTAACATATAGAGATCCATCTTTGTAACAGAAATCCTTCTGCATATCTACGACGAGTAATGCTTCCATGACTCAGCCTAAAGTTTTAGAAATATATTTTTAACCTCCCGAGATTTACCATGGAATTCGCATCTTCTGCCAGCGAGAGATTGAAAATGGTGGATATCTCACAAAAAGAAGATTCCCTGCGAATTTCCACAGCTGAGGGGTTTATAAGACTGAAAAAAGAGACAATAAAGGCAATTTTGGAGAAAAAAGTGGAAAAAGGGGATGTTCTTGCAACTGCAAACCTCGCAGGCATCTTGGCTGTGAAGAAGACTGCTGAGTTAATTCCAATGTGTCATCAGATACCGATAACTTCAATAGATTTCGATTTCAGCGTTGAAGAGAACGGAGTCAGAGTGAAATGTAAAGTAAAATCCATTGGAAAAACAGGAGTTGAAATGGAGGCCATTACCGGTGTAGCGATCGCATTACTTACAATCTGGGACATGGTAAAATCAATGGAAAAAGATGAGAGTGGAAATTATCCAGAAACTTGCATAGAAAAAATAAATGTCTTGGAGAAATTGAAAATTGCTCGAAACTAAAAATGTTTATTTAATTTGAAAGTTTATAAATTACAGATTGAATTTCGATTAATAGATTAATTTTTCTACCAAAGGAAGATAAAACAGAGGCGAAGCACAAAACTTATATAGTGGATTGAAATAGCTTTAGACGGTGATAATATGAAGGTTAAGCTCGGTATAGTTTTAGCTTTGGCTATAGTTTTAGTGTTATCAGCATGCCAGCAGCCTGCGCCAACGCCGACGCCAACTACTCCGGCAAAAACTCCAACGCCTACTACACCGGTTGCAACTCCAACAACTCCACCTGCAACTCCTACAACACCTGTTGCAACTCCAACGACTCCACCTGCAACTCCTACTACAACGCCTCCAAAACCAACAGAGTTTGGTGGAACAATTTACATAGGCTATACAGGACCTTTAAGCGGTGCTGCTGCTCTTTACGGGCAGAACTGTCTTGATGGTATAAAGTTTGCTGTCGAGGACATAAACAAGGCTGGGGGGATTGTTCTCGGTGATAAATGGTATAAGCTCGAAGTCGTTGCAATCGATGACAAATACTCTCCAACACTCGCGGTTTCAAACGCTGAAAAGATTTTCGACGCTTACAAGGCTCCAATAATCTTCTGCCCGCACAGCGGTGGAATCCTGGCTATGCAGAAGATAAACGAGCAGAGAGGGTTTGTGATCGGTGCTTACAGCTCGAGTCCAGCAATCGTGCAAGGTGGAAACAAAATGATGTTCATGATACCGCCGAACTTCGAGATAACATATGTGCCCTTCCTTTCTGATTACTTCCTTGAAAGGGGTTACAAGAAAGCCGCAATGATGCAGGGAACACACGAATACGGCATTCTCTGGGGTGAGCAGTTCAAGAAATACTGGACTCTGAAAGGAGGACAAATAGTTGCTGAGGCTCCGATTAACTATTATCTTGAAACTGATTTCTATCCATACGTTTCAAAGGTTCTTGCAGCAAATCCTGAAGTAATCTTACTCGTTGGTCCATCTGAACCACTTGCAAGGGTTATAAAGATTGCAAGAGAACTTGGCTACACTGGTGGATTCCTGCTTGCTGAACAGGCAAAGCTCGAAGAAATAATGAACTTCCTTGGAATTCAATACGACTTCGCAACAAAGACTGTAAAGAAGGGTGACCTTAAGTTAGTTGAAAAAGTGGTTGGAACTTCTGCTCCATGTGCATTAACGCAGCTACCTGAAACAAGCGGCGACCCGCTGATGCCCGGATATAAGGAGGTGTGCGATCGCCTGCAGCCAAGACTTGGAGGGTATCCAGTAACCTGGGAGCATGCACTGCATTATCAAGCAATGCTGGTTATTGGAAGAACGCTTGAAAAAGCTGGTTCAACTGATCCGAAGAGGATAATGGAGGCGCTTGAAAAAGAGACATTCCCAGCTGATGGTTACCTCGGAATGCCAAACTTCATTTACACAGCTTTGCTGCGAATTTCGCCATATGGAACAGTTGGAGCATTCAACACTCCTGGAAGTGCAATGGTTTGCTGGGGCGGAACAGTTACTGGTTTTGTGGGCATCATGCCAAAGTTCTGGGGACAAGAATACAGCTATAGAGATGCTGAAGGAAAAGTCGTGTGGGGTTAATCTAAATTTATTTTTTTATTAATTATGGATCTTCTTTCGGATCCATTCAGAAAATTTCTGGGTTGTGAAGTTGAGGAAATTCGCGAAGGATATGCAAGGGTTAAAGCCGTTGTGAGAGAAGATTTTCTAAATTTCTACAACGTTGCACATGGCGCGTTCATAATGGCGCTTGCAGACTTTGCTTTTGCAATCTCTGCAAACACTGATGCGAAAAGAATGGCAATAAATGTAACAATCAACTTCCACACACCTGCAAAGGCTGGAGATATTCTTCGAGCTGAAGCGGAGAAGATAAAGGGAAAAAGACTTGCCTTTTACAAATTGAGGATCTTTAAAGATAGTGAAACAATTGCAGAAGGTTCCGCAATAGCTTACAGCTGAAGCTTCTTCAAAAGAGTTCCACAGACTTCCGCAATTGTTTCGTTAGCCTTTTTAATCACCTCTATTGGGTTAGAACCATTTGTTCTCAGGTAAAGCTCTGGTTCACCAACAAGTGGATGGGGAATGCTGTATCTTACAATTACAGTTCTTTCATCCTTGGAGAGATAATGCTGGAGCAGATTTAAATACGTGTGGTCTTCACCCTTAACAATTAGCTTCACGTAGTCCTTCCCGAGTTCCACGATTTTTATCATTACCACTCACCCTTTCCATAGGATTCAGAAATCTTTCTTCTCTCCTCTCTATTACAACTGGGACATTTAAGCTTTCCATCTTCGAAGTTGAGTTCACTTTTGCATTGAGAGCAGTAAGCCTTCAGAACACCCATTTCTTTTTCTTGGATTGACAACTTTGGTGAAGAATCGATCACTCTCGCCTTCACAATGTCAAAGTAGTAGATTGCACTCGAAATATTGTCAATTTTTTCCCCCACATTTGAGATGTGGAGCATACCAAGCCCAGTGTAGGCTAAATCGCGGTCTTCACCTTTTTTTCTCGCTATTTCTACCATTGCAAAACTATTTCTCACATCAACAACTCTTCCGAGTACAATGTCACCTTTTTTCAGCTCAGGAATCTTCTTAAAACTCTCGACACTCACAATTCTGTCCTTTATCCTTAGAAGACCAGCTACGGAAGCAAAAAGCTCACTTTTTTCCTCATAAACTCCCTTTCCAGCTTTGTACTCTTCAACACTCCCAACCCTGTCTCCCGGGAACACCTTCATATCTCTCAATCCTAAAGATTTCTACGGGTATGTATTTAAATGCCTTTTCATGGAATGAATAAGTCTTTCTCAATGGCATCATAAATCTCCAAACATGCGTTACTCTGAAACCACTATTTTCTGCTTTCTTTCTTATAAATTCCTCGCTACCTGCAGAATGGATTGAGTAAATTTTATCCCCAATTTCGAATGCCTTTTCAAGAAATGGTCTGTCAGAGTGCTTCTTTTGAATTCCAAATGGGGGATTCATGATAACTGTTCCCCTTTTTTTTACTTCAAACTCCCTAACATCACAGGCAATGAAGTCCACATCGACTTTGACTTTCTTTGCATTTTCTCTCGCTGTCTTCAATACCTCTTTATCAATGTCAACACCGACTGCAAAAGCTCCAAGCATGGCTGAAGCAATTGCAAGAACCCCAGTTCCACAACCAAGATCGTAAACAAGCCCAATATCACCAAAAAGATGTGCATTGGTCACAACAAAGCTTGCAAAATTGGGAGGAGTTGTGTATTGTTCGAGCAAAATCTTTGGGTTTTTGAAGCCTTCAAGCCCCTCAAGCACAATTTCAAGTCTTTTTTTCAACACAGCTCACCTATTTTCGTAGCCAACTTTGCGAGTACTTCCTTTCTTTTTCCCTGAACAAACTTTATCGAGCCAACAACCAAATGGCCTCCACCATCAACGCAAGCGTTTATTTCTTTTCTAAGCTCATCGACTATTTTTGGAATGTCAAGATTTACGCCTTCACTGCGAATAACAGCAAAATCAGGACCAAATCCAATTGTTACAATTCTCCGATACTTTTCTTTCAATCTATCGTGAATTTCCCCAGTCAGCTTTCCCGGAGGGGGGAATTCAAATTTTCTCGAGTAGTTTTCTACATCAAAAGCGGCAAGAGCTATACCATTTGGTAGAATTTGCACTTTAACGCTCTCGATCCCGAGTTTTAATTGTTCTTCAATCGCCTTTTTTGCATAACCTGAAAGCAGTTCAACAAGCTTTTTTTGTCTATCCTTTCTGCCAAACCCAAGAATCTCATGAACAACAGAGCTCGCAGATTTAAACCGAAGATAGAATCCTTCGTATTCCACTGCAAGTGCTATATCCCTCAGTTCATCATTGCTAAGACCGCTGAGCTCAATATAGCGCTCAACAATACCCTGAGATCTATCCGCCACAACTGAAATTGCTGCCAAGTGCTTTAAATCGATATTAGCTATCATTCTCGCAATTTCAACGCAGAGAATTCCCGAAGTCACGTTGCTGTCTCCACCAGCTTTATAGGGGTTGATATGATAGAGCAGGTATTTGTCAACCTCTTCATCTGGGTAGTGGTGGTCTATCGTTATTACATCTGCTCCAAAAAGGAGAAATTGCTGAATTGCAGGCAAATCTTCTTTTCCCGAACCATTGTCAACAAGTAAAACCAGCGGTATCTTATCACCAAATCTTTCTGCATCTTCCAAGCTCTCATCGAGATCTCTAACAAGGTCTTCAAGCTCGTAAAAAGGTGCTCTTGAAACTTTTCTCTTAACGAGATAATACTTCGCCTCCTTGTCTTTGTGAACTTTTTCAGCAAGTTGTTGAAGTGCCAATTCAATCGCTACACCACCACAAGTGCCATCTGCATCCCAATGATGCCTTATGATTACTGGGCGGGATTTGTAAATTGCCTTCTTCAGCTCTCTCGCAACGCAGATCATTGTATCCTTCAGTTTCTCAAGAACTTCGCTTTCGATCAGAAAACCTCTGAACTCTGGTTCGCAAAGCTTTTCAATTTCAATTTCAATTCGTCTTCTTATTTCATATGCACTCTCACCAAGTAGTTTCTCAACTTCCAGCGCATCGATTCCGTTCCTTCTAAGAGTTCCTATAACCTCGACCACGTCATCAACCCCAACATCAACGTCCTCAAAAACTGTGCAGCTAATGGTTGCAGTCCCATCTGTTAGTGTAAGAACTCTCGCTATTGCAGTCTCTTTCACATGCGTTATCAAACCACGGATTTTAACAACCTTGCCGAGAAGTTTTGGAAGAAGTGCAATTGGTGTGATCTCAACGTCTTTTGAGACTTCAACGATTGTAAAGTTTTCAATTTCCACAGGTGTCAAATCTATTTCCCCGCTAACGCTGATGTTCGTTATCTTTACAACAACTTCCTCACCTTCTCTTAAGCCTGAATGTTTCTTTATCAGCCCCCTCAGCCTTCGGTTTAAGCTGACAAATGCTCCAATGTCTGTAATCGATGTAATCATGCCGAGATAAGGTCTGCCAATTCGAAGTTCTTCAATTCCACAGCTGTTTCGAAGCTTAAAAACATGTGGTTTCTTTCTACAGTCAACACAAAGCTCCTGATCAGTTTCTTTTCCACAAATCTGGCATTTTTTAATTTTTCCCGTTCCATTGCAATTTTTGCAGATTTCAACGACCCTGATTTTGCCCTTCCCACTACAAACTCCGCATATTCCCTGCATGAAGAGCTTTATCTGCTCCTCGCTCAAGTTCACTATTTTTGGATCGAAGCTTTTCGCTTTCCCCGTTCCGCTACAGGTTTGACATATTTTCTCACTCTCAATTGCGCCTTTTCCACTGCATCTCTGGCAAAGCATAGGCAAAATTCTTACTGGGTTAATAACTGTTTTACACACATTGGAAAAATTTAAAATTTCAATTTCGAAGCTCATCCGATGATGGCCTCAGCTCCGGGCAAAATAATACTCTTTGGAGAACATGCAGTTGTCTACTCAAAGCATGCGCTTGTTTCTGCAATAAATCTGCGATGCAGGGCGAAAGTTGAAAAGAGTTGTGAGTTCCGGATAATCTCTCCACTTGGAACGACTGGATTGGATTTCGGTTTGCATCCTTATGTAAGCTTTGCTGTAAAAAGATTTTGCGAAATAAAAAAAATTCCAGGAGCTGAGATAAAAATTGAAAGCGAAATTCCAATCGCTTCTGGACTTGGAAGCTCTTCTGCTGTCACTGTTGCGGTTTTGAAGGCTCTAAGCGAAGAGTTTAATGCTGGAATGAGTGAGGAAGATATTTTAGAGGTTGCAAAAAAAGTTGAACTCGATGTCCAAGGAAGAGCGAGCGGAATCGATCCATTTATCTCAACCTTTGGCGGATCATGGATTTTTCCGGAGAGAAAAAAAGTGGACTTATCATTTGAATTTTTTGTCTTGATGCTTGGAGAGAAGTCAACAAAACAGATGGTAGAAAGAGTAGCAAATCTAAGGCAAAAGCATTTTGAAATCGTAGAAAATATCTTCAACGCCATAGATCAGCTCACGCTGAAAGCTTTGCACTGCAATGAAGAGGAATTTGAGGAGCTAATTCATATCAATCAATCGTTGCTCAGGGCAATTGGAGTAAGCACAGCGGAGATAGATGAAATTATCTCAAAACTTGAAAAAGAGGGGTTTAAAGTAAAGCTCACCGGAGGTGGTGGTGGAGGGTGTGTTTTTGGCATTTTTAGGGGTAAAAAGCCTGAAGGGAGCTTTCTGGTGAGAACAGAAAAGGAGGGAGTTAGAATTGAAAGTCCTTAAAATCGGTGGTTCTATAATAACAAAAAAAGATGGCTTTGAAGAAATTAATTACGCAGCTATGGATGAGATTTGCTCTGCAATTTCAAAAAATTATAAAGAACTAATATTAATCCATGGCGCAGGTTCCTTTGGACATCCACACGTTAAAAAATATGGACTTGAAAGCAATTTGGCAATTGCAAAGATTCACAACGCATGTGTGAGACTGAACGAGGTTTTCTGCAGAAGACTGATTGATTTTGGTGTTCCAGCTCTCGGACTTCATCCTATGAGTTGTGATTTCTCAAAAGTCGCTCTTCTGCTCGAAAGAGGTTTTCTGCCTGTTATTCATGGAGACGTAAATGCTGAATTTCAGATAATTTCCGGAGACGATCTCGCTGTTGAGTTTGCTGAAAAGTTTAAGGCTTCATCGCTTGGCTTTGCAACAAATGTTCCCGGAGTTTTTGTTAATGGGGCGGTTGTTAAAAAGTTCTACAGAAATATGAAGCCCGATGCTATTGGTAGTGGTGATGCAACAGGAGAAATGGGGGGAAAAATAAGAAAAGTGCTCTCGATGAAGCATAGATGCAAGGTTTTTATATTCGAGGGTAGTGGAGAAAATATAAGAAAATTTCTGGAAAATAAAGAGATCGGGACGGAGGTGGTTCTTTGAAAACATCTCAAAGAAAACTCGACCACATAAACATTTGTCTAAAAGAAGAGGTCGAATCTGGTTATACTGGGCTCGAGGATGTGATGATTCTTCACAGTGCCCTGCCTGAGGTTGATTTTTACAATTTGAATACTTCAATAAAATTTTTTAATAAAAATCTATCATTTCCATTTCTCATCGCATCCATGACTGGCGGGCATGAGATTGCGAAGGAAATAAACGCAAATCTCGCAACCGCAGTTGAGGAAACTGGCATTGGCATGGGTGTTGGAAGCCAAAGAGCTGGAATAGAGGATAAAAAATTGGAAGATACTTTCTCTATTGTTAGGGAAAAAGCTCCAAAAGCGTTTATCTACGCAAACATTGGTCTTCCCCAGATTCTTGAAGATGTTGAGAACGCAGATAGGGCTGTTGAAATGATAGACGCGGATGCGCTGGCAATTCACCTGAACTTTCTGCAGGAGGCAATTCAAAAAGAGGGGGACTTAAAAGCCAGAGGATCTCTGGAGGCAATAGAGGAGGTTTGCAGATGTATAAAGGTGCCAGTAATTGTAAAAGAAACTGGTGCTGGAATAAGCAGAGAGATTGCTGAGAAATTAAAAAACGCTGGAGTTTCAGCAGTTGATGTTGGAGGTAAGGGTGGAACTTCTTTCAGCGCAGTAGAGGCTTACAGAAGTGAAGACGAATCCCTAAGAGAGATTGGTTTTGAGTTCTTTGACTGGGGGATCCCAACAGCGTTTTGTATTGTTGATTGTGCAAAAATCTTACCAACAATAGCCACGGGGGGCATAAGAAATGGAATTGACGTTGCAAAAAGCATCGCACTCGGTGCTATAGCTGCAAGTTCTGCTTTGCCTTTTCTCAATCCAGCAAGAAATAGTGCAACTGCTGTGAAGAGACAGATCGAGAGATTTTACCGAAGCTTCAAAACAGCAATGTTTCTAACAAATTCAAAAAATGTCCAGGATTTGCAAGCCAAACCTCTGTTTATAACTGGCAAATTGCTTGAATGGCTTAGGCTGAGGGGGATTGATGTTAAATCCTTTTGTGAGGGGAGAAGATGATAGAAATAAAAAAAAGGGCAGAAATAGTTGATGCTGCAATAAAGAAATATTTACCAGAAAAGGAACTTGAACTTTACAAGGCTGCAAGACACCTAATCAAAGCGGGTGGAAAAAGGTTGCGTCCTGTAATTGCAATGCTTGTAGCAGAGGCTATTGGGGAAGACTATCGAAAAATTCTGCCCGGAATTGTTGCAATCGAAGCTATACACAACTTTACACTCATTCACGACGACATAATGGACAGGGATGAGATGAGGAGGAACGTTAAGACTGTTCATACACTCTTCGGCGACTCTGTGGCGATTCTTGCTGGGGATACACTTTTTGCTGAGGCTTTTAGTCTTTTAGCCAAATGTGATGTTGAGGGAGAAAATATCAGAAAAGCCACAGAATTGATTGCAGACGTTTGCATCAAGATCTGCGAAGGGCAATTTATGGACATAAGTTTTGAGAACAAAATGATAAACGAAAAGGAGTATCTTGAAATGGTAAAGCTAAAAACAGGAGTTCTCATCGCAGCTTCTGCTTCTCTTCCAGCAATCCTTTTTGGGAGATACGATCTATTCCAGCCATTGTGGGACTATGGAGTAAACGCGGGAATAGGTTTCCAGATACACGACGATGTTCTCGACTTAATTGGAAAAGACATAGGAAAAGATTGGGGAAGTGATATAGTGAAGGGAAAAAAGACTCTGATCGTTATAAAAGCGTTTGAAAAAGGTGTGAAGTTAAAAACGTTTGGTAAACAGAAAGCAAGAGTGGAAGAAATAATGGAAGACGTTGAAAAGCTAAAAAGCTGTGGAGCAATCGATTATGCAAGAAAGAGAGCGCAAGATTTTGTAGATATTGCAAAGAGAAATCTCACTGCTCTCGAATATAGCGAAAAAAGGAGGATTATTGAAGAGGTAACGGATTTCCTTATTAAAAGGGAGAAGTGACGAAATTAAAAGTAAAGCTCAGAAGTAAAAGCTCTTATTTCTTTTCCAGCCTTCTCTCCAAAGACGTCGATTAGTCTAACGATTGCACTTCCAACAACAACTCCGTCGGCTCCAGCATTAAAGAGATCAACTACATGCTCTCGCTTTGAAACTCCAAAACCCACTGCAACGGGTTTTTTACACACATTCTTAGCCCTCTTTAAAGCTCTGAAAGCCAGTTCAGAAATCTTTTCTCTCACCCCAGTTACGCCATACGTTGAGACAAGATAAACAAAAGAAGATAGCTCATCTATCGCCCTTAGTCTTTCCTCACTCGTGTTTGGTGCCGCTAAGAAAACATTCCTGATTCCTACTTTCTCGCAAACTTCTACAAACTCATTTGCTTCATCAAAGGGTAGATCAACAACAAGAATTGCATCAAAGCCATTTTCATAAGCTTTTTCGACAAAATTTTTGATTCCTATGCGGTAAACTGGATTGAAATACGTCATCAGGATTAGCTTTCTGTTGTCCTGCTGCCTGAAGTTTCTCGAAATCCAGAAAATGTCACCAACTCTGAATCCTGAAAGAAGGGATTTGTAATAGGCGTTTTGAATTGTTACACCATCAGCTATTGGATCGCTAAATGGTAGACCAAGTTCAAAAAGATCTGCATTTGCTGAGAACATAAATTCGAGTGTTTTTTCCTTACTTGGATATCCCGCAGGAAGAAAAGCGATCAGAGACTTTGAGATCATTTTACCGCCTCCATAACAATGCCCAAATCCTTGTCACCCCTACCGGAGAGATTAACCACTACCGTTGAACCTTTCAAGCTCTCATCTTTTTCCAGATAAGCGAGAGCATGGGCACTTTCGAGAGCAGGAATTATTCCTTCAAGCTTTGATAGCTTTAGAAATGCGCTTAAAGCTTCACTATCTTTCGCCACAGCGTATTGAACTCTCCCGGAGTCCTTGAGAAAAGAATGCTCTGGTCCAACACCGGGATAATCGAGCCCTGCTGCAATGCTGTGGGTATCTAAGATCATCCCTTCCTCATCCTGGAGAAAATAGGAGTGCATACCATGTAAAACCCCCTTGCTACCAGCAGAGAGAGATGCTGAATGCTTTCCGGTTTCAATTCCCAAACCACCTGCTTCAACTCCAATCAAGCGCACTTTTTCATTGATAAAAGGATAAAATATACCCATAGCATTACTTCCCCCACCAACACATGCAACAATCGCATCCGGCAATGAATTCTCAGCTTCCAAGATCTGTTTTTTTGTTTCAATGCCGATCACAGATTGAAAATCTCTCACAATAGTGGGAAAAGGATGCGGCCCAACGACTGAGCCTATTAGATAATGTGTGTCCTCAAAACTCTCCGCCCAGTCACGTAAAGCCTCGTTAATCGCATCTTTTAGCGTTTTACTACCGCTTTCGACAGCAACAACTTCCGCACCAAGGATTTTCATTCTAAAAACATTCATTTTCTGTCTCTCATAGTCAATTGCTCCCATATAAATTCTGCATTTAAGCCCAAGTAGTGCACATGCTATTGCAGTTGCAACTCCATGCTGTCCTGCCCCAGTTTCCGCAATCACTCTTTTTTTTCCCATGAATTTCGCAAGCAGAGCCTGAGCAAGCGTGTTGTTTATCTTATGCGCACCACCGTGAAGCAAGTCTTCTCTTTTAAGGTAAACCTTCATTCCAAGCTCTCTGCTCAGGTTTTTTGCAAAATACAGTGGCGTTGGTCTGCCAGCATAGTTTCTCAGATAGTAATCGAGCTCTTTTTTAAATTCTTTATCATCTTTCAGCTTTTTGTAGGCTTTTTCAAGCTCCTCAAGTGGAGGTATTAGAACTTCGGGCACATATCTCCCGCCAAACTCACCAAAACGCATTTCTCACCACCCTGACAAATTCAGAGACAAGAATTTCATCCTTAAAACCATTTTTCTCAACCCCGCTCGAGACATCAACTCCAAAAGGTCTGACTTCTTTAATTGCAAGTCCAACGTTATTCACATTTAGCCCACCAGCAAGAATTATTGGATATTCCTTCGCAACTTTTTTGCTTACCTCCCAGTCATGTGTTCTTCCACTTCCACAGCCTGAGTCGAGTAAAATGTAGTGTGGGGCATATTTTTTGATTGCTCCCATTATTTCTCGATAATCTCCGACGATGAAGGCTTTCATAGCAACAACATTCGCTTTCAGAACTTCAAAATCCTCTAAACTCATCTTCCCATGGATTTGAACAAAATCGCATTCGGTTTTTGCGATTATTTGCTCCCAATCGCATAGTTTTTCTGAAGTAGAGACTACAAAAATTGGAATTGTCGCATTAACAATTATCTCCTTCGCAGTTGTGAGTTCAACGCATCGCTTCGAGTCACTCATTACAACTACTCCCCCAAAATCCGCGTAATTTTCAATTACTTCAAGTTCCTCAAGATTTTTTATTCCACAGATTTTAACGATCATTACAGATCTCCACAAAATTTCTGATCATTCTAACTCCATCTTCAGTCAAAACACTCTCAGGATGGAACTGAACGCCTTCTATGAAACCCCTTCTTATCCCCATGATCACATTGTCCTCGCTCATCGCAGTAACTCTGAAACCTTTTGGAACTTCGAGAACCGCAAGGGAATGATATCTCGTAGCTTTAAATGGATTTCTGACATTTCTAAAAACCCCTTCCGAGTCATGTGTGATCAGCGAGGCCTTTCCATGAACGGGTTTTACTTTCCCAACTTTCCCGCCAAAAACCTCTGCAATGATCTGATGTCCAAGACAAACTCCAAGAACTGGCACATCAAAATTGAAGAGGAACTCAAGCTCTCTATCGGGTTTTCCGGGTCCGGGTGAAATTACTATTCCATCGAAATCAAATTTTTTTGCTTCTCTGGCATTTTCTTTGCTTAAAACCTTAACTCTCTCAAAAATCGAAATGTATTCAACGAGATTATAAACAAAAGAATCATAGCAATCGATAACAAGAATCATATTCCCACCGCCTTTAAAACCTTTGAAATCTTGTTTTCTGTTTCAAAAAACTCCCTTTCTGGCTTTGAATCGGCCACAATTCCAGCTCCTGCTCTTATTTTACAATTTTTCTCGTATTCAACCATTCTGATTGCAATTGCCATGTCGGAGTTTTCGGAAAAGTATCCCACCGCTCCTCCATAGATTCCACGCTTTGATTTTTCAAGTTCATCAATAAGCTCAACTGCCCTTCTTTTCGGAGCACCAGTAACAGTCCCGGCTGGAAACGCAGCCCTCATCGCATCAAAGTGCGTTACGCTCGGCTTCAGCTCACCAATGACTTCACTTTCAATATGCACAACGCTTGGATAAACTATTGCCTTCATGAAGCTCTCTACCTTTACACTTCCTGCCTTGCAGACCTTTCTGACGTCATTCCTCGCCAAATCGACAAGCATGACATGCTCCGCCCTCTCTTTTTCATCGCTAAGAAGTGTTTCAATTATCTCATTTTCTCTCCCCTCAATTCTTTTTGCAGTTCCAGCAATTGGATTTATCCGAAAAATCTTTCCCTCAACTCTACCCATTGTTTCTGGAGAAGAACCAATTAAGGCTTTTCTAAACTCAAGTAGAAACATATATGGGCTTGGATTTAACTCTCGCAATCGCAAATAGATTTCAAATGGATCTAAATCGCTTTTGATTTCGTATTCTCTTGAAAGGACGAGCTGATAAACTTCTCCCTCCTCAATCAATTCCTTCGCTTTTTCGACAAGCTTTTCAAAGTATTCTCTACCCTCAACTTTTTTAACAGTTGCTCCCCCATTTTTTACCTCTATTTTTTCTCTTTTTGCTTTCTCAACAATTTTCTCTGCATTCTCAATGTTGTGACTGAAAAGCTTGCCAAGATAGTGGTCGTAGACGAAATAGGAGTCATAACAGGCAAAAACCGATTTCTCTTTAACGCTTTTTCCAATCATTCCCAAGACCGCGTCATAGGCTACGTAGCCAACAAGCAAACCTTTTACGTGTATGCTTTTTAAAGCTTCGAACGGATCGCTTGTTTTCAAGACAAACTCGCCGTCAACGCTGAGTTTGTCATCAACTTCAACGATGTACAGTGGATTAAAGGAAAGATACGTGTATCTCGCATTTCCTGTTTTTTCTGCAGATTCGAGCATGAATGGGTAGCCTTCTTCTCTAATCACTGAGTATAACTTCACTGGTTCGACAAACTCATGCTTTTGCATACTATCTCCCCCAATTTCCTCAAAAATTCACCTTTTTCGAGCATTTCCGTAAAAATTGCTAAGTTTTCCTTCAAATCCTCATAGCCCAAGGCATAAAGCGCAGTTGCGAAGTTTACAGCTATAAAAACTCTGTCCTCTTGGAGACCTCTATTTTCAAAAACAGCTTTAATTCTACTCGCGGATTCTTCGCTGTCCTTACAGCTTATTATTCTCACCCCCAATACCCCGAAATCTGAGGGGAAGAAACTGATTTTTTCTATTCCATTTTCCACTATGTACGCTTTTGTTTCAGCATTTGGATGAACCTCATCAAGCCCACTGCCATGGTAAACGATTCCTTTTTTCTCAAGCAAATCCATAGCTTCCGCAACTGGTAAGAGCAATTTTTCACTTGCAACTCCGATTATCTGTCTCTCAGGGTTTGCTGGATTTACAAGTGGTCCGAGAATGTTAAAGATGGTCCTTATTTTCAACTTTTTTCTAACCCCAGAAACTTTTGCAAAGGCCTTGTGATAAATCGGGGCGAAAAGAAAAGCAAAATTTGTTTCATCAAGCAGATTTTTTGCAGCCCCATATGGAAGCTCTATTTTAACTCCAAGTTTTTCCAGGACATCTGCAGAGCCACTTTTTGAGCTCATCGCTCTGTTTCCGTGTTTTGCAACCCTCGTCAGCGTTGAGACTGCTATAGCAACAGCAGTGCTAACATTTATCGTGCCCGAAACATCGCCACCAGTCCCACAGGTGTCAAAGACTCTGCCAAGATTTAACTTCGACTTTTCAAGAATTGCTTTTGCAAATCCTGCAATAATCTCGGAATTATAACCCCTAACCTCAAGTCCCGCAAGAATTGCAGAGATTTCCACTTCATCAAGTTCTGGGAGTTTTTTGGCAATTTCGTATGCTTTTTCCATGTCGATGTTCCCAAAAAGGGCTTCAATCATATTCTCGCCTCCACAAAAAGGCTAACAAACTCCTTTGTATCCTTAGCAAGCATAAAAGCGGTTCCAATAAGTACAGCATCAACAACCTTAAGAATCTTCAGATCCTCAATTTTCTTTATCCCGCTCCCACTTATTTTTAGCTTATCAATTTTCGGAGCTAAAATAAAAGTTCTCTGCAAGTCCACTCTTTCTGGATTAAAAATATCACGGTTGTTTATAAGCACTATTCTTGAATTTTTAGCAAACTGAATCTCTTCTTCGCAAAAAATTTCCACAACCGGCTCTATTCCATGCTCAAAACAAAAATCCGTGAATTCAGGAGTTTTCTCTCCAAGAATTCTTGCTATTAACAACAAAGCATCCGCATCAGCATTGCAGGTTAACTCGACGTCTTCCTTGGATTTAACAAAATCCTTCCTCAGCACAGGCACACTAACTTCTCTGCAAATCCTCTTCAACGTATCCAAATTTCCGTTGAACGACTTCGCGGTTATGTATGAGATGGCAGCACTTCCAGCCTCTTCATAGAGCCTTGCAATCTCCAATGGATCTCTTTTTTTGAGCAAATCGCCATGTGTTGGTGAGAATGCCTTGATCTCAGCGATCACAGCTTTTTTTCTTTCTTTTATAGCGTCAATAAACCCAAAGTCCATCACCTGATCCCTTCATGTAAGATTAAGCATCCTTAATGTATTTAAGCTTATCGATTAGGTTTAAAATTCAACCTATTTTCTTCAACAAACCGAAAGGAAAGTTTTTATATTTTTCAAATCCATGGTTATTATTGTAAGGGGGTAAATATGGATGCGGATATCAGAAAACTTATTGAGGAGAAGGATAAAAAAATTGAGGAGCTGCAAAACAAAATAAAGGAACTGGAGAAGAAGTTGAGATATTACGAGATCAAAGAGATCTACCAAGGTTTACTACCGGATGGGGTTATCCAGAAACTGCTGGATCTACCACCCGAGATGATGGTGATAGAGATAGGAAAATTTTTGAGGGGGAGAAAAATAGACATAGCAGAAGCTGAGAAAGAAAGATTGCAACCTATGGAGAGAGAAGTTGAGGTAAAATCCTCAACATTAAAAGCAAGGGTTGGCATCGACTTAACTTTTACACAAAAATTCGACTTCACGGGTAGCGACGTGGCTTTTGTTGGAGAGGACATAATGAATAGCCTCGGAATTTCAGAAGGAGAATACGTTGTTGTGCAAAAAAATGGTAGTGTAAATCTAAGGGCGCTCCCTTACACAAAAGCTGGCTTTATAGTAATTCCTGGCTGGGTTAGAGAGAAAATTGGTGCAAAGGTGAATGATTTTGTGGAGGTGACGAAGAAATGAAGTTGACTCCGAAAATAGTCGGAATAGTTTTGCTTGCCAGTATCATTCCGCTTGTTGTTCTTGCTGAACTAACACTTATCGGTGTTGCACAATTTGGAGGCGCAGCAAAGGAGGGCGTTGTGAATGTAAGCCAGAATTACCTGATCAGAGCTGGGGAGGAAGCAGTTAAAATGAAAACAGAAGAGCTTGCGGAAAAGGTTAGGCTCTACCTTAAGCAGAAATTAAAGGAGAATCCGAATCTCACTACCAGCGACCTTATGATAGATCCGGACTTTCTCGAAATCGCTTCAAGAAAATGGGGGAAAGATGAATATACCTGGATCTTAGCTGGAGCTGTTGTGGGAGGGGAGAGAAGAGTTGTAACTATTGTTTATCCAACGCTACCCAAAGATCAGTTGGGAAAAGATATCAAGTATGATCTGAGATGGAACGAAGAAATGCCGGCATACTACAATCTTACAACTGCATCAATGGGCTCTTTTGTGGCGCCAACCTGCGGATATTATAAATGGGTAGAGCCGACTACGAGGGAGAGAGTTGAAAAGTACGCATGCCAATTCCCAGCCTCGCTAACGCTCCTTGTATATGATCCAACACTAAAAACAAAAGTTTTCCTCATTGCGGGAACAGCTGCTTACATGGATGGCTACTTTGAATACTTAACAAAAAGTCGAGTAAATCCAGCAGAGAACATAGCTGGGGAAGTTAGTAAAAACGTTGAAAAAGCCGGAGAACAGATATATGTAAACCTAATCATAGCGTTTGTGATAGCACTTGCATTTGTTGCGATGATAGGTTACTTCACAGTGAAAATGGTTGCAAATCCAATTGTTGAGCTTAGCAAAACGGCTGATAGGATAAGTGCTGGCGAAGTTGATTCAGAAGTGCCTTTTAAAGCGAGGAGTGATGAAGTCGGAATACTTGCAAACAGTGTTGAAAGACTGAGAAGAAGCCTTAAAGTTGCCATGCAGAGCCTTGAGGAGGCTCTGAAATGATCACGTATCAAATCTTGCTCGACGAGCTCAGAAAAGAGGTTGGACCAATTGCAAAGCTATTCCTTGATAGAGCGATGAACTCGCTTGGTCTAACAGAGATCAATGAGGAGAACTACAAAGACGTGCTCGAGGTTTTAAAGATGAACAGAGAACTCAGGGATTACATAACAGAGGTTGAAAAAAAACTTGAAAAACTCAAGTAATCTTCTTACCTATTTTTTCTTCAATTTTTGAGATCACTGCATCTATTTTACTCCTTGAGAGAAAAACGATCAGCGAGCGCAAACTTCTGCCAAGCTCTGGGATACTGTTTTCCAACTCTGATGGGGTTTTGCAAGACTTCAAAATCTCTATCGCTCTTTTTGCAGGTTTTCCGATTTCTTTTTCAAGTATTTGGATGATTTCCCCCTTTAACGCCTCGAAGTCCATGGGTTTTGCTTCCTCCACAGCAAGAGCGTTGGAGATTATATAATCAATCTCTTCCTCACTTGGCTTTTTTATTCCGTATTTTTCCAATACCTTATCCCTTTCAAGTTCCAAAACCAGCTCTGAATTGCCAATGGCCTCTTTAACAGCTTCTGTGATTTCTTCCTCCTTTGGAGGAGTAATTCCATATTTCTTAATTAATTTTTCTTTTTCCAGTCTTAAAATTTCTTCCTCACTAACTACTGCAGCTTTATTCATTTCAAGACTCCTTTTTACCTGCTCTGGGGAAAGGGCGTAGATTTCCACTACACCGGAATCTATGGCAAGCAATTCCGCAAAGGCAATTTTTCCAGATACACTCGTTTTGCTTTTCAGCTTAAGGACTTCTACTGCATTTACTTTTCCGCTGTCAAGTAATATCTCCCCAACACTGAGCTCGTCTCTCTTAAAACCTACCTTCAGATAACCGCTGAAATTATTTGCTTTCAAATCCTCCAGAATTTTTGTAAATCTACCTCTTTCTATTTTGGTTAAAGAAACCTTGGGTAGTATCATATACTTACACCATCAGTGCCATTTTCTCCAGAGCTTTCTTTACTTCAATTTTTAGCAAACCGTAGTTCGTTTTTATATCTGCGACAACACCGAGGATGAAGTTATCTTTCCTCGAGACGAGAATTCTGCCTTTTTTGCCTTCAACAACAAGTATCTCTATATTATCTGCTGATAGCTTTTCTATTATTTCTGAAGCCCTGTTAAACATCTCAACGAGCAATGCAGCACTCATTTCTTCATTCATTTCCCCCACTGATTCAGATTCAATTAGACTCCCCTCTGAGTCTGCTATGTATACACCTTTAACTCCTGATACGTTCAACAAATCCGCAATCACATTTTCGAACATACTCTTTCCCTCATTATGATTGTAGTTAAATCAGTATATAATACTTATCATAGATTATTCAAAGAAAATTCATAAAAATTTTGAAGCAAAAGTCTCGCGTTTGCTTTTGCAGTCGTTGGAAAATTTGCAAACAGTACAATAGGGATTCTCCTTTCTTTCTGGAAAAAATCCATTTTCAATCATTTTAAGCCTCTCTATCAGTTTTAAAGCTTTTCTACGAAGTGCAAAATTCACTTCCGCAACTCTTAAGTCTCCGGAATAAGTATAATATATAATGCTTCTATTAAATCCTGCAACTAAAGCAGCGATAGCTGCTTTAATTGCATCCTGAAACCAAACACCCTTTTCTGGTGCATCTAGGGATAAAAAAAGGGGGAACTTCTCACCCCTGAACTCGACAATCTCATCAACTATAAGAGTTACACCGAATTTTTCTGAAACAAAAACTGTATCCCATTCGATGGCTTTCAACTCCTCAAGAGCTTTGCTAAATTTAAATTTCTCCAGAGCCTTGTTGAAGACTTCTTCATCATAAACTTCACTCGTTGCCCTCGCCCTTTCCTTTGCCCATTCAACCCCAAGCCCTCTTCTAAGGCTTAAATAAATCTCCCGAACAGCGTGTTTCTCAGTAAAACTCCTCTCACCAAAATGAAATCGGTAATAAGATAATCTTGGACATGTGAGGTAACTCGTAATATGGCTTAACTTGATCATGCTGAGCTGTTGTCATGGGGATAAAAATTTTATTTGGTGATGAGAGGTTTTTTGATGAAAATAGTTGCTACATCCGACACTCATTTGCATGATTGGAAGTTGCCTGAAAAACTGATTGAACTGCTGAAAAGTGCAGACCTCGTTGTTCATGCTGGAGACTTTGTTAGCTACGATGTTTACCAAAATTTCTCCGAGTTTGATCTCTTCGCTGTTAGGGGCGATGAGGATGATGAGAAAATAGTTTCAGAACTAAACGAGTTTAAAAAATTCAAGGCTGATGGTTTTTCTTTTGGCATACTCCACAAAGGCAACTACGTAAACGATTTTCACGATCTTATTTACAAAGCTCTCGAAAAAAAGGTTGATGTGTTAATATTCGGACACATACACAGGTTTGTGCTCGAAAAAAGAAAGGGAGTTGTAGTTCTCTGCCCCGGAAGTCCTACGGAGCCGAGAATGAGTTTCGCAACTTGCGCTGAGATCGATGTAGAAGATGGAAGAATTATTTTTAAACAGCACATTGTGCAGCCAGTTTTTTGTAAATGGGGTGAGAGAATTGAGGCTCCTTATAGGAGATGAAGAAATTTTTGAAAAACTAAGAGCGATTGGCAAAGCTGTGATTGTGAAAAAAGATGGAAAAGGGGAATGTTGTGCAACCATTGGTGAGGCTCTGAAGATAACAACGGAAGCAAAAAACCTTAGAGAGACAATTGAATGTCTTACAGATCTTGGATTTGACTTTGCAGTCCTAAAGGGATTTGATTTAGAAATTGAAGGAATTGAGAAAGGTTTTGGATTTAAAATTCCAGAAGTCAAAGAAGTCTCCGATGCCTTGAAAGCCCCTGAGATCGAGACATTAAAGTCAGTTGTTGAGAAAGTGAAAAAGAATGCATCAAACTGCGGAGCAATCGGTGTTTTTATTGGCGTTGTTCGCGGTATTTCGGAGCAAAGAAAAGTTAAGATGCTCGAATACGAATCCTACAAAGAAATTTTATCTTCAAAGATTGCAGAACTGGAGGAGAGGATAAAGAGTTTTCCCGGTATTAAAAACGTGAAGCTGTATCACAAGCTTGGAAAGCTAACTCCGGGGGAGGACATAGTTTACATTGCGGTTGCAGGGGAGCATAGGAAAGATATCTGGGCTCCGCTTATTCAGGCCGTGGAGCTTATGAAAACAGATCTTCCGATATGGAAGAAGGAAATATTTGAAAATGGAGAGAGATGGGTCTGATATGCTCAGAAATGAAAGGCTAAGAGAAATGGATGAAAAAGCTAAGAAGTTCTCAAGCTCAATTGAGCACGATTTGCACATATTTTACTACGATATCCTCGTAGACATTGCACACGTGTTGAACTTGCTTAAAAGCAACTATCTAAGCAAAAAAGAGGCTTTGGAAATCATAGAGGCTTTGAACACAATTGCAAAGACTGGTTATAAAAAATGGGATTTCGAGGACATTCACGAGGCAATCGAAGCAGAGATTACAAAGGTTACGGAAGCAGGAAAGAAAATACAGACTGGAAGATCAAGAAACGACGAGGTTGCAACCTGTTTGAGAATGTTTGCAAGGGATCATTTGCTTGAAATTGCGGAAAAAATCGTAGCACTGCAAAGCACAATACTTGAGATTGCGGAAAAAAATGATTTAATAATGCCGGGATTTACTCATTTGCAGTTTGCACAGCCGACGAGAGTTTCACATCATCTGGTGATGTTCCACGACCTTTTTGAAAGAGATTTCGAAAGAGTTCTTGAGGCATATCGAAGAGTTAACAAATGTCCTCTTGGTGCCTCAGCTTTTGCTGGAACAAGCTACAATCTTGACAGGGAATTTGTAGCAAAAATTCTCGGTTTTGATGGTCTTTTGGAGAATAGCGAAGATGCTGTTGCTTCGAGAGATTTTCTGATAGAATCAATTTACGTCTGCACATCAATTATGCTAAACGTAAGCAGAATTGCTGAAGAGATTGTGATTTTCGCAGCACTCGGATTAATCGAGTTGCCTGATGAATTTGCATCAACCTCATCTATAATGCCCCAAAAAAAGAACCCAGACATTGCAGAGCTATTAAGAGCTAAAACAGGCAAATTAATTGGTAATCTCACTTCTGCTGCTACAATCTACAAGGCAACACCATTCAGCTACAATCGAGACTTTCAGGAGATGAATTCAATTCTTTATGAGTCAATGAAGGTAACAATCGAAAGCTTGGAGGTTTTTCTCCGAATGCTATCAAAACTGAAATTCAATGCAGAATTGATGAGAAAAAAGTCTGTTGAAGGTTTTGCTGTTGCAACAGAGCTCGCAGACATGCTCGTAAGAGATTTTGGTATTCCATTCAGAGTTGCACATAGGATTGTTGGTAGGATTGCATCAAAAAACGCCACCCCATCTGCGCAGGAGATTGAAAGCATTGCAAAGGAGTTTGGATATGAAATAAGAATCCCTGAGGAGAGATTTAATGAAGCGATGGACGTTGAAAAAGCTGTAGAGAGAAGACAAACAATTGGAGGAACAAGGGGTTCTGAAGTGAAAAGGATGCTTGATTTTAGAAAAGAAAAGTTAAATGGGAAGAGGAGAAAGATCAAAAAGATGAGGAGAAAAATCGAAATTGCTCTCGAGTTTATGGGAAAAGAAGTGAAAAAAATCGGGGCTGATTTTTATGCTTACTGGAAAAAGGATTAGAATTAGGGCAAAGGGAAAAATCTTTGAAGGTATAGTAATGCCCAGCTTCACGGGAAACCTTGTTCTCAAGCTTGAAAATGGATACAACGCAGGTTTTACAGAATACGAGCTGATTGAAGTTCTCGAAGATGTACAAACAACAATTGCAAGGGCTGAGATCAGAAAAAAAAGTGATCTACCAAACGTAAAAATAATTTCCACCGGTGGAACGATTGCAAGCAAGGTTGACTACCGAACAGGAGCTGTTACGAGTCAGTTCACTGCAGAAGAAATTGTTTCCGACGTTCCAGAGATAGCTGAGATTTGCAACATTGATGCGGAGCTCCTTTACAACATTCTTAGCGAGAACATGAAACCAGCCTACTGGATTGAGCTTGCAAAAAGGATTTACGAATCGCTAAAGCAATACGACGGTGTTATAGTCACCCATGGAACTGATACGATGCATTTCACAGCCTCTGCAATTGCATTCATGGTTTCCACACCAAAACCAGTTGTTTTTGTTGGTGCACAGAGAAGTAGCGATAGACCGAGCAGCGATGCTGTTATGAACCTCCTATGCTCTGCAAAGCTTAGCATTAGCGATGTGGGCGAAGTTCTTGTTTGCATGCATGGCTCGACAAGCGATGACTTCTGCTATGCGCATCGAGGTGTTAAAGTAAGGAAAATGCACACTTCGCGGAGAGATGCATTTCAATCGATAAACGCAAAACCGGTTGCGAAGATCGAGTATCCCTCGCTTGCAATTCACTGGCTTTCATGGCGATTCAAAAGGGGAGAAAGAGAACTGAAACTCAATGACAAAATGGAGGAAAAAGTTGTGCTAATAAAGTTCTTCCCGGGATTGGATGCTGAAATTCTCGAATTTTTCCACTCAAAAGGATATCGTGGCTTCGTAATCGAGGGAACTGGACTTGGGCATGTTTCTACGGACTGGATTGAAACTCTCAAAAGGATTTGCGAAGATTCTGTAGTTGTGATGACTTCCCAGTGTATTCATGGCAGAATTTGCGATCGCGTTTATGATACCGGGAGAGATTTGCTAAAAGCGGGTGTGATTGAGGGGGAAGACATGTTGCCCGAGACTGCGCTGGTTAAGCTTATGTTTCTGCTCGGCAACCATAGCGTAGAAGAGGCAAAAAAGCTTGTCAGGAAAAATCTTGTTGGCGAGATCGAGCCAAGGAGCCCCTATTGAGGTTAAAAATTTCTCAAATGAACGCACTCGCCCGCATATATTCTTTTTCCATCCACGATTATCGATCCATCCTCACATATTTCAGCAATTCCAACGATTTCTCTGTTATGGGTAATTATTTTTACCCTTTTTCCGGAGGTTTCGCAGATTTTGCGATATCTTGCAATTATTTCCTCCCAGTTTCCGGTAATCAAATTTAAATAATTTCTATAAAAATTTCTTGTAATTCTATCAAAAACTTCTTTTCTGCCCATGCTGAGGTTTGATAGATTTGTTGCGTAATCCCTTAACTCAGGTGGTATCTCGTTTTCAACATTTACGCCAATACCGAGAATTGCTTTATTCTCCCAAACCTCGCCAAGAATCCCGCAAAACTTTTTGCCTTTATAAAGAACATCGTTAGGCCATTTAATCCTTGCATCAGGTATTGATTCCGCAACAGAAAGCGCTGAAAGAATTGTGAGCTTTTGCGCACCTAACAATGGTAGAACAAGAGAGAAATAAAGCCCACCTTTCTTACTTATCCACTGCCTACCGAGCCTACCTTTTCCTGCCAATTGCTCCTCTGCAAAAAAAAGTGAGAAGATCTTCCCGCCTTTTGCTCTCTCATTCGTTGAATCAGTTGCGAAGTAGTAGTAAAACTCCTCAAGAAATTCAAGGTTTTTGAATGCTATACCAGCGAATTTAAAGGCCTCCCCTTCTCCACTTTCGCCCCTTTTAATTCTGAGTTCTAAAAACGATTCCCGCATAGCCAACAACATAGCTTTTATCTGCCACTTCTCCACTTGTAGAGTAATCCACAAGCTCAGCTTTTGCATTTTTCGCTTTTGCGTAGTTCATTGCAACTGCGATCGCTCCATAACCGCAAACACTTGCATCGAGTTCATATATTGTGCGATAATATTTTCCAACGTCCATCGAGAGAATCGCATCTATCACAACTTTGTCCCTTTTCCTGCATTCCGAGTCAGGCAAGTAGTGATGCATGTCAGATGATGCAACTAATACAGTTTTTCTCCTCGTTTTCACCTCAGCTTCAATTATCTCGTTTGCTACCTCTCTTGCAGTTTCCTCATCCTGTAATTGCAGGCATATAACAACTATTTTGAAATCCGAGTGCAGATACTGAAGAAATGGCAACTGAACTTCTCCACTATGCTCCTCAGCATGCGCGTCTTCGTCTTCTGCAATTATTTTCTTAGGCAAAGCTTTTATGAACTCAAGATCGCTTTCAATCTTCCCGAGTGGTGTTTGCCATGAATCCTTTGAAACCGCAACGGGTAAACCATAGCCAGTGTGATTTGGGCAGACGATTACAAAAGTTTCTGCATCAGGCAAAAAAGAGTGCACAATCCCAGCGGTCTTTCCTGAGTAAATGTATCCCGCATGGGGGGAAATGCATCCAACAACACTCGAATCTTTTGCAGATTTCGTAAATCTCTGGAGCATTCTTTCTAATTCTGAAACCCTCGAAGGGTAAAAACTACCAGCAACTGCAGGACGTCGCATAGATTAAGTTACCCCAAATTAGATTAACTTTGTGATGTCGAATGGTAAACAAGTGTCGAATTTCTCACGGGAATTTTCTTTGATAGCTCACCAAGGAGTTTACATGTCTGACAGAGCTTTTGAGAGCTCGGCTCTCCGCAAATTTGACATTTTTGTAGCTCAATCTGGGGATTTGTAATTTTTAACGCTTCAGATAACTTTTCAATGCTTCTCAAAATTGAAATTTTCCTTCCAGGATGTTTTTTCTCAAAATCGTAGAGAAAATCTCTAACAAATGCTCTGATTGGTAAGTAGCTGTAAGGGCATTCATCGAAAATCAATGGATATCCTTTTATAATCCCATATGTGACAATTTCCTTCTCGTAAAGCTCTCTAAATGGTTTTATCCTCATAACAAGTCCCTCCTGCTCCCTTTGCGGAATTAGCCTTGCAAGTCTGTCTATGTCTGCATTTATGAAGTTCATAAGCACTGTTTGCGCTTCATCATCAAGATTGTGCGCAGTTGCGAGCTTGGTTGCGGATAAATCCTTTGCAACCCTGTTTAGCAAATATTTTCTGAAAACCCCACAGTAAGAGCATGGAAGTTTTTCTCCTACCTTTACCATTTCATCAAGGGTAGCGTTGAAGTTCTCATTGAAAGCTACTACGTAGTGCTCAATTCCGAGCTTTTTCGTAACTTCTCTCGTAACTTCAACTGTTTTCTCCCTATAACCCTTGATTCCCTCATCAACCGTTATTGCAACAAAATCGAGATCTCTTCTACCCCCATAAAGTTCAATTAAGACGTTTGTAAGTGTAACGCTGTCTTTTCCACCGCTAAGAGCTATAGCTATTTTATCGTTGCTTTCTATCATTTTAAAGCGTTTTATTGAAGCTCTCACCTTTTTTTCAAAAAAGTTTGTAAAGTGCTTTTTGCAAAAATGCTTCCCCGAATATCGCTGAAAGTAAACTGCTTTTCTTGTGCAATACGAGCAGTTCATGGCTTCAGATTGCTCTTGCTATAAACAACTCTTATATCCTCAACTTCGCCCATTTTTGAAACATCTTCTCTAATCTTTTCTATCTTCTCTTTCTCAACCGCGTGAACCATGAAGTAAAGGGGATAATTCCATTTCTCATTTGCAAACCTCTCTATGAGATGTGTAATCTGAGGATATTTTTTCAGCAGCTCTTTTGCAACTTTTTCAGCATTATCTGTTTTTATAACACTCATTCCATTGAATTTAAAACCTATTTTCACTTCGCTCAAAACACCGCTAAAATCCCTTACAACTCCTTTCCTCATCAGCTCCTCCACAAGGCTCACCGCCTCCTCTTCATTCATTCCAAGCTCGAGAAACGGTCTCCTTTTAATAGGCAAAGATTCGAGCATTTTTATTTCTTCACTTAAACCGAGCTCTTCAATGCTCTCAACTTTCTCCGGTTCAACGCCATAGCTCCATGAAATGCCCTTTAACAAATCATATTTTACATCCATTTTGTAAACTCTTTTTGTTGGCAGAACAACGTAATCAAAGACTCCAAGATCTTTTGCCAACTTTGCTGCGATAGCCTGGATTTCCTCAATGCTCTTGGCTTTAAGCGTAAACCAGACATTGAACTCCGCATCTCTCAGAAAGTTGTGCTTAACTCTCTCACCAAGCTCATTTATCTTCCTTGCAACACTCTCCTCAGCTTTAAAACCTATTAGAGAGGACTGCTTGTAGTTTGGAAAGGCTCTGTAGTTCATGATTGCTCCATATCTTTTAAGAACCCCGGAACTCTTGTATTCCCTGAGCTTTTTTTCAATCTCCTCATAACTCCTGCCAATTAACTCGGCAAGATCCAAGAGAGGAGTTGTTGAAAGGGGCAGGTTGTATTGTAAGGCCATAAGGAGTTCAGAATCCAGCATAGTCTTCCCCCGAGTTTGCAACCTTCTCAACAATCTCCTCCACGAATTTCTTCGCCTTTTCAACTTCTCCAAGTTCTGAGAGCCTAAACAATTCTTGGCTTGAACCGGCGACACGATAGACTTTCATTCTTACATTTATCGGGATATTTTTTGATTTCATAAACTTTTTAAGGTGCTCCATTGCGGAGAGGTATGTAAAAATCGTCTTATCTTCCTCAAGCAACTTCTGAAACTTGTCCCTCACCATTCTCGCAACAACTCCGCTTTTACCCTCAGTTGTAACTGCAAATCTTATCCCGTCTTTTTCCCCCTCAAATGGGACAACAACCTCGGTCTCACTCGCCTCGTTTGCGAGATTTACCAAAAACTTGTGCTTTTTTGCAAGCTCCTGAAACTTTTTGTTAAAGTTCTTATCCTCTATTGCAACAACAACAAGATGGAAATCGGAAAGTTCATGATTCAGGTCTCCAACATTTTTCTTAACAATCCTAACTTTTCCTTTTTCCGATAGACTCAAAAGCTCTTCTGTAAAATTTAAACTAAAAACAGTAACTTCTGCACCTGCTTCAAGAAACTTCTTAGCTCTTGCTGTCCCAACATTTCCTCCTCCAATTATAGCAATCTTTTTCCCATTGAATTCGATGAAGAGGGGGATTCTCATTCAATTTGCAATTTTGTGAAGAAATTTAACACTATCGCAAAAGAGATTCCTTCTCAATACTTGCTAATCAGAGCTGTTAGCTTTTTTCAGTCTTTCAACACCGTTCAGGGCATAAACTATTCTCACTACAGCCTTTGGAACACATTCCTCCCATTTCTCGCCTTTTAGCATCATCTGCCTTATTGTAGTCCCTCTGAACTTCTGCCTGTTGAAATCTGGTGGAACTACAACTCTCAAGCCCGCGTCTTTGAAAACCTGTGCTATGATTGGATTTCTCGTTATTATAGCCTGAATTTTTGGCACAAGATTCAAGATATAGAATGCATTGCCAACGTAAACATTCATTGTCGGAACTGTAGCTGTTATTATCCTGTCAAGACCTATATTTTCTTCTTTGAGAGATTCTCTGATCATCCAAATTCTTTCTCCTGCTGTAAACGGATTTCTGTGAGTGTGACTTTCATCGGCCATACCTATGAGAAGAACAATTTCATCGAAGCTTTTAAGTGCCCACTTTATGACTTCAAGGTGTCCAAGATGGAACGGCTGAAATCTGCCAAAGATTAACGCTCTCTGGGATTCCATATAAAATGACTTGACTTGATTTTAAAAATTTTTATTTTTTGAGCCCAAAGCTTCAAAATGATTAAAAATCCATGAAATGGAAATTTTTTATGAAATTTAGTGTCCAAGAACACTTTGCAAAGAAGCATCACTTTGATCTTCGCCTTGAAATCAATGAAGTTGCAAAAAGCTGGGCAATTCCGAAGGGTTTTCCAAAAGAAGGAGAGAGAAGACTTGCAATCCAAGTTGAGGATCACAGCATTGATTACATGGAATTTGAAGGTGTTATCGAAGAAGGCTATGGGAAAGGGGTTGTAAAACTATGGGACAAGGGAGAATACGAGCTTCTCAAGATGACTGAGAAAGAGATAAAGTTCAGATTGAATGGGGATAAGCTTAAAGGAACCTATGTTCTACTCAAATTCGAAAAAGGCGGTGAGAATTCATGGTTACTGATTAAATCAAGAGATTAGGAAGACCCAAAATTTAAAAAACCTCGGAAAGTCTTGAGAACATGCAAGAAATTCCGCTTCCTGAAATCAACATAGGTCTCGTTGGTCACGTTGATCATGGCAAAACAACGCTTGTTGCTGCTTTAAGTGGAGTCTGGACGGACAGACATAGCGAAGAAATAAAAAGGGGTATTTCTATCAAGCTCGGATATGCTGACACAACCTTTCGAAGGTGTAGCGAGTGCGAAGAACCGGAGGCGTATACAACGGAAGCAATATGCCCAATTCACGGCATTGAAACAGATATTCTTAGAACTGTAAGCTTCGTCGACAGTCCGGGGCACGAAATGCTGATGGCAACAATGCTCAGCGGTGCTGCAATCATGGATGGAGCAGTTCTCGTGATTGCTGCAAACGAAAAGTGCCCAAGACCGCAAACAAGGGAGCATTTGTCAGCATTGGAAGTAATCGGGATAAGAAAAATAGTTATTGCACAAAACAAAATCGACATCGTAGCAAAGGAGAGGGTTTTGGAAAACTACAGGGAAATAAAGGATTTTATCCGCGGAACGGTTGCCGAAAATGCCCCAATAATTCCATTATCTGCCCAACAAAAAGTTAACATCGACGCATTGATTCAGGCAATCGAGAAAACAATTCCCACGCCACCTCGAGACTTTAATTCCCCCCCTCTCATGCAAATTGCAAGAAGTTTTGATGTGAACAGACCAAAAACAAAGCCCGAAAACCTTCTCGGTGGTGTTGTTGGCGGGAGCTTAATGAGAGGAAAGCTAAGAGTTGGCGACGAAGTTGAGATAAGACCGGGAATAAAAAGCGACCGGGGATGGATGCCAATAACGACAACTGTTGAAAGTATAATGGCCTCGGGTAGATTTATTCAGGAGGCGACACCCGGAGGGCTTATTGGAGTTGCAACAAAGCTCGATCCCTTCTTGACAAAGGCTGATGCTCTTGTTGGAAACGTTCTTGGATTGCCAAATGAGTTGCCACCAATTTTAAAGGAGTTCACAATGGATGCGCAGCTTTTCGAAAGAGTTGTTGGTGTTGAGGAAGATCTCCTCGTTGAGAAAATAAAAACAAACGAGCCTTTGATGCTTGCAGTTGGCACTGCAATAACGCTTGGCGATGTCAAGTCTGTGAGGGATGAAACAATAGAAGTAACCCTTCGACGCCCGGTTTGCGCTGAACAAGGCTGGAGAGTTGCAATCAGCAGAAGAGTTGGGGGGAGATGGAGATTGATAGGTTCGGGAATAATTTCCTGATCTTTGATACGAATGCACTGATATATGCGGTGAAAAATAGGTTTGATCTGAGCGAATTTAAGATAATTGTTCCAAAAACCGTGGTCGAGGAACTTAGAAAACTCGAATCAGAGCTCTCTGGAGATGAAAAGACTGCTGTAAAGGTTGCACTGAGACTAATTGAAAGTGCAAAGGTTTTTGAAAGTGGCAAAGGCGATGAGGGTATTCTCGAAGTTGCCAAAAGAACTGGATGCAGGATAATAACCAATGATAAAGAACTTAGAAAAAGGGCAAAAAAACTCGGCTTGGCTGTCGGTTACATTAAGCTCGGAAAAATTGTTTTTGATTAGCAGATTATCTCGAAATCTTTAATTTTTTCTTCTGCCTCGTCTCTCTTCTCTTTGTGTTCCCTAAGAAACTCAGTTAAGATCTCCTCAGCCATTTTCTTGCACGAACCGCAAAGTATTTTCCCGCATCTGCAGTTTTCTCTGATCTCTTCAAGTTCTTCATCGCTCTCGATTAGATGATAAGAGTAAAGCTCGAAAACAACGCATTTTTCTGGCTCTCCACCCAGTCTTTTTTGTTCCTCAGCAGTAGCTCTGCCACCAGTCAAAGCGTTTCTTATTTTCTTTCTCGCATCCTTTGGAGAGTCGAGCAAAGAGATGTAACTTTCGGGTTTGCTTGAACTCATTTTTCCACCAGTTAGCCCAGTTGTGAACTTGTGATAAATTGAGCTTGGAGGAATAAAAGCGTAGCCACCGAGTTCAATTTCGAGTTCTCTAATTGCTCTCTCAATCTCAAATGAGGGACCAAAAACATCAATATGCTCCCCAAATTTTCTAAACTCAAATCCAAGATTTGAGAGTTTCTCGAGCATCTCGTTTCTTTTACTTCTCACCCTCAAACCTCCATCAATTCTCTCAAACGTAAAAATGTTCACTCTCGAAGCCAAGTCCCTTGTAAGCCGCAGATGCGGATCCTGATCAGCTCCAACTGGGACAACCACTGGTTTTGGGCCTTCGAATTCCTTAAGCTGGGGTTGCAGAATATCTGCAGATTGAACGAGAGAGACAATAGCTTTTGCAATTTGCGTCTCTCCAACAAATCCATATATTGCCCTCATCTCATTTAAGTTCACTTCTGATGAGAGTTCAATTGCCAGATTTTTCACTTTTTCATTCTTGGATTGAAAATAAATGATTGCGTCCCTTTCAAGTCCAAGTGCAATTATGCTCTTCACATAATCCATGCCAATCTCTCTCGTTTTATCCCAGCTTAAACCCCTTACCAAATGTGCTTCCATATCTGCAATCGCAACAAAAGCTTTTGCCCCCATTTTTTGATGCCAGATAATCTCATCCATCGTCATTTTGTGCCCAAAATGGATTGCTCCGGAAGGCATAAAACCCGACATCACTGCAAACTCCGATTTGCTGTTCATCGCATCTATTATTCTCCCGTAATCCCTGTGACCGAATATTACTCCCCTTCTCATCAACCTGTGAGGTCTTGGAACCAAATGTGCAACTTTGCTGAATGAAGATATCCCAAATTCCTCGAGGAGTCTGCTGTAATCCACTAATCCCTCCACTTCCCAAGGTGTGATCACAGTTCTGCGTTTGCATCAGGTTAATATTCTTTGTGCAAACAATACCTTGATGATCCAGATAATGGGTGCAGGAGCGCTTGGTTGTTTAATTGGTGCCCTTCTCCAGCTTCATGGCAAAGAAGTCATCTTTGTTGCAAGAGGTAAGCAACTCCAGGCTTTAAAGGATAAACTCGTGCTGATGGGATTGAAGAGTGTAGAATTAAAGGTCAAAGCTGTTGAAAAACCGGAAAACGCAGAAATAACCTTTTTTACTGTTAAAGCCTATGACACCGAAGAAGCTGCCAGAATTTTGAGCAAAGTAGATCCGGGAATTGTTTGCACATTGCAGAATGGAATCGGAGTTGAAAAGATAATAGGAAAATACTTAAAAACAGTTGTCCGGGGTGTTACGAGCTACGGAGCAAATCTTGCAGACTATGGAAAAATAATCTATGCTGGAGAGGGATGCGTTTATCTGCCCTCAACAACTCAAGGCAAAAAAGTCGCAAAAGTTTTGGAAGATGCAAATATCAGGGTTGAACTCGTTGATAACATAGATTTCCGGGTTTGGGCAAAGGCAGTAGTTAACGCAGCAATAAATCCGCTGACAGCTATTTGCAGGGTTAGAAATGGTATAATCGTGGAGAACGAGAATTTATGGAGCGTTGCAGTTAAAATTGCAGAGGAAGGAGAGCTTTTAATGCAAAAAATTGGGTATAAATTTGACGCAATAAGCGAAGTTAGAAAGGTTGCTGAAATGACTGCAAAGAATAGATCTTCAATGTTACAGGACATTGAAAGGGGAAGGAGAACAGAGATAGATTACATAAACGGAGAAATAGTTAAAAAGTGCAGGGAGTTTGGTTTGAAGTGTGAAGTGAACGAGATTGTTTGGAAACTCGTAAAGGGGATTGAAAATGGAATTAATCTACGTAATCCTGATCTCTGCAATGCCGATCTTTGAGCTAAGAGCTGGAATTCCAATTGCAATATACTATGGTTTCAAGCCCATGGAGGCGTATGCAATAGCAATTTTTGGCAACTTTTTGCCAGTTCCATTTTTGCTCATAGCTTTGAGCAAATTTTTGCTAATTTTAAAAAATTTCAAGAGCATTTGGCAGGTTTATGAAACCATAGAGAAAAGAGTTGATTCAAAAAGAGAGATCGTTGAAAAATACGGCTATTTTGGCTTGGCCTTATTCGTAGCACTTCCTCTTCCCGCAACCGGGGCATGGACTGGATGTCTTTTAGCTTTTCTCCTTGGATTAAACAAATTAAAGGCGAGTTTAGCAATTTTTCTCGGAATTTTGATTGCAGGTGTGATCGTGCTTTTACCAATAGTAGGAATTATAAATTTTATTAATTTTTAAATTACCCAAAGTTTTTAAAGTAGCGCGAATTCTTACTGCATGAACTTTAATGCGAAGGATTACATCGAGGAAACCTTAAAAAAACTGAGGGAAAATCTAAAAGGTGTCAAAGCTGAAAAGATTCTTGCAGCATGTTCAGGTGGTGTAGATAGCACAGTAGCTGCGGTTCTGGTTTCGAGAGCGATAGGGGAACCAATAAAAGCTGTTTATATCGATGATGGGTTGCGAAGAATTGGTGAAGGAGAGGCTGTGGTTAAAACTCTAAGAGAGCTCAAACTCGATGCTTTTATTTACGATGCAAAAAGAGAAGTTCTTTCAGCTCTTAAGGGAAAAGTTGATGCAGAAGAGAAGAGAAAAGCATTTAGAGAGGCTTTTTACACAGTTTTAGGAAAGATGGCAATGGAAATGAATTCTGAATTCCTCGTTCAAGGCACAATTGCTGCTGACATAGTTGAAACCGTTGGTGGTTTGAAGACTCAGCACAACGTTTTAGAGCAGCTTGGGATTGATACGAGGAGATATGGTTTCAAAGTTCTGGAACCTGTAAAAGATCTTTACAAGCCACAAGTCAGGCTTGTTGCAAAAGAACTCGGGTTACCGAATGAAATAGTGAATAGAAGAGCTTTTCCTGGTCCCGGACTTGCGATAAGGATCATCGGAGAGGTCACATGGGAGAAACTTGAGATTTTGCGAAAAGCTACAAAAATTGTGGAGGAGGAGACAAAAGATGTTGAGGCATTTCAGAACTTCGCGGTTCTTCTTGACTTAAAGGCAACAGGAATAAAGAACGGAAAAAGGGCATATGGATACATTGTTGTAGTTCGAATTGTGCAGTCACAGGATGCGATTACAGCAAAATTTGTTGAAATTTCTTACGAGAAGCTTAGAAAGATTTCGACAAGAGTGATCAATGAAATTCCAGAAGTAACCCGGGTTCTGTATGACATAACCGATAAACCTCCCGCAACAATCGAGTTTGAGTGATATGTATTTCGAACTCTGGATTGAGAGGGCGAGAAAAGATGAGATAATTGATAAGCTAAGAAAGATATGCGATGAAGTCTGGGAAATTTACTACAACTACGATCTGATTGTAAGAGTTTCTGATGAATCCAAGCTCAAGATCGAGGGTGTACTCCGCTATAAAAGGCATTATAAGTGCTAACGCATTTTTTTTATAAATTCCAGAATTTAACTCTCAAAACCCTTGGTATTTTCTCTACTCTCGCAAGGGTAAAATTTTATGCCTTTCTGTAACAATTACTTATATGGCTCTCATCGAACTCATCGACGTGCACAAGGTTTACAATGTCGGTTACTATGAAGTTCAAGCGCTGAATGGTGTTACGCTGAGCCTTGAGGAAGGGGAATTTGTTGCAATCATGGGTCCCTCCGGTAGTGGAAAGAGCACGCTCCTCCACATTATTGGCTGCCTCGATAAGCCAACAAAAGGAGAAGTAAGAATAAATGACATTGAAACATCAAAATTAAGCGATAGAGAACTAACGAAGATTAGAAGAGATAGCATAGGGTTTATCTTTCAGCAGTACAATCTTATACCAACCTTAACTTCTCTCGAAAACGTTGAACTACCCATGATTTTCAAGGGTATTGCGAGAGAGGAAAGGAAGAAGAAGGCCATGTACTTACTTAGCCAAGTTGGCATCGAAGACGTTGCGGATAGAAAACCAAATGAGATAAGCGGGGGACAGCAACAAAGGGTTGCAATTGCAAGAGCATTAGCAAATGATCCAGCAATACTGCTCTGCGATGAGCCCACAGGGAATCTTGACAGTAAAACCGGAAAACAAGTAATGGAAATTATAAAAAAAATGAACAAAGAAAGAAACGTGACAGTTGTTCTGGTAACACACGACTTATCACTTGCAGATTATGCGGAGAGGATCATTAGGATAAGAGATGGAAAAATAGAAGAATAAAGCTTGATGACTGAAAAATTCGAAAAGATTAATTAGTTATCTCCACTCTTTCTTTATGAAACACCTACTTTCCATCTTCGATCTGACTCCAGCAGAGATCAATGAGTTGCTCAGCCTTGCGGAAAAGCTAAAAAAGGAGAGGAGAAGGGGTATTTTGAGAGAGGACTTTAAGGGAAAGAGTCTTGCGATGATATTCGAGCTGCCATCTACGAGAACGAGGGTATCTTTTGAGGTTGCAATGACTGAGCTTGGAGGACATGCGCTCTATTTGAACTGGAATGATCTCCAGCTCGGCAGAGGTGAACCTATAAAAGATACTGCAAGAGTTTTGAGCAGATATGTAAATGCGGTGATGATGAGAGTAAAAAGGCATTCCATACTTGAAGAGTTTGCTCAATACTCCTCAGTCCCAACGATAAATGGTTTAAGTGATCTGGAGCATCCTTGTCAGGTTTTGGCAGATCTTCTTACAATTAAGGAAAAAAAAGGATCATTAGATGGTTTGAAAATAGCTTGGATCGGGGATGGAAACAACGTTTGTAACTCCTTAATCATCGCGTCAACAACACTGGGAATGGAAATTCACATTGCTTGTCCAAAGGGCTATGAGCCAAATGCCGAGATCCTAAAAAGAGTTAATTTAAGCAAAGTTAAGATTGAGAGAGAACCAAAAAACGCTGCAAGAAATGCTGACGTTATCTACACAGACGTATGGGCTTCAATGGGGCAGGAGGCGGAAAGAGAAAGAAGACTTAGAGCTTTTAGAGGTTATCAGGTCAACGAAGAGCTTCTAAAACTTTCGAACAACGCCATAGTAATGCATTGTCTCCCGGCGCATCGCGGAGAAGAGATAACGGAAGAGGTGATAGAAAGTCCGAACAGCGTAGTTTTCGATCAGGCCGAGAACAGGTTGCACATGCAAAAGGCTATATTGCTCAAACTCATTTCTTAAGCGGTAAATACATGTCATACTCATAGTAAGGTGCCACAATTTCAAACCCAAGTTTTTTATAAACATGAATTGCCCTTGTATTTGTTCTTTCCGTTACGAGCATAATTCCTTCAAAGCCTGCCTTTCTGCAGTAGTCTATAATGAGCTTCATCATCTCCTGTCCCAAACCACGATTTTGATATTTCTGGTGTATGAAAATGGTTAGATCCACCCGATTTTTTTCCCCCGGAACAATTACGAGGTGTCCTACAACTTTTTCATCCTTCAATGCAATTATTGCAAAACCGTTTTTGCCAAGATAATCTACCCAGTTCTCTATCCCAGTTCTTGTAAGGGGTGGCAATCCTAAACAACGGTAATCGGGATCATAATTCAAATACATCTCAATGAGTTTTTCTCTATCTTTTTCATGATCATACATTCTTACCAGAATTTCCTCTCCATTTTTATCCTTTATCACGACTTCTCGGAAGGGTGGAAAGGTAACAGTGGTCATAAAAAGAGTTAAGCTCCAATATTTATAATTTTTTCGAAAGATTAATTCAAATATTATGATTATATTGTTGCCAATTGCTCAAAGCCAGCTTGTAACAATATTTTTAATTTTCGTAAAGCTAATATATACTATGGCATAAGAAGAGCTATGATCTTTGTTTTTCTCGCTGTTGGAGTCTTGCTCGGTTTCACTATGATTATGTGTCTCTACCGATTGCTCGTTGGCCCGGGAATTTTCAATCGCATTGCAGCAACTGGTGCAATAGGGACGAAGGCGATGGTTTTACTCGTAGTCGTTGGTTTCATCATCGAGAGACCCCATTTTATCGATATAGCGCTGATGTACGCAATTCTGAACTTCATCGGAACAATTGTAGTGGCAAAGTATCTTCTCCGGGGAGATCTATGTTCCCCTTCAACGTGATCTCAATAGCCCTGATGGCTGGCGGTTCAATTTTCATGTTATTAGGAGCACTTGGAGTTCTAAAGTTTCCAGATTTCTACACAAGAATGCATGCAATCGGAAAATGCGATACGATGGGACAATTTATGATAATTCTTGGCTGCGCAGTTTACGAGGGTTTTAGCTTCATCTCGCTAAAAATGATCTTAATATCGATATTCTACTTGCTCACGATCCCTGCTGCCACGCATTCAATAGTTAAGGCTGCTTATTACGGCGGAGTTAAAGTTTGGAAAAAGGGAGAGCCGAGAATGTGATGGAGATGAGATCGGAGAAAATTATTTCGATTGGCATAACATTGGTTTCAATGTTTGCGCTATGGCTTATCTTTTCAGCCTGGAATCTATACCTTGTTGGATACTACGATATTTCAAAAGTTTTGAGTGGAATCGTGGTTACGGTTATCGTAACCCTTCTCATGCACGAGTTTCTGAGCTCGGGAAAGACTGAAAATCTCGGAAGATTGATTTTCAGATATATCCAATATACAATATGGCTTTTTTACCAGATTTTTTTGGCTGCAATTGACGTTTCTTTGCGTGTTCTTGGTATAAGAGACGTTGATCCACGAATAATTGAATTCACGACCCCTCTTAGAAGTGAGAATTCTATTACAACCCTTGCGAACTCGATAACTCTGACACCCGGGACAATTACAATCGACACCGACGAGAGTGGAAGATTTCTTGTCCACGCAATTGCAAGTGAACCGGCCTCATCACTCGCGGAAGACAGGATAATGATAGAGAAGGTAGCCCATGTTTTTATGGAGGGAGGAAATGATAGTCCCAATTGACTTGATTTTACTGCTCTTTCTAATTTTATCAGCAATCTGCGTTGTCGTTGTTAAAGATCTTCTGAGTGCGGTTATTGTTCTCGGAGCTTATAGTTTTATAATGGCAAACATATGGCTTCAGCTCAATGCTCCCGATGTTGCGTTCACCGAGGCAGCTGTTGGCGCGGGGATAATAACTGCAATGATGATTGCAACGCTATCGAGGCTTAAAAAGAAGGACAGATATGAGAAAAAGGTGAATAAAAATTTATCCTCAGCCGTTGGACTTGCAACAATTCTCTGTCTTGCTTTGATTTTCTCCTATGCGATTACAGATGCTCCAGCTTTTGGTGATGCGAACTCGCCATCGAACAGATATGTTTTGCTTTTCAAAATTGAAACCGACTACAGAGACGTGCTAAATTCGGGAAAAGTTCCAAATGAAATAAAGGAGAGAATTGAAAGATTTGGATTCAATAAATCGAACAATTTTCAGGAACTTGATCAAAATTATCTGATTATAAGAGTTGAAAATGGCTGGGATGTGCTCGTTGAAACGTATGAGCTTTATTATCACGAACCGATAAAACTCTACTTCATTCGCGATGCAATGGATAAGCTTGAAGTTTACAGATATAACTGGCCTACAAGAGTTCTGGAGAAGACGGTTGAAGAGACTGCAATTCACAACGCTGTAACCTCGGGTCTTGCGGATTACAGGGGTTATGATACGATGTTTGAAGAGATTGTTATTTTCACGGCAGCTGTAAGCGTTACGCTCCTGGTTAGAAGGAGGGGGAAGCTATGAAAGAACAGGATTATTATAAATACAGAAAGGACATAATAGTGGATACAACTTCAAAGAAAATGCTTCCAATTATCCTCGCCTTTGGTCTTTACACAATGATAGGAACGAAAGGTGCTGGAGGAGGATTTCAGGGAGGATGCATAATTGCTGCAGCCTTTATACTCCACGCCTTAGTATTTGGCCTCGTGGAGGGGAGAAAAAAGATTCCTGAATCTTGGAACACGTTTTTTGCGAGCTTTGGGCTTTATCTCTACTGCGGATGCGGACTTTTATCGATTTTTACAAGTCTTTTCATGGCTGAATTTCTCAACTACTCCGCCTTCTGGCCAATTGCAAAAGCAGTAGGAATCCATGAAGCAAGAAGCATTCAAGTTGAGTTTATAATCGAGGTAGGAATCGGTATAACAGTTTTCGCAGCATTTGTTTCGATGTTCTACGATCTTGCATGGAAAGAAGAGGAGGAGGTGGGTTGAATGTTCGAATTAATTGCTGAGGGATTTTTTGCCCATTACAACTTCTGGACTGCCGTGATAATAATATTTATAGGAATATATACAATAATTACAAAAAATAATCTTATGAAAAAACTCCTTGGACTAAACTTACTTCAAACAGGAATATTTCTCTTCTTTATTTCTCTTGGCGACATAGGAAGTTTGCAAACACTTGGAATTGGTGATGCTACTCCACCAATAATATGGGAACCTGCAGAAGAAAAAGGCTACGCTTACGTGAATCCCCTTCCTCATGTGCTTATGCTGACCGGAATCGTTGTCTCAGCTGCGACAACTTGTGTGGCCTTAGCTTTAATGATACGCATCTACCGCGAATATGGAACTCTTGAGGAGGATGAAATAATTAAACTTGAAGCTCTCAAGGGTGATTAAATACGATTGTCGAGCAATTTCCAGTCCTAATCGTAACTACAGGCGTTTTCTCAGCTTTTACAATTCTAATTTCTGGTTTATTCAGTCGAAAACTTGGTTACTATCTTCTTCTGCTAACAACAACAGCTCATTTCTTTCTTTCAATTTTTATTCTTCAACACGTTGTTTTATACGGAAGAATACACTACTGGCTCGGCGGCTGGAGACCGCCATGGGGGATTGAATACGTTGTCGATGAGCTCAACGCTTATGTTCTCACAATAATCCTATTTTTGAGCCTTCTGAGCATTTTTTATGCAAAGAAAAGTGTGGAAAAGGAAATTGAAGAAAAAAAACATCCAACATTTTACACAATCATGCAACTGCTTATCGCTGGGTGTGCGGGCGTTGTTGTCACTGGGGATGTTTTCAATCTCTTCGTCTTGGCAGAGGTTGCCTCACTTTCAACCTATTCGCTTATTGCCATTGCTGGAAAAAAGGCGCTAAGGGCGTCATTCAAATACCTTATCCTTGGGAGCATTGGAATCTGCTTCTATTTACTCGGAATAGGCTTTCTCTACGCCGTAACAGGGACTCTGAACATGATTGACATGAGAATAATCCTTCAGAATCTTTACGAAAACAAAATGGTTCATGTTGGTTTCGTCCTCATTTTCGTTGGCCTCGGAATAAAAGCTGCTGTTTTCCCGCTTCACACTTGGCAACCTGATGCCTACACTTACGCTCCCTCAGTTGTAACGCTGATAATGTCAACAGTTGTTGCAAAAACCTTCATCTACGCGCTCATAAGAATAATCTTTTCAGTGTTCACAATCAATTTTCTCGTTAGATACATTGAAGTCTGGAATTTAATCCCGGGAATTGCGGGAATTGCAATAATAATTTGCTCGATCCTCGCTTACAGGCAGAACAACATAAAGAGAATGCTTGCATACTCGAGTATTGTGAACGTTGCATACATTCTCCTCGGCATCTCTCTTTTCCATTCCCACTGGAGTGTTGCAGGAGGAATTGTAAACATTTTGAATCATGCAATTGCCAAAGGCTGTGCCTTCGCAGCTGTTGGGGCTATATTTTACAAAACAAAAAAGCTTGAAATCACTTCAATGCGCGGATTGGCAAAAAAGATGCCATATACGAGCGGAGCCTTTTTGATTGCAATGCTCACACTAATAGGCATCCCACCTTCCGCTGGCTTCGTGACAAAGTTCTATCTTGCAATTGGCTGTTTGGAAGCGCAAAACTACCTAATGCTGGCAATAATTTTGCTCGGAACCCTCTTAACTCTTGCTTATTTCCTTAGGGTGATTGAGGAGCTATACTTCAAGCACCAAAATCACAATAACATCGAGGAGGCACCAAAAAGCATTCTTCTTCCAAGCGTTTTCTTGGCAGTTCTTTGCCTGATACTTGGAATCCTCTGGCTGAGCGGATTGCCCATTGGTGTTGTTGAGAAAATTGTTAATTCAATGGGGGTGCCCTGAATGGGTGATTTAACACCTTTAATTGCAGTACTTACACCAGCAATCGCATCGCTTTTGATCCTCGCATCCCACAAAAACCCAAATGTCAGAGAATTCTGGACCATTCTCGCAACATTCATCGCTTTTCCGCTTGTTTTTTCAATGGTCCCAAAAGTTCTAAACGGGGAGAGCATAGAATGTATTCTTTTTGAAATCCTTCCAGGAATTGAATTTGCATTCAAAGTTGATGCGTTCGGGATGATATTTGCAATTACCTCCTCTTCCCTCTGGATTCTCGTCTCAATTTACTCCATCGGCTACATGAGGTCGCTGAACGAGCATGCACAGACAAGGTATTACTTCTGCTTTGCTTGGGCAATTGCAAGTGCTTTGGGAATTGCGTTCTCGAAAAACTTGATAACTTTTTTCATTTTCTACGAGATACTTACAATCTGCACTTATCCACTTGTTTCGCATGAAGAAAGCGAAGAAGCTCTTGCAGCAGGTAGAAAATATCTTCTCTATCTCATGACTTCCGGGAGTTTTCTTTTAGCTGCGAGCCTGATAACCTATGTCCTCGTGGATACAACTGATTTCAAACCCGGAGGAGTACTTGGCATTGGGATTTCAAAAACCTTGCTTCAACTTCTGTTCATCTGCTACCTCTTGGGTTTCATGAAAGCAGCATTTATGCCATTTCATTCTTGGCTCCCAACGGCAATGATTGCGCCAACTCCAGTGAGTGCGTTGCTTCACGCGGTTGCGGTTGTTAAAGCAGGAGTTTTTGGCGTAATAAGGGTTATCTGCTACATTTACGGGGTTAAAATGACCAACGAACTTGGACTTGGATTTTTGCTTGCTATTTTTGCCTCTTTCACCGTAATAACTGCAAATCTGCTCGCGATAGGAGAGAATAACTTGAAAAGAAGACTCGCATATTCCACGATAAACCAGCTTTCCTTCATAATCCTCGGAGCTTCATTGCTCAGCCCTCTTGCACTGATGGGGGCGATGATGCATATAACCTTCCATGGCTACATGAAGATCACACTCTTTCTCTGCGCTGGAGCAATTGCGGTTGTGACTGGAAAGAAACTCGTAAGTGAACTTGCGGGGGTTGGAAAAAGCATGCCAATAACAATGCTCGCATTTACAATCGGTGCAATTGGCATGGCTGGTTTGCCACCAATAGCCGGATTCTTGGGGAAGTGGTATATCGCTATTGGCTCCGTTCAGGCTGCAGAGATCTTTAACCAGCCCATCCTTGTTTCTTTCATACCAGTTATTCTTATCTCCTCGATTCTGGATATTTTATACCTGCTACCAATAGTCAAGATGGCCTTCTTTGAAGGCAGTAGTGAGAGCTTTGGAAGAGAGGAGATGAAACAGAAATTATACCTTTTCATGCTAATACCTCTTTGCACAACTGCCTTGTTTTCAATCCTTCTTTTTATATTCCCAAACATCCTTTTAATTCCAGAACTTGCCGAGGTGGCGGTTGATGAGATTTGCAAATAAGCTACGTAAGGAGCTCAAACTCTCGCTTGCCTTTGGCTTGGCTTTCATAGCAGCTGAATTTTTATTAAGACTGTTTGTAAAACCCAAGGTTCACTTTGCCTGGGAAGAGATCTGGGGATTTTATGCGTTGTTTGGTTTCCTTGGCTGCATAATCATTTCCACATTCTCGAGGTTCGTTGGAAATAGAGTTCTGATGAAAGAGCCAGATTACTACGAGAGGAGGTATGTCAAATGATCTGGATACATCCGGGGATCTTAGCAATAGCTGGGGCATTTTTTATACCATTGATCCCAAGTAGAGTTGTCAGAAAAATCTACTTTCTCTCCCTTCCAATAAGCTCGCTTTTAATCCTGCTACTAACATCCCAGGGATTTTTTGGGGAGATGCCATTTACAAGCTGGAGAATTCAGTTTGTTGATAAAGAGCTAATTTTGGCAAGAATTGATGCCCTAAGCCTCGTTTTCGCGTATGCGTTCGCTATAATAGCGATATGTGCAAGCGTTTACTCGCTCCACATCAGAAATGATTGGGAGCATTTCGTTGCAATGATATACTTTGGAAGCACCCTTGGAGCTGTTTTTGCAGGAGATCTGTTCACACTTTACATCTTCTGGGAAACGATGGCTATTTCTGCTGTTTTCCTTATATGGTTCAGAGGGACGAGGGCTTCGAGAAATGCTGGGTTCAGATACTTAATCTGGCACGTTATAGGTGGTGCTCTTCTGTTATCTGGGATAGTTTTGCATGTTCAGAAAACAGATTCCACGATATTCACGAGCTTTATAGAGTTTTTTAGCTTAAGCACTGAGGGTTTTCCGTATATTTTAATCCTTCTTGGTTTCATGCTGAACGCTGCAGTCATTCCGCTTCATTCATGGCTGACAGATTCCTATCCCGAGGCCTCGATAACGGGAGCGATATACATGACTGCGTTCACAACAAAAACCGCAGTCTATGCTCTGGCAAGAGGTTTTCCTGGATTGGAGATCCTTGCATGGCTTGGAGCAATAATGGCGATGTATGGTGTTGTTTACGCAGTTATAGTGAATGATGGAAGGAGACTGTTAGCATATCATATTGTTTCGCAAATAGGTTACATGGTTTGCGGAGTTGGCCTTGGAACCCAGCTCGCTCTCAACGGTGCGGTTTCGCATGCATTTTGCCACATAATCTATAAGGGTCTCCTTTTCATGGGAATGGGTGCTGTGATTGAAGTAACTGGAAAAAGCAAATTCACAGAGCTCGGTGGACTTTACAGATACATGCCGATGACTTTTTCACTATACATGGTTGGAGCTCTATCGATTTCCGGATTTCCACTTTTCAGCGGATTTGTCAGCAAAACCATGACCGTCTTCGCATCCGCTGAGCTTCATTTGCCTGTTATTTTCCTACTTCTCGAAGGTGCGACCATAGGGAGTTATCTCCACACTGGTCTCCGATTGCCTTGGAATGTCTGGTTCTCGAAGAAACCAGAGATCACAGCAAGAGAGCCGCCAAAGAACATGCTCGTTGCAATGGCAATGGCGGCATTTCTATGCGTATTCTTGGGAACATATCCGGGATATGCAATTCTCTACGCCCTTCTGCCATATCCCGTGGAATACGAACCCTACGAACCCCTGAAAGTTGTCACAATTATGCAATTATTTGCCTTCACAACTCTCGCCTTCTTTATCTACCGCGAGAAATACAGGGGCGTTGATGCCACAGTTCTCGACACAGACTGGTTTGGAAGAGTGTTGGGTAACAAATTCATTCATTTCTGCGAAAATCAGCTTGTAAATCTTGCAAAATCCTTAGATAGGAACTTTAGTTCCCTTTCGAGAAGGGTTAAGGTTCTCTTTACAAACCCAGAGATGACTTTGAGAGCAAAGAATTTGGAGACTCAAGGTTTTGATGACACTAACAAACTCGACACTGGGATTGGTTTGCTGATAGTTATGCTTTTTATGTTGCTTTATCTCCTATTTTTGCTCGTCTAATTTGCAAAATTTTAGGGAAGGGGAAAAAGACTTATTCTACCCGTATAAATTTATCTATGTGGAACAAAATTGCGCATAAATACTATTACTGGGCAAAGTTCAACAGATGGTACTACACCCTTTTTGTGCTCAAAATTAAAAATTTTTGTTCCCCGAAAAAAGTTCTCGACATTTGCTGTGGTCCTGGGATACTAAAAGAAGAATTTACGAAGTTTTTCCCTGATGCAGAAGTTGTTGGGCTTGATTCTTCTCGAGAAATGTGCAAGCTTTCGAACTCGTTGATGGGGGATGCGCTTCATTTACCGTTTAAGGATGAGAGCTTTGATCTGATAACGTTTTGTTTTGCCTTACATGAGCTAAAAGTTAAAGAGGCTTTGAAAGAGGCAAAAAGAGTTTTAAAGTCAAAAGGAATAATTGCAATTGCAGATCTGAATTCTGAATTGCCTGAAACCACAAAAATATTTGTTAAATACTTTTTTAATTTAATTCTCGGCAAAGAGTATGCAAATCATCTGCTTCTTAGTTGGAGAAGATTTCCAAAACCTTTGGAGTTGCTCTCAGAGCTAAAAGACATGAATTTTGAAATTCTTCATTCCAAATTGATTCCAGAGATATGGATTGTAGCAAAAAAAATATGAAGCTTTTGCAACCAAAAAAATGCGGTGATAAAAATGGCAAAGATTTACCGCGATTTAGATGCGGATCTGAAGTATTTAAGGGATAAGAGGATCTGTGTTGTCGGCTATGGAAGCCAAGGGCATGCGCATGCCTTAAATTTGCGCGACAGCGGTCTTGAAGTTGTGGTTGCACTGCCTGAGTGGGACAAGGAGAGCTGGAAAAAAGCAGAAAATGACGGAATGGAAGTTGTTAAACTCGAAGCCTTAGGTGGGGATGTTGTTGCAATGCTAATCCCAGATATGGTTCAACCCGAAGTTTACAGAAAATTTGTGAGAGAGAAGCTAAAGGAAAACAATCTCTTGCTATTTGCTCACGGATTTAACATTCACTTCAACCAAATCTCCCCTCCAGCAAATATTGATGTTGCAATGGTTGCACCCAAAGGGCCTGGGCCACTGGTTAGAAGGATGTTTGTTGAAGGCAAGGGCGTACCAGCGCTTGTTGCTGTTCATCAAAACAGCAGCGGAAATGCTTTGCAAATAGCTCTCGCCTATGCGAAGGGAATTGGTGCAACAAGGGCCGGAGTTATAGAGACGAGCTTCAAAGAAGAGACAGAGACAGATCTTTTTGGTGAACAAGTCGATCTTTGCGGTGGAGTTGCAGAGATGATAAAAATGTCATTCGAAGTTCTTGTCGAAGCGGGCTATCAGCCAGAAGTTGCTTATTTCGAGGTTCTCCATGAGCTTAAGCTAATAGTCGATTTGATCTACGAGGGGGGAATATTCAACATGTGGAAAGCTGTGAGCGAGACAGCGAAATATGGTGGGATGACAAGGGGAAAAAGGATCTTTACTGAGACCACAAAACAAGAGATGAGAAAAATTTTAAGAGAGATTCAAACTGGAGAATTTGCACGTGAATGGATCCTTGAAAACATGGCAGGTAGACCTGTTTACACCAAATTGCTCGAAATGGAAGCAAAGCATCCGATTGAAGTTGTTGGAAAAGAAATGAGAAAAATGATTCCTTGGTTTAAATAATTTAATCTTTTTTAACTTTTGGGAAGACTTAAAAATAATCGCCCCCTTAAAGGGATATGAAGAAGATCGCTGTGCTTGGTGCTGGAGAAATGGGACATGGAATCGCAGAAGTTTGCGCAATTGCCAATTATGAGGTTGTTTTGCGGGACATTAGCAAGAAGGCGCTTGAGAAAGGAGTTGAAAGGATTAGACAAAGTCTTTCGAAGCTCTACGAGAGGGGAGAAATAAATAGTTTGGAAAAAATTTTCTCGAGAATTAGCCCCACTTTAGACCTTGAAGAAGCAGTAAAGGAGGCGGACATAATAATCGAAGCTGTGCCAGAAATTTTTGAAATAAAAACACAGGTTTTTGCTGAATGCGACAAAATTGCCAAACCAGAGTGCATTTTTGCAAGTAACACGTCAACGATGAAAATCACAGACTTGGCAAAGGCGACGAAAAGGGAAGACAAGTTTATCGGGCTTCACTTCTTCACACCAGTAGTGCTTTTGAAAATAGTCGAAGTTGTGAAAGGTGAGAAAACTAGTGAAGAAACTGTAAAGATTTGCTTTGATTTCATAAAAAGTCTCGGAAAAGTTCCTATTCTCGTTCGAAAAGATGTTCCAGGTTTTATAGTCAATAGAACTGTCGCTCCTACCACGGTTTTAAGATTGTGCATTTTTGAAAGGGGAATTGCTGAGCCTGAAGAAGTTGATGCAACTTTCAGAAAAGAAGGTTATCCAATTGGTCCATTCGAGCTTATGGACTACATAGGCATCGATGTTGTTTGCAACGCAATGCAGTATTACGCAAAAACGATAAGCCCAGATTATGAGCCAAAGCTGCTCGAAAGAATGGTTTCAGAAGGAAAACTCGGCAAAAAATCTGGAATCGGATTCTACGACTGGAGCAAAAGACCGGAAATTAGGCTAAACAAGGCTACGGATAAAATAGATATTCGAGACTTCGTATTTCTGGAAATAAATGAGGCTGTTAAACTCGTTGAAATGGGTGTTGCAAGTGTTGAAGAAATAAACGAAGCTGTCAAGCTTGCTTTCAATAGACGAAAAGGGCCTTTTGAGCTTGCGAAAGATTTTGATGATACAGAGATTGCAAAAAGACTTGTTGAACTTGCAAAAGAGTTTGGAAAAAGAATCTTTGAACCAGCAGAAACGATAAAGGCTGGAAAACTTAAAAGTTTAATCAAATAGTTAATAGTAAAACTTTTTAAACAGCAAAAAAACAATTTTCAGGTGATTTGATGCCTGTGCTCTGGTTAAGCGATGTGGATAAAAATGATATCCCTGTTGTTGGTGGAAAAGCTGCAAATCTTGGAGAGCTTCTGAGAATTGAAATTCCAGTTCCTGATGGTTTTGTTGTCGACGCAAGAACCTTTAGGGATTTTATAAACAGATCAAATTTAAAAGATAAGATCTATGATATGCTGAAAGATTTGAGCGTTGAAGAGACGCAGGAATTGCAAAGAGTTTCAGAAAAGATAAGAGATATGATCAAAAATGCAAAAATACCATCAGATATCGAGAAAGAAATAAGAGAGGCTTACAGAAAACTTGGTAACGGGAAAGAGGTATACGTTGCAGTCAGGAGTTCGGCAACTGCAGAAGATCTACCCGATGCGAGCTTTGCTGGACAGCAAGATACTTATCTCAATGTAAAGGGTGAAGATGAGGTGGTTGAGAGAGTAAAAGATTGCTGGGGAAGTCTATTTACACCAAGGGCGATATACTACAGAATTCAGAAGGGTTTTAGGCATGAAGATGTCAGTATCGCAGTTGTTGTGCAGAAAATGGTGAACAGCGAGAAAAGCGGTGTTATGTTCACATCCCACCCAGTAACTGGGGAGAGAATTTGCATAATTGAGGCCGTTTTCGGTCTCGGGGAGGCAATAGTTGGAGGTCAGGTAACTCCGGATACTTATGTTTACGATAGGATAAAAAGAAGTCTCGTTGAAGTAAAAATCGCAGAAAAGAAGTTCATGATTGTAAAAAAGAATGGAAATGAAAAAGTTGAGCTTAGAGAGAAGGGGAAGGAGAGAGTCCTTTCAGATTTGGAGATAAAGAGGCTCGTGGATCTTGGAGAGCTGATCGAGGAGCACTACGGAAAACCACAAGATGTGGAGTGGGCTATTGAAGGGGGAGAAGTTTACATCGTGCAATCGAGACCGATAACGACGATAAGGAAAGTAGAAGAGGAGAAAGTTGAAGTTGAAGAGGCTGGAAAAATACTCGTTAAGGGTCTTGGCGCATCTCCTGGGATAGCGAGTGGGGAAGTGAAGATAGTGGGAAATGAGAGGGACATAGCAAAGATTAAGGAAGGCGATGTTCTCGTCGCTGTCATGACAACTCCTGACATGGTTCCAGCAATGAAAAGGGCTTCTGCAATCATTACTGACGAAGGGGGCATGACTTGTCACGCTGCAATAGTTTCAAGGGAGCTCGGGGTTCCAGCAGTCGTTGGGACTAAAAAAGCAACAAAATTGCTAAAAGATGGTATGCTCGTAACAGTTGACGGTGAGAAGGGAATTGTTTATCTTGGAAAGATTGAAGTAGCTAAAAAAGAAGAGATCAAAATTGCTCAGCCACCAATAATCACGGCCACAGAAGTAAAGGTGAACATTTCACTACCAGATGCCGCAGAAAAGGTTGCAAGAGAGACGGTGGCGGATGGTGTAGGCCTTTTCAGAATTGAACACATGATTCTTTCACTCGAAAAACACCCGATGAAGTTTATAAAAGATGGGGAGATCGATAAATATGTGGATTTGATTTATAATGAAATGAAAAAAGTTGTGAAGGCATTTTATCCAAAACCTGTTTGGATAAGAACAATTGATGCGCCAACAGATGAATTCAGAGCCATGGAAGGCGGCGAAGATGAGCCAATCGAAGCAAATCCGATGCTTGGCTTTAGAGGGATAAGAAGGGATCTTGCTGAGGAAATACATCTCCGTGCAGAGTTCAGAGCTATAAAGAAGCTGATAGACGAGGGTTATACAAACATCGGTATAATGCTCCCGCTCATAGTTAGCCCAGAGGAGATAAGGAGAGCAAAAGCTGTAGCGATTGAGGAGAAAATACCTATAGAGAAAATAGATTTCGGGATAATGGTTGAAACCCCCGCTGCAGCGCTAATAATTGAAGACCTGATAAAAGAAGGAATTAACTTTGTAAGCCTTGGAACAAACGATTTAACACAATACACACTCGCTGTTGACAGAAACAACGAAAACGTAGCTTATCTCTACGACGAAACTCATCCAGCGGTTATGAAGCTGATTGAAAGGACGATTAAGATCTGCAAAGAGCACGGAGTTAAGACCTCAATCTGCGGACAGGCAGGCAGCTATCCACACGTTGTCGAAAAACTCGTGGAACTTGGGATTGACAGTGTTTCTGCGAATCCTGATGCGGTGCAGAGAATAAGAGAAGTTGTTGCAAGGGTTGAAAGAAAGATAATTCTCAAAAAGATTAGAGAGCTAAGCTAATTCAAATTAAACCCAAAGCCTTAAGAACAAATTTCAGTTTTTCTGTTTTTTCTGCACTTAGCTCGATTAATGGGAGCCTTGGTTTTCCTGCGGCAAGACCCATTAGCTCCATTGCTTTTTTAACAGGTATCGGATTTGTGTCAATGAAAAGTGCATCAAACAGGGGTAAAAGCCTATAGTGAATTTCAATGGCTTTTGCTATTTTTCCAGTTTCAAAAGCGCTGTAAAGCTCCTTCATCAACTGTGGAGCAACGTTTGCAGCAACACTTATAACTCCTTTTCCTCCGATTGAAAGAATTGGCAATGTAAGAAAATCATCACCCGAGAGAACTGTGAAATTCTTTTTTTTCACAAGATTTATTATATCGGAGATCTGCTTCAGATTCCCACTCGCCTCCTTAACACCAACAATGTTTTCTATCTCAGAAAGCTTGAGCATTAGCTGAGGGGAGATATTTATTCCAGTCCTACCCGGAATGTTGTAGATTATCAGGGGTATGGATACTTCTTTTGCAACGGCCTTGTAATGCTCAAGCAAACCTGCATCGTTTGGTTTGTTGTAGTAAGGTGTAACGAGCATTGCAGCCTCAGCACCGGCTTTTTCTACCTCCTTGGTCAACCAGATAGCCTCTTTTGTTGAATTAGATCCGGATCCACCAATAACTGGGAGCTTTGAAGTTTCAGCAACAAATCTTACAACTTCAACGTGCTCCTCATAGCCAAGCGTTGAGGCTTCCCCTGTTGTTCCACAGGGAACAAAGGCATCAACATGCTTTTCCATGTAGTCAAGATTTTTTGCCATTCCCTCATAATCGATGCTAAAATCCTCCTTGAAGGGTGTAACGAGTGCAGGGATTACGCCTTTAAACATAACTATCCCTTTATTTGCCGGTTTACTTTTCGCGTTATATATCCCGCAACCCGATTGCGGATCGTTTTACTCTTAATTGTTGTGAGCTGAGAAACAATTTTTTTGTTCTCCTCGAAATTCGATGTAAACACTTCCGGATACCTTTTAAGCAATTCAGTTGCTATCACCTTTATATACGCAGGCTTAACAGTTCCCATGCTTCGAGTTTTGCAGATGGTATTTAAATTTACCCATTTCTCACAAGAAACCTCGGAAAATCCAAGCACGGGGATGAGCTAATAAATCTCAAACCCAAACTCCATAAATTTCTCTTCCGCATCTAAGGCATTTGCCACTCGCAATCTTGTTCTCAAGAACTGTATTAGAAAATCTTCTTATCAATATCTCACCACATTCCGGGCAGAAAGTATTCTCATATCTATGCCCGGGAACATTGCCAAGATAAGCAAAACTTATCCCCTGCTTTTTTGCAAATTCCACAGCTCTTTCAAGGACTTCAACTCTCGTGGCTTCCCTGTGATACATAAAAGCCGGGAAGTATCTTGTAAAGTGAATTGGAACTTCACTGCCAAGAAAATTCAAATGTTTCTCAACGACCTCTTCAACTTGGTCTTCATTTACACCAGTTACGAGTAAGTTGACAATCTCAACATGAATACCAAGCTTTAATGCCTCCTTTGCCGTTTTCCATGCAAGATCCTTTAAACCGAGCATTTCATAGGTTTTCTCGCCACCCTTTATGTCAACCTTAAGCGCATCGAGTCCAGCTTTCTTCAGCTCTCTGAGCGCGAGAATTGTCATGTATCCATTTGAAACCATCGTATTCTTAAGCCCCCTTCCCTTTGCCAATCCGAATACATCGATGCAAAACTCAAAAAGCAAGGTTGGCTCGTTTAGACTTGCACAAGTGCTTTCATCGCCATGAAGAATGGCTTTCTCCACAACTCTTTCGGGTTTCACCTCCATTCCCTCTGGTAAAGCCCTTGATATACGCCAATTTTGGCACCAGGGACAATCGAAGTTACATGAAAAGGTTGCAAACGTCATACTCGTGCTTCCGGGTTTGAAGTGAAAGAAGGGTTTTATTTCAATTGGCCTACTTTCAAGTGCGCTCAATTTTCCATAAGTCAGAGTGTAAAGCTTTTCATTTCTGCTTAATCTGACTCTACAGAATCCCTTTTCTCCCTCTTTTAGCCTGCAGAATCTGTAGCAAAGCTGACATAGCAGGGAATCTCCCATTTTTCTATATAGCTTCGCTTCCCTCACAAATTGAGTTCTCCAGAACTTTAAATATTTCGACACTTGCAAATTTTTTTCTTTGTAGAAGCATTTATATACTTTATATACCTCTGATTTTGGGGGATGTTATGGAATATAAAATCAAGATAGAAAATGTTGTGGCGTCAACACAAATTGGTGAAAACATAGATTTGAATAAGATCGCAAGAGAAGTGAAAGATTCGGAATACAAGCCCAAACAATTTCCAGGGCTTGTTTTGAGAACAAAAGATCCGAAAGCTGCTGCGCTTGTTTTTAGGAGCGGGAAAATTGTTTGCACGGGTTCAAAAAGTGTTGAAGATGCAAGAAAGGCTGTTAGGCAGATAGTAAAAATGCTGAAGGAGATAAACATCTCTGTAATTGATGAGCCCGATGTTAAGGTTCAAAACATTGTCGCTTCCGCAGATCTTGGCACGGATTTAAATCTTAACGCAATAGCCGTTGGTCTTGGATTGGAAAATGTTGAATATGAGCCTGAACAGTTCCCGGGGCTCGTTTATCGCCTAATAGACCCAAGAGTGGTTGTTCTTATATTTGGATCTGGAAAAATGGTTGTTACAGGAGGAAAGAGTCCTGAAGATGCGCAAAGAGCAGTTGAAAAGATATCGAGAGAGCTGAAAATGCTGGGTCTGATGTAATGCATCCACTGCTTAAGAAAAAGGGATTCATAATTGACATCGATGGAGTAATTGGAAGGAGTGTTGAGCCAATTGAAGAAGGTGTTAAAGGTGTGCAAAAACTTTTTGAGCTTGGAAAAAAAGTTGTTTTTGTTTCCAACAATTCTACAAGAAGTAGGAGAATTCTGCTCGAAAGATTAAAATCTTTTGGGATTGATGCTAATGAAGAGAACATAGTTTCCGCAACTCACGCAACTGCAAGCTTTATTGCCAAGGAGAAAGAAAATGCAAAGGTTTTTACAACCGGGGAAAAAGGGCTTGAGGAGGAGCTTTTAAAAGCTGGGCTAAAAATAGTTGATTACAGCGAGGCTGATTATTTGGTTGTTGGCTCGAATAGGAAAATAGATTACGATTTAATGACGAAAGCTCTGCGCTGCTGTCTGAGAGGTGTTCGGTATATTGCAACAAACCCGGACAAGATTTTTCCCTCTGAAAACGGTCCAACCCCTGGAACGGGGATGATAATAGGTGCGCTTTACTGGATGACTGGCAGAATGCCTGATGTAATCATTGGAAAACCTTCCAAAGTTATTATGCTCGAAGCATTGGAGAAATTGAAAATGACAGCTGAAGAAGTTGTGGTCGTTGGTGACCAAATCGAGATCGATGTCATAGCTGGAAAAAACATAGGCGCAGAAACACTTCTTGTTTTAACCGGCGTTGCAAATGAAGAAGATGTTGCGAAAGCCGAGGTAAAGCCAGACTATGTGCTAAGATCTCTTGAATCCCTGTTTCTTTAATTTATTTTTCAAGCAATTTTTTCATTTCATAGGTTCCGACTTCCCTATACCTTAGCTCATCCAAAATTATCTCAATCTTCTGCACAAGCTCGGCAATTTTTCTGATTACTTCTCCTTCTCCAATCTCATCTTTTATCTCCAAGTAACCTTCTATTGCTGCAATGGGATTTCTAAGCTTATCTGCAAGGTCTTCAAACTGGCTAAGATTCTCTATTATCATTCTAAGTGCCATCTCTCTTTCTCTCTCTATTTTCAGGGCTTTGAATCGGATTGAAACATCCTTAGAGATTGTTGAAAATACCTCAATTTCCTCATCGCTAAACTTCTCCTTCCTCGCTACGACAACAATGCTGTGCAACGTTTCCGAGAAAATAGGTATGAAAGTAAAGTATCCCCAATCCTGAAATTCCTGAACGACTTTTTCCAGATTATTTTTATTTTTGAAGCTCAGATTTGAAAAACTTTTTGGAGCTTGAATCGGGATAACACCTTCGTTGATCAAGTAAACGCCAACTTCGGCATTTAATTTTTCAAGTATTACCTTTAGGTTTAAAAGAATTTTGAACTCAGATTTCTCCTGCAAAAGCATGTCTTTCACTTCTCCGGAGATCCTAAGCAATTTGTTCATCTTTCTAAACATCTCTTCACTTTCCTTCAGCTTTGAGACATCTGCAATGTTAACCATTACTGCCCATTTCCCCTTATACTTTATCCTCCTTGCAAGAACTTTTAACCACTTTTCCTCCCCATTTTTCGTTCTGACTTTTACCTCATAACTCTCCGGAACCTCCAGCCCTTGTTCCCTTGCCCGGTATCTTTCCTTTGTCATCTCTCTAAACTCTGGCAGAACTATGTTATAGGGATGCTCCATACTGTTTATTTCTTCTATTGTGTAGCCAAGCATTTTTTCTGTTATCTCGTTAGTGTATACAATTTTATTGTTTTGAATAATAAAAATACCTGTATGGGAACTCTCAACCAGTGTTCTGTAAAGCAACTCTCTCTCCTCAAGCCTACTTTCAGCAATCTTTTTTTCTGTTATGTCCTCAAAGCTAACAAGGATGTTTTTCTTACCTCTGTGTTCCAAAAGACTCGCCAGAATCTTTGCATATCTCTTTAAACCTCCTTTTCTAAGAAAACTCGTTATTGTTTCTACTCTTTCCCCATTTAAAATCCTCCTGATTGTCTCCTTAACCTCTTTATGATATTTTTCTTCAAAAAGGGAGAAAACATTTTTACCAATGAGCTCTTCTCCATATCCTGTTATTTCTCCAGCTGTCTTGTTTGCAAAAACAATTTTCTCCTCTTCCAACAAAATTAAACCGGAAAGTGAGTTGTTTACTATTTTTCTGTAAAACTCCTCCTTTTCCTTGATCTCAGAGAAGTCCCTTATTTCCGCTATCACAATGGGTTCTTCGCCTTTCTTAAGCGTTGAAAAAACGATTTCTATCCATAAAATTTCTCCATTTTTATTTAGTTCTACCCAAATTCTCGATGTCTTTTCCCCTTGAAGGGCATTTTCAAAAGTCTTTCGAACTGATTCGAGATCCCTTTGCGGAATAAATTCGTATATACTCTTACCAATTAAATAATCAACAGAGAAACCAAGAAACTGGATAGCTGGGTTTGCAAAAATTACCCTTGCATCTCTATCCAACAGAAGTACTACAGCACCTATTTTCTCCACGATTTCTCGAAACTCAATCACTGCATGTAGTTTTTAGATATAGAATATAAAATTTTCTATTAGTTATAATTCATTTTAAAATGAATTTATTTTAAAAAACTTTCCAATCTCGTTATTGCCCTCTCCACAATTTCTTTACTCCTTGTTAGCGCAAATCTAATATAGCCTTCTCCGTATTCTCCAAATCCAACTCCGGGAGTTGCAACAATCGCAGCTTTTTCGAGCATTTGCTTTACGAACTCTGTGCTGCTTCCATTGATCTTGCACCAAACGTAAAAAGTTGCCTTTGGTTTTCTAACTTTGAAACCAAGTTTCTTAAGACTTTCAACGAGAACATCCCTTCTTTCTGCATAAATTCTACAGCTCTCCTCGATCACTTCATCACTCCCTCTTAAAGCAGCAATTCCAGCTTCCTGAACTGCTTCAAAAACTCCGCTGTCTACATTCGTCTTAACCTTCAGCAACCCCCTCAATATATCCTCATTTCCACATGCAAAACCTATACGCCATCCAGTCATGTTATAAGTCTTGGAAAGTGAATTGAACTCAATAACAACCTCAAAGGCATTCTCAAATTCTAAGAAACTCGGGCATCTATAGCCATCAAAGGCTATTTCGCCATAAGCATAGTCATGTGCGAGAATTATTCTGTTATCGATGCAAAAATCTATTGCCTCCTTTATGAACTCCTCACTTGCAACCGCCGCCGTGGGGTTGTTTGGATAATTAAGAAACATTATTTTTGTCTTCCTTACAACTTCATCGGGAATTTCCTCCAGATTGGGGAGAAAATCGTTCTCCTCCCTTAAAGGCATAAAATAAGGTATTCCATCAGCCATTACTGTTGATGCGTAGTAAACCGGATATCCCGGATTGGGGACGAGGACGTAATCGTTTTTGTTTACAAAAGCAAGTGGTAGATGAGCTATTCCCTCTTTTGATCCGATTAGAGCTATAACTTCTTTTATTGGATCGATTTTTACACCCTTTCTCCTCTTATAGAAATCCGCAACGCTTTCCCGAAACTCCAGCATACCCTCATAGCTCGGATACTTTTGCCTTTCAACTTTCCCTACCGCCTTCTTCATCGCCTCAACTATGTGCGATGGTGTTGGTAAATCGGGATCACCAATTCCGAGATCTATAACTTCAACTCCTTCAGCAATTTTCTTTCTTTTCATTGCATCAATTTCCGCAAAAAGATACGTGGGTATTTTTTGCATTCTGCTCGAGAGGGAGAACATATATGTGCCGAGACTGTGAGGTATAAGTTCCTTTCTGAATTAAACATAACTTAGCACTTTTAGAAACCCTATGATTTATAAGCTGTGAGAAAAAATCGAGCAAATGTATTCGCTGAAATGCATTGAGTGTGGAAGTGAAGTTGAAGATAGCAGCTACGTTTGCAACTGCAGCGGCTTGCTTGAGGTAATCTTTGATTTGGATCGGGTTGAGGTAAATTTCAGGCTTGATGGAAAAAATCTCAGCGTTTGGAAATACCGTAATCTTTTACCAGTAAAAATAGATCCAATTACACTAAAAGAGGGGGGAACACCACTTTACCGAGTTGAAGGACTTGAAAAAGAGCTTGGAATTAGGAGAGTCTACGTTAAACATGAAGGTTTGAACCCCTCTGGATCATTTAAGGACAGAGGAATGACAGTTGGAGTTACAAAGGCAATAGAGCTCGGAAAAAATGCAGTCGGATGCGCATCAACTGGCAATACCTCGGCATCGATGGCAATGTATGCTGCAAGAGCAGGATTGAAAGCTTACGTGCTTTTACCAGCTGGAAAAGTCGCACTCGGAAAAGTAGCACAGGCTTTAATGCATGGTGCAGAAGTAATAGGGGTTAGGGGTAATTTTGATGATGCTCTTCGAATAATACGCGAAGTTTGTGAAAGGGCAAACATTTATCTTCTCAACTCAGTCAATCCCTTCCGGCTTGAAGGACAGAAAACGATTGCTTTCGAAATAGTTGACGAAATTGGTTCCCCTGACAGAGTTATTCTACCAGTGGGTAATGCTGGAAACATATCCGCAATTTTTAAGGGTTTTAAGGAGTTCAAAGAATTGCAGCTAATCGATTCAATCCCAAAAATGATTGGAATACAAGCAGAAGGGGCAGCACCTATTTTCAAGGCTTTTAAGGATGGAAAAAAAGAAATAGTTCCAGTAAAAAACCCTGAAACGATTGCAACTGCGATAAGAATTGGCAACCCTGTAAATGCGAAAAAAGCTCTTAGAGCTATTTACGAATCCAATGGGCTTGCAGAAATTGTAAGTGACAATGAAATAATCCAAGCTCAGAGACTTTTAGCAAAAAATGGTATAGGTGTTGAACCCGCCTCCGCAGCCAGTGTTGCTGGATTGAGAAAACTTGCAATAAATGGGTTTATTGAAAAAGACGAGATTGTTGTATGCATAGTTACAGGAAATCTTTTAAAAGATCCAGAAACAGTTATAAAGGTTTGTGGAGAACCAAAAATTGTTGAAGCAAGTGTTGAGAGTGTTATGGAACTTTTAAAGTGAATTTTTTCGCATCCCTTGCTTTAAGAACTTCTACCCCTTTGATTTTCCTCAGAATTTCTTTAACCTTTGCAGTTGTAGATTTATCGTCGTAAATTATAAATTCTGCTTCACTTAATTTTACTGCCTTTTCTATTATCTCTTCCCCAATCTCCTCAAACGTATACTTTGCAAAGTTGTGCCCGAATGTAAATTCGGTTTCAAGGATTATTTCCGTTTGTCTTGGAACATAATGAGTCCCCCCTATACCAACAGCGATTTTCCAGTCCTTTTCTTTGCTCATAATAGCTTCAAATATGGCCTCAGCTACAATTTCGGCTGCTTCTCTGTCTTTCCACTCTTTCTCGGTGGAACCGATTTCGTAAAAAGCTGATGGTTTCTCGATTTCCGAGGGCCCATGATGCGTTGCCTCAAGTGTAAAGGCAAAATCTGGTCTTCTTTCAAGTTTCTTCCTCAAAGCGAGAGCGTAATTCTTTATTGTAATTGGTGCAGGCTTTGCAAGACTTCTTGGTTTTCCTCCATATTCGCTACTACCCGGATTTCCGGATACGTGAGCTGTAAGGATTTTTCGCTCGTCTTTGCTGCTGTGTCTCGATGCGAAAATTATCTCATCAAATTCAAGAAATCTTGAGAGTCTTTTATCTATTCCATCGCTATATATAAGCCTTTCATCTACTTCAGCAATTGAAAAATGGTCTCCAATATAAAACGCGTTCCCCTCAAACGTCTTCTTTTCAAAATTGGAAAAAGTTAAAAGACAATTCATAATGTTCACTGAAGCTTGATCTCTTCTGCTACAGATCACGAGCTTCATAACTCACGTAATGTCTGAGCATAAAAGTTGTTGCCGATTAAATCTCAGCAAGGAAATTCAGTAAAATTTAATATTCTTTAAAGAAACTTATTTCAATGGTAACCGGAATCGTTTTCCATCAAGAATATCTCGAACACGAGCAAAGTCCAACTCATCCAGAAAGGAAGGAAAGGCTTGCGTATACAATAGACCAACTTAAAGAAGAAGGAATCTTCGACTCCATAGAAATAAAGCTAATAGAACCAACAATGGCAAGCATTGAAGATGTTCTCGAAGTGCACACAAAAGAATACGTTTCATTTCTTAAAGAGGAGAGCAAAAGAGGAGGTATGATCGATTTAGACACAAATGTTCCCGTGGGGGTTTTTGAAAGAGCGCTGCTTGCAGCAGGCGGAGCCATATGGGGGGCAAAGAGTGTGCTTGAAGGAAAAGTTGACAACGCATTCGCAATGGTTCGCCCACCAGGGCATCATGCGAAATCTTACATAGGAGCGGGATTTTGCTATTTCAACAACGTTGCAATAATGGTCAAGTGGTTGCTGAAAAGAGGATTTAAAAGAATTCTAATTCTCGACTGGGATGCCCATCATGGCGATGGGACACAGGAGATTTTTTACAGAGACAACAGAGTTCTTCTAATCTCAACTCACCAGATACCACTTTATCCTGGGACTGGGTATCCTGAGGAATGTGGAGAAGGTGATGGAGAGGGTTTTACCGTTAACATCCCCCTTCCCCCAGGCACTGGGGATGAGGGATACAAGCTTGTCATCGAAGAAATAATCGAGCCTATTACGCTTGAATTCGAACCAGAGTTCATCGCAATATCTGCAGGACAAGATTGTCACTTTACGGATCAACTTACAGGTTTAGCCTTGACGGCCCGTGGTTATGCAGAAATGGTAAGATGGTGTGTTAATATTGCTGAAGAAATTTGCAATGGAAGAGTTGTGGCAGTTCTTGAAGGCGGTTACAGCGTTGAAGCTGCATTGCCATATACAAATCTCGGCATAATCTGCGCTATGGCTGGATTTGACATTTCCGCCATAAGAGAACCTGAGCACTACATAGCTGAACTTCTATGGAGAAAAAAGACCGCTGCAATTCCAAAGTTGAAGGCAAACATCGAAGAAGTGAAAAAAGTCCACTCTAAATTCTGGAAGTGCCTCAAATGAATCTTGAAGAATTGAAATCTCTCCAAGTTGAGATAGCGAGAAAAGTTGATCTCAGAGATAAGTATAGAATTGATGAGATTAGATACGTCATTGGCGTTGATCAGACTTTTTTTGGTGAAAAAGTCGTTTCATGTGCTGTTAAATTCGAGTTTCCGTCACTTAAAGAGATTGAGAGAGATTATTCGATCGATGAGATCAGCTTTCCATACATTCCCGGTTTTTTGATGTTTCGCGAAGGAGAACCAGCAGTAAAGGCTGTTAAAAAATTGATTTCTGAAAGAAGCGTTATACTCGTGGATGGCAGCGGAATTGCGCATCCGAGAAGATGTGGGCTTGCTACATACATTGCAATCAAAACAGAAACTCCAACGGTAGGAGTAACGAAAAAAAAGCTTTATGGGGAGATACATGGGGAGAGATTTCCAAAAGCGATAAAGGATGGTGGAGAGACAATTGGATACGTTTTCAAGGGCTGTGAGAACTGTAAGGAAATATACATTTCTCCAGGCAGTTTTATTTCTCCAGAGACAGCTTTAGAAGTGATTAAAATTTGCACAAAAAGCAACTTGCCCCTACCAATAAAATCCGCCCATGAGTTTGGGCAGAAGCTAAGAAAAAAATTGTTGAATGAATCAAATTAGATTACCAAGGCGGTTTCACGAGCCTAATCTTTTTTCCAAAGAACTCAACTTCCCTTACAATTTTTTCTCCGAGCATTTCTTCGAGTTCTTCAATCTCCTCCAAGCTTAAAACTTCAAAAACAGGGATATCTAAGGATCTTAACTTCTCAATTGCCTCCTTTGTTCTCATGGATGCAATCTTTTCCTCTATTTCTTTTCTAACAATCTCGAAATTGCTTATCGCTTCAAAAAGATTTGTGTTCCTGATTTCGAGAGCACTGCAAAGTCTTTGCCAGAAATGCTCTTCAGCAACAATTCCGAGAGTTATGAATCCATCCTGAGTTCTGTAAATACCGTATCCCGGGTTTCTTGCGAGAGCTGGTAAAAGGCCAAATCCGTTGAGAATTGAAGTCACTTGAACTGGAACGGAAAAAATTGCTGAATGAAGCATGCTTATATCAATTCTTTTTCCAACTCCTGTCCTTTCTCTTTCAATCAAAGCTGACAAAATTGCTATAACTGCCATTAAAGATGATGAAAGGTCTGCAAATTGCAAATTTGGCTCATAAGGGCTTCCCTTGCCACAAATCTGCAGAATCCCTGTAAGACCAAGAATGTTTATGTCATGTGCAGGAAACTTAGAGAGCTTTGTTTTCTGTCCGAATGCAGAGATTGAGCAATAGATTATCCCCGGATTGACTTTTGATACAGCTTCATAGTCAATTCCAAGTTTTTTCGCTGTTCCAGGGCGTAAACCTTCAACAACTACGTCCGCCTTTTCTACAAGTTCCATGAATTTTTCTCTTCCTTCATTCGTTTTTAAATCCAGCTGCAGAATTTTTTTACCAAGATTAAAAACAGCAAAGATCTCTCCCAGGGTTCTTGCAGGTTCACCTGCTGGGGGCTCTATCTTTATGACTTCTGCTCCAAGCGTTGCAAGGATTCTCGTGCAGAAAGGGGCAGGATAATAAAATGCAACTTCAACAACTTTTGCATCAATCATAAAACTACTGAGGAGAGAAGATATAAATGATTGTCTTTAACCAAAGATGGCAATTGTCAAAAATCTGTATACAAAAAATTTTTAAACATCAATACAACTATTTACATGGATAAAGGATGGAAAAAGATTGTCGACAGGGCACTTGCAGGCATATACATCCACGACAGAAATGGAAAAGTAGTATACGTAAACGATATTGTCGAAAAAGCAACGGGATACACAAAAGAGGAGATATATGCTATGCAGGACATATATCAGTTAAGTTATGAGGACAAGGAAAAATTGAGAAAAGGGATGGAAAAGGTTTTTCAGGGGGAAACAGTTTTCTACGAAACAAAATATGTGAGAAAAAACGGGGAAATAAGATGGATTTGGGGCTATGCAACTCCAATTGAGCTTGAAGGAGAAACTTATGCACTTGGATGCTGGATAGATATAACAAAGATGAAAAAACTGGATGAAAAACTGAAAGAACGTGAGGAATTTTATAGAACAGTAATTGAAAAAAGTCTAAATCCCGTTTATATAATCCAAAACGGGAAGTTTGTTTACGTAAACAGAGCATTTGAAGAATTAACTGGGTATTCAAAGGATGAGCTCATAGGCAAAATTTTCTTCATGGTTCATCCAGAAGATAAAAATGAAGTTTATTCTCGATATTTGGAGAGAGAAGAGGGAAAAAGGGATATAGAAACTTACAGCTTCAGAATTGTCAGAAAAGATGGAGAAGTTAGGTGGTTAACAGTAAAACCTGGTAGAATAAGGCTTAAAAACGATTTTGCTGTTGCAGCAACCGGTATTGACACGACAGAGATACACAGACTTAACGAAGAGCTTAGAAAAAGAGCTGAATACCTTTCTCTCCTAAACAGCATTCTAAGACATGACTTTGCAAATGCGTTAACAACGATTTCTGCAGCCCTTGAAATTCAAAATGAAGCTATAATAGCAAAGGCAAAAGAGAAAATAAACTATTTAGCGAAACTTTTATCAGATTTAAGAGTGCTCGAAACAGCACTGGAGAAGCTGAAGGTCGTGAATCTTGCTGAGATTGCAGAAGAGATTGCAAAGCTTTACGATGTCGAGTTAAAAGTTGAGGATACGTTTGCTTACGCAAATGAGGGGTTAAAAGTTGTTATAAACAACATCGTTCAAAACTCCTTCGTTCACGGAGGCGAAAATGTGAAAGTTTTAATTGAAACCTTTAAAAATAATAATTTTGTTGGCTTCAGAATTTCTGACACTGGAAAGGGAATACCGGAGGAGATAAAAGCTAAGATTTTCGAAAAGGGTTTTACAACTGGGAAAAGAACTGGAATCGGGCTTTTTGTAGCAAATTGGCTTGTGAAAATGTATAATGGAAAAATTGAGGTTAAGGATAACAAACCCACCGGAACAATTTTTGAAATTACACTGCCCAGCGCTTAGTCTTTGACAAACAAAAGTTCTTCTAACTTCTCTTTCTCAATTTTCTCCAGTTTTTGGAGATATTCAAAAAGCGATTTAGTCCAGAAATCGACTGCTTTTACCATCTTCTGCTTGAATTCAGAAAAAGGAATGGGTTTGTAAAGATACCTGTAACCGCCAGCTTTTAGAATTCTAAAATCTCTTTCAACAATACCTTTCTCGAGTAGCTTTTGCAGAGATTTGTAAACCGTGCTCTTATCTTTTCCGAGCGCGTCCGCAAGCTCATCTACGGTAAGCGGATTTTTCTTAAGCAGCAAGCTATATACTTCCATGTCAAAGCAGCCTATATCAAATGCACATTTTATTGTGCACTTCAGATGTTTCTCACACTCACTTTCCAAATCCATGTTAATAGTTTTTTACACTTTTTTAATCCTTTCTCTTCTGATATTCCATCCGGATAATTTCGATTTTGTGTATAGTGAAAGTAAAGGAAAAGTTTATTAATGACATTACTACAATAGTTATAATGGTAAGAGTACTTGTAATTGATGACGATGATAGCATACGGGAAATAATCAGGATTATGCTCAAGGAGTTTGAGGTACTCGAGGCCTCAAATGCTATTGAGGGCATAAAGCTATTCCAAACAATGAACCCAGACATAGTGCTCATGGACATCAGCATGCCGGGAATCGATGGCGTTGAAGCGACAAAAGAAATATTGAAAATAAATCCAAAAGCAATAGTTCTTGGAATAACAGCATTTGCGAGAAGTAGGGGAAAAGAATTGATTGAAGCAGGAGCAAAGGGTATAATAGAGAAACCTTTCACAAGAAAAAGCCTCAAAGAGATTATAGGAAAGTGTTTATTAAAATACAGGGTTTAAAATTAAATTTGCTCAAAAAATTTCTCGGCAAGCTTAGTGAAGTCTCCAATTACCCTTTCTTCCCCATCAAAGTAACCGTTTTCAACAACCAATTTCCCGTCAACGATCACTGTATCCACGGTTTCACTTGAAGCCGAATAAACGAGGTTTGAAACTAAATCGTGGCAGGGATTCATTGAGATCTTACTAAGATCCAAAAGAACAACGTCTGCAAGCCATCCCTCCTCTAATCTTCCAGCTTTTAATTTGAAAGCTCTTGAAGCGTTTTCTGTACACAAACGAAACGCCTCTCTTGCTGTAAAAGATTCTGCACCATAATAAAATTTCTGCAATAATGCGCAGACTTTCATTTCTCTGCAAATGTCGAGAGAGTTGTTGCTCGCAGCACCATCAGTGCCGAGAAGGACGTTTAGTCCAAATTTTTTCATTTCTGGATAATTCATCGCTTTACCCACACTCAGTTTCATGTTGCTTGTCGGACAGTGAACAACGCTGACTTTTCTTTTAGCCATTACTTCTATTTCTGCACTCTCCAGCCATACGCTGTGTGCAGAAATAAGTCTTTCATTTAGGAAACCAATCTCATCAAGACTGCTAACAATTCCTTTTCCGTATTTTTTCCTGAATTCAATTACTTCTCTCTCCGTTTCTGCAAGATGGAAGTGAACAAAAATATTTTCATTCTCAGCAATCTCTGCTGCGGTTTGCAAACCTTCACGGCTAACGGTGTACACAGCATGAGGAGCTATTGCCCTGAGAACATTGAACTTTTTTAGCTCTGAAAGCTCTTTTTCAACCCTTTTTAAACTGCTTTCAAGCAAATCTTTGCTAAAAAAGTCAAAAAAGGCTGAAGATAAACAAGCTCTTATCCCCGTTTCCTCCACAGCCCTTGCAGTTGCTTCAGGAAAGAAATACATGTCCAAAAAGAAAGTTGTCCCTGTTTTCAACATCTCCACGCAAGCGAGCTTTGAAGAAAGATAAACAATTTTCTCATTCAATTTCATTTCTGCAGGCCATATCTTTTTTTCAAGCCATTCTTGCAGGGGCATATCTTCGGCGTAACCCCTAAAAAGAGTCATTGCAGCATGGGTGTGGGAGTTAAACATCCCCGGAATTGCTGCAAAACCCTTTGCATTGATAACATAATCGCTTTTGTCCTTTACTTCTCCAATCGCACTTATCACGTTGTTTTCGATGAGAATGTTTTTCTCAACCAATTTTTCCCCATAAAGAACCTTTGCGTTCTCTATCAGAATCATGTTCCCAGTGGGACATCAAAATTTAAAAATATTTACTGGGCACCGAAAAAAAGAAATTTTCATAGCTGAAGTAAAATCATGAAGTACAGATTCGTTGATCACACTGCAGACATCGCGTTTGAAGTTTATGGTTCAACTTTGGAGGAGATGCTCGAAAACTCAGCTTACGCCTTTTACCATGCTTTTGTCGACGTTACCAAGCTGAAGGGAAATGAAAGAAAAATAGTTGAAGTTGAGGCTGAAGAAGAGGACTTATTGCTATACAAATGGCTTAATGAGCTCCTTTTTCTATTCGAAACCCAATTTTTTGCTGGAAAAGAAATAAAAGTAAAAATTAATGGCTTAAAAGCGGAGGGAGAAATTTTGGGGGGAAAATTTGATAGAGAAGCTGTTAAAATTGAACCAAAAGCAATAACGATGCACAAATTCGGAATCAAGAAAAAAGATGGAAAACTTGTTGCGTTCATAGTTGTGGACATATGAGTGAAATCTATTTACCACTTCACGATGGTAAAGCGCCATATTGGCTTCTTAACAGAATGAAAAGGCTTGCAGAGCAAATTGTAAAAGTCATAGTGATCGAATACAGTGAAGAAGAGTTTTTAAAAAGAATATCGAATCCAATATTTTTCCAGTCTCTTTCAAACGTTCTCGGTTTTGACTGGAACTCAAGTGGAGCCACAACTGTGCTTACGGGCGTTTTAAAGGCTGTTTTGAACAAACCAGAATTTGAAATAAGAGTTGCAGGTGGAAAGGGGGCTAATGCGATAAAAACCCCGGAGGAGATTCAAAGATTAGCAAAAGAAATAAATGCAGACAGCGAAAAGCTTGTGAAATTCAGCAGGTTGTCTGCAAAAGCTGATAACTCCGCGCTTATCGATGGATATTCCCTTTACCATCATGCAATCTTCTTCACAGAAAAACAGTTTACCGTGGTTCAGCAGGGAATGAATCCCAATGTGAAACTCGCAAGAAGATATCACTGGGATGTCTATGATGATTTACCAAAGCTCGAAGATGTTCACAGCGGAATAATAAGCGATAGAATTGAAAGAGAAGTCATTAACATGCTTTCAAGTAAAAGTAGGGAGTCTGTTAAGATTGGCGTAGATGTGCTCAGAGATGGGAATTTCAGAAAAGATTATCAAAAGTTGCTTTCTGTGATAAGAGCTGGTAAAAAGATATTCCTGCCCAGAAAAATTGATTGGAAAGCAATTGAGAAAGCTTATGAACTTCAGTTGGAGAAATTTGAAGACGTCCTCCTGATTAGGGGTATTGGAAGGGAAACAATTCGTGCTCTTGCCTTGATATCAGAGCTTATATACAACACAGAATACGATAAACAAGATCCTGCAAAATTCTGCTTTGCAGTTGGGGGCAAGGATGGTGTTCCTTTTCCCATTAGAAGGGAAATTTATGAACAGGTTATCGAGTTCATGAAAGAAATTCTTGAACAGACAAAAATTGAGGACTTTGAGAAAAAGAAAGCTTTCGAAAGGCTTGGGAAGATTTATCTACAGCCCTCGAATGGTTTTACAAATCCAAGATAAAGAGCAAGTATTTAAAAACTCTTTCCTTAGTAAGGCTAATGGCACTTGAAGGTTTGAAAGAAATAGCAAAGAAAATACTTGGCTCCACGAGTATCGACAGAAAGTTCGTGGAGGAGATGGTTAGAGACATTCAAAGAGCCCTGATAAGGGCGGATGTAAACATAAAGCAAGTAAAGGAGATAAGTGAGGCGATAAGAAAAAGGGCGCTCAGCGAGGAAATTCCTGATTACTTTGATGCAAGAGAACACGTGCTTAAGATTGTTTATGAAGAACTCCTAAAAGGCGTTGGCGAGGGACTCGAGATTGCGCTCAAAAAATCAAAGATTATGCTCGTTGGTCTCCAAGGCAGTGGAAAAACAACAACTGCCGTGAAAATTGCAAAGTTCTTCAAGGATCGCGGCTTAAAAACCGCGGTTGTCGCTGGAGACACATGGAGAGCTGCAGCTTATGAGCAGCTGAAGCAACTTGCTGAGGCAAACTCGATTGCTTTTTATGGCTACAAGGGTCTCGCCGCAGTGGAAGTGGTGAAAAAAGCGCTTGAAGATGCGAAAGAAGATGTCATTGTCATTGACACCGCGGGAAGACATGCACTTGAAAAAGAACTGATCGATGAAATGATAGCAGTTGCAAAGGTTGCAAATCCGGATTATAAGTTCCTTGTCCTTGATGCTGCGATTGGACAGCTCGCAAGCAGAGAGGCGAAGGCTTTTCACGATGCCATTGGTATAGATGGCATAATAATAACAAAATTCGATGGAACAGCAAAAGGTGGTGGAGCGCTTTCTGCTGCAAGAGAAATTGGAATTCCAATTGCCTTCATTGGTTCAGGAGAGAGAGTTGAGGATTTTGAAAAATTTGACCCAAAAAGCTTCATTTCAAGACTACTTGGAATGGGGGACATCAAAACTCTCATGGAAAAAGTTGAGAGGGTTGCAAAGGAGGAAGAAATTGATGCTGAGGTATTTCTTAAGGGAACCTTTACTTTGAAGGATATTTACAAGCAAATCGAGGCTATGAACAAGCTCGGTCCTCTGAGAAAGGTTCTTGAGATGATTCCGATGATCGGTTTGAAGGTTGGCGATGAAGTTGCTGAAATGACGCAGGAGAAAATGAGGAAGTTCAAGGTAATCATGGATTCCATGAGAGAAGAGGAGCTGTTGAATCCAAAAATAATCGATGGTCCAAGGATTAGAAGAATTGCAATCGGAAGTGGCACATCCCAGCAGGAGGTTCGAGAATTGCTGAAGTATTACGAGACAATTAAAAATGTGATGAAGAGAATGAAAAAGGGGAAGTTACCATTGAAAGGGCTTAAATTCGACTTATGAAAGCAGGGATTGACGAAGCTGGCAAGGGCTGCGTTATCGGTCCCTTAGTTGTTGCAGGTGTTGCCTGCGATTGCGAGGATTATTTGCGTAGCATTGGTGTTCGAGATTCTAAAAAGCTGAGCGAAAAGAGAAGAGAGATGCTCGCAGAAAAAATTAGAGAGGTGGCAATTGTTGAGGTTGTCAAAATAAGTGCAGAAAAGTTAAACAAACTTATGGAGTCAAAAAATTTGAATGAAATACTGAAAGAAGCGTATGCAGAAATAATTCTTAGGCTTAAACCATCTATTGTCTATGTTGACAGTCCTGATGTAAAACCAGAAAGGCTTGCGAGTTATTTGAAGAATCTAACAGGAGTGGAGGTAGTTGCAGAACATAGAGCAGACGAGAAATATCCGCTGGTATCCTCAGCCTCAATAATTGCGAAAGTGGAGAGAGAAGAAGAGATAAGGAAGTTAAAGAAAGAGTTTGGAGACTTTGGTAGTGGTTATGCGAGCGATCCGAGGACAATTTCTTTTCTCAAGAACCAGAAATCCTTACCCCCTTGTGTAAGGGAAAAATGGAAAACACTTAAAAAATTGGGCCAGACAGATTTAGGAGATTTTGTTTAAATGCAATTGGCGAAAAGCTTGCTTCCATGTGATCCTCGAATTTGAAGAATTAGAATTATTAATCCAAATCTAAAAAACAACAAAGCTTAAATATAATCTGACGAGCGAAATAGTGGCTTTAGTTCGCACAGGGTGGTCAGCATGGAGAAAACAGAAATTCTCAAGCAAATTAAGGATACGGAAGCGAAACTCGAAGAAATGATTAAGAACGCTGAGGAGCAAAAAAAGAGGGCGATTTCGAATGCAAAGCTTGAAGCAAACAAAATTTTAAGCGATGCAAACTTAGAAGCAACCAAAATCAGGAAAGATGTCCTTGATAAAATTAGGATGCAAATAGATAAGGAAAAAGAAGAGCTCAGAGCAAAAAGAACAAAAGAGATTGCAGAATTCGAAACCAAGGGTAGAAAAAACGTGGAGAAGGCCGTGGAACTGCTTTATAAAGAGTTCGTAGGGATGATGGGGCATGCTTAAGCCGGAAAAGATGGTTAAGGTTGCGGTTGTTGGAGCTAAAGAGCAGTTAGCAACCGCTTCCGAAACCCTTTATCGATTAAACGTGCTCCACATCGAAACTCCAACAGAGACAGAAAATTTTAAGCTCGGAACACCAATGGAAAGAGCGGGACAAATCTCGAGAACTCTTTTACAGCTTCGAAGCTATATCTCCTATCTGAAAATTGATCCATCCAAGGTTTCAGTGAAGAAAAAGTTCAAGAAAACAGAAATCGAGGAAAGAATGAGCAAAAAGCTCACAGAATATCAGGAGCAGATTGGCACAAGGCTTGAGGAGTTAAAGAAAATAAACGACACTTTAAAGGCAATCGAAGCTGAAATTGCAAATCTTGAGCCGTTAAAACTTCTTGAAATATCTCCAAAACTTCTCAAAGGATACAAATCGCTCAGATGTTTCGTGGGTTTGATAAAAGAGGATCCAAGCGAAGAGCTTAGAAAGATAACCAGTGATTTCGAGTTGGTTGTTAAGCAATACGAAAAGCAATACGTTATCGCGGTTTTCGTGAAAATTGAGCATGGAGATGAGTTCTTTAGGATTCTGCAAACGTATGGTTTCAAAGAATTGCCAGTACCAGACGTAGAAATTGAATCAAGAATTTCAGAAATCGAAAAAGCCAAAGTAGATCTTACGGCAAAGAAGAACAAAATCGAGGTAGAAATTGAAGAGTTAAAGGTAAAAGAATCCGAACTTCTGCTTGCAATTGAAGAATATCTGTCCTCAGAGGTAGAAAAGGCAGAACTACCAATTAAAGCCCTCGTTTCAAAGCACACATTTGTTCTTGTTGGATACATTCCCGAGAAAAATTTTGAAGGGTTCAAAAAGGAGCTCGAGAGTAAAGGGCTTGTTGTTGAAACGCTATCTTTCGAGGAGCACGAAGTGCCACCAACAAAGCTTGAGAATCCTGGGTTTACAAAGAATTTTGAGGTTTTATCAAAAACCTACGCAATTCCAAAGTATAAAGAGATAGATCCAACGCTGATAATGGCAATCTTCTTCCCCCTCTTCTTCGGACTCATGCTCGGCGATATTGGGTATGGCTTACTCATAGTTGCGGTTTCGCTCTATCTAAAAATGATCTTCAAGACTGAGGGCTGGCAAAAGCTTTTGAACATTGGTCTTGCAAGTGGAATTGTATCAATCTTCTTCGGTTTCATATATGGCGAGTTCTTTGGTCCATTCAGAGTTCCAGGAATCGAGCATCCAAGTGAGATTCACTTCTTTGGCGACTTTCTTGCCTCTATTTACACTTTCAATCACGGACATCCAATGTTTGATCGCGTTGAAGAGTTCGGAGTGAAAGCTCTGCTGTTTCTTGTTCTTTCCATAGGCATGGTTAAAATGCTCTGGGGATTCTCAATGGGATTCTACAACGTTTACGTTGAGCATGGGCTCAAGGAGGCAATTCTCGAAAAAGGTTGCTGGATCCTTGGAGTCCTTGGGCTTGTTTGCATAATCCTTGGCTTCTCATACAATCTTGGAATCTTCACGTCTCCGCCGCACGAAGGTTTTGGGGAACTATTCCCGAGGAACCTCTACGTCTTTGGCAACACCGTTCATGAAGCCAGAGCTGTTCCATTGCCAATTCCCGGTCTCGTAAGCGGTTGGGAAGCGGGGCTAAATTACTTCTACTTGCTTGCTCTGCCACTGATCTTGATTTGGCTCGTTATCTTCTTAAAAGCAGAGATTCCAAAAATGGGTGTATTTGGAGTTATCATGGCTGTCGAGCTTTTGACTTGGTTTGGTCAGATAATAAGCTACGCTCGATTGCTTGCAATTGGTTTATCCTCAGTTTACATAGCCTTCGTCATCAACTACATCTCGCTAAAAATCGGCTTCGAACCCGGAATGGCAATATTGCCAGTGGCAATTATTATAATGCTAATTGGGCATGGAGTAAACTTCCTACTTGGCATTCTTGATCCAGGTTTGCAATCACTGCGATTGCACTACGTAGAGTTCTTTACGAAGTTTTTTGAGGGTGGTGGGAGAGAATATACTCCATTTGGTAGAATTAAGAAATTTATAGAGGAAGGAGGTGAATAAAATGGTTGAGGCCTTGATTAGTGATGAAGCGTTTATTAAAGGATGCGCTGCTGTTGGCGCGGGTTTAGCAGTGGGACTTGCAGGAATTGGTGCTGGAGCTGGTGAGAGTGGAATTGGTGCCGCTGCAGTTGGAGCAATAGCTGAAGACAGGGGCTTCCTTGGCTTGGGTCTGCTGTTCACAGTTATTCCGGAAACCATCGTCATCTTCGGACTCGTTATCAGCTTCATTCTGATGTTCGCTTACGGGTGAAATAATGCCCCTTGAGAGTGTGCTGAAAGAAATAATAAAGAAAGGTGATGAGGAGATTAAAAGAATAGAAGAAGAAACGAAGAAGGAAGTTGAGAAGATAATTAGCGAGGCAAAAGCCGAGGCCGCGGCTATTCTAAAGAAAGCCAAAGAAGAGGCTGAGAAAGAAGGCGAGGCTCTGAGAAAGCAGGAGATTTCAAGTCTGAATCTTGAGCTAAAAAGACTCATGCTCTCAAAGCAGAAAGAGATAACCGAAGAGGTGTTCAGGCTTTTGAAACAGAAAATAGCTGAGATGGATGAAAAGAGCAGAAAAAGCATTCTAAAGACACTGATAACAAAGAACGCGAAAAATGGGATGAAGATCTACGTTAGAAAAGATGATGAGGCAATAGTGAAATCAATTTTAAAAGAGGCGAAGCTTAACTTGGAAATCGCTGGCCATATTTCAGCTCTTGGCGGAGTTTTGCTCGAAGATCCGAGCGGGGAGGTGAGAATTAACCTCACGTTTGATGAATTCCTTTCCCAGCTCTACGAAAAGAGGATCAGCGAGGTGGCAAAAGCTTTGTTTGGGTGATAGCGATGATCTCAAGGACAAAAGCTGCCTACGCCTACATCGTTGCAAGAACGAAGGTGATGAAAAGCAAATTGCTCAAGCCAGAGGACTTTAGAAAGCTTTTGAACATGAGCTTTGACGAAATAATGCGATTTCTTGAGGAGACAGAATACAAGAAAGAGATCGATGAGATGGCATACAAGTACAGTGGTCCAAAGCTTCTCGACTACGCTTTGTTTACAAACCTCGCGAAAACTTACAGAAAGATTTACAGCGTCTCTTTCGGAGATGCAAAGACGCTTATTGGCAACTACTTGCGGAGATGGGATGTCTGGAACCTGATAAACATAATCAGGGGAAAGAACGCGAATTTACCTGCTGAGGAGATAGAAGAAACCCTCGTTCCAGCGGGAGAGTTCAGCGCGGAGTATTTGCGATCTTTGATTGCGAAAGACATAAACGAGATCATAAAGGAACTTGAAGGAACTCCATATCATGAAGCTCTCTCGAAGATTGGTTCAGCTCCGATGAACGTAGTAGAAGATGAGTTATGGAAAACATACTACAAATCTCTTCTTGCGATGAAAGCAAGTGACTTTGAGAGCAGAGTCTTTCTGAACTTTGTAAAAATGGAAATCGATTTAAGGAACGTTAAAACCTTGCTCAGGCTGAAATCTGAAGGGGACACAGCAGAAGAGATTATCGCGCGAATAGTTCCCGGTGGTTACGAGTTAACCGAAGATGAGGCAAGAAAACTTGCAACGATGAGTTTCGATGAAATGATCAAAAGCTGCGAAGGTTTCTGGTTCTGGAAGGTTTCGAATGTTAGCGACTTGGCGAGAGCTGAGATTGAATTTGACAGAATCTGGATTGAAGCGATTGCAAAAAGGGCTGGAAATTATCCGCTGAGTGTTTTGCCAGTACTGCAATACATTGTGCTGAAAAAAGTAGAAGTTGACGATCTGCGCATCCTCGGCTGGGGTAAGTGGTACGGATTGCCAAACGAGGAAATAGAGAAGCAGATGGTGATAATATGAAGCTCGCAGTCATTGGAGACATGGACTTTGTCACAGGTTTCATGCTCGCTGGAATCGTGGACATTTACGAAGTGAAAAGCGATGAAGAATTGGTTAAAGCGGTTGAGGATGTTTTAGGGAGAAAAGATATCGGTGTTGTTGCGATTAAACCTGAGTTTTTGAAAAAACTCCCCGTTGCGCTTCGCAGGGAGATCGAGGAAAGAGTAGAGCCGACTTTCATTGCTGTAGGCGCAACGGGAGGTGTTGAAGAAATTAGAGAAAAAATAAGAAAGGCGATAGGTGTTGACCTATGGAAGTAAGTGTTGGTGAAATATTTAGAATCTCCGGGCCTCTCGTTGTTGCGGAGGGGCTTAAAGCGAGAATGTATGATCTCTGCAAGGTTGGAGAAGAGAAGCTGATGGGGGAAGTGGTTGGTTTAGCTGGGGACAAAGTGTTAATACAGGTTTACGAGGACACTTCCGGCGTAAGGCCTGGGGAGAAGGTAGTGAACACAGGAATGCCTTTAAGCGTTGATCTCGGTCCAGGGTTGATTGGGAACATCTACGATGGGGTTCAGAGACCATTACCTGTGCTGAAAGAGCTCAGTGGAGACTTCATAAGCCGTGGCATTGAAGCACCCGGAATTGATAAAAAGAAGAAGTGGGAATTTCAGCCATTGATAAAGAAAGGCGACGAGATCAAAGCTGGACAGATAATTGGCAAAGTTCAGGAGACAGAAGTCGTTGAACATCGCATTCTTGTTCCCCCCAACGTTAAAGGCGGAAAAGTAAAGGAAGTTTACTCCGGTAGTTTTACAGTTGACGAAACAATCGCTGTCCTTGAAGATGGCAGTGAGCTTAAAATGGCACACAAGTGGCCTGTGAGAATTCCGAGACCATACATTGAGAAATTGCCGCCAGTTGTGCCTTTGCTAACTGGACAAAGAATTCTTGACACGTTCTTCCCAATTGCGAAAGGGGGCACAGCAGCAATTCCCGGTCCGTTTGGCAGCGGTAAAACCGTTACCCAGCATCAGCTCGCGAAGTGGAGCGATGCGAAAATAGTTGTTTACATCGGCTGTGGAGAACGTGGCAACGAGATGACAGAAGTTCTTGAAGAGTTCCCTGAGCTTATAGATCCGAGGACTGGAAAGCCGTTGATGCTCAGAACGGTTCTCGTTGCAAACACCTCTAACATGCCTGTAGCTGCAAGAGAGGCGAGCGTTTACACTGGAATCACGATCGCAGAGTACTTCAGAGACATGGGGTACGACGTCGCTCTGCAGGCTGATTCAACTTCTCGGTGGGCGGAAGCGATGAGAGAGCTCTCTGGGAGACTTGAAGAAATGCCGGGTGAAGAAGGTTACCCAGCTTACTTGGCTTCGAGGCTTGCAGAGTTCTATGAGAGAGCTGGCAGAGTTAAAGCACTTTGTGGAGAAATTGGCAGCGTAAGCGTAGTTGGCGCGGTTTCTCCACCAGGCGGAGACTTCAGCGAACCCGTGACACAGAACACGTTGAGAATTGTTAAAGCGTTCTGGGGGCTTGATGCAAAACTCGCTGGTCGCAGGCACTTCCCAGCAATTAACTGGCTGATCAGCTACAGCCTCTACACGGGAACACTTGGAGATTGGTATCAAAAGAACGTTGCTCCAGATTGGAACGAACTGCGCACTTGGGCTATGAGCGTTCTTCAAGAAGAAGCTACTTTGCAAGAAATCGTTATGCTCGTCGGTAGCGATGCTTTGCCGGAGTCACAGCGCATTCTTTTGCTCGTTGCAAGAATAATCAGAGAATTCTATCTGTCGCAATACGCTTATCACGAAATCGACAGCTACTGCGATATAATAAAGCAGTACGACATGCTCAAAGCTATAAGGATGGTTAACGACTGGTTCTACAAAGCGCTCGAGTCTGGCAAGACTTACGATGAGATCGAAAAGGTCGAGGGATTTGACGAGTTCATGAGAAGCAAACTCGAGAAAGATTACAAGACCGCGATGAACAAGGCGCTTGAAAAAATGAAAGCTAGTCTGGGGGTGTGAAGTATGGAGGAGTATAAGACAATAACCCAAGTAGCGGGGCCATTGGTTTTCGTGGAGAAAACAAAACCCGTTGCCTACGGTGAACTTGTGCAGGTTACTTTGCCAGATGGTTCTGTGAGAAAGGGGCAAGTGCTTGACACTTCGAAGAACATGGTGGTTGTGCAGATGTTCGAGGGAACGAGGGGTGTGGATAAAACATGCAGCGTTCGCTTCACAGGTGACATTGTCAAGCTGAACTGCTCGAAGGACATGCTTGGCAGAATACTCAGCGGTTCAGGTGAGCCAATAGACGGTGGACCTCCGATAATTCCAGAAGAGAGAATCCCGATTGTTGGTGCTGCGATAAATCCTTACGCAAGAAAATATCCGAGAGAGTTCATTCAAACTGGTATCTCTGCGATCGATGGAATGAACACACTCGTTCGAGGGCAAAAATTGCCAATATTCAGCGGTAGCGGTTTACCGCACAACGACATAGCTCTGCAAATTGCGCGCCAAGCAAAGGTTCGTGGCCAAGCAGAGGAGTTCGCGGTAGTTTTCGCAGCGATGGGTATCACTTACGAGGAAGCTTATCAGTTCATGAAGGAATTCGAGAGAACTGGAGCACTTGAAAGGGCAGTGGTTTTCCTCAACCTCGCTAAGGATCCTGCGATTGAAAGGCTTATAACTCCGAGAATGGCGTTAACTGCTGCGGAATTCTTGGCCTACACTTACGACTACCACATTCTCGTTATCCTTACTGACATGACAAACTACTGCGAGGCGTTACGAGAGATCAGTGCTGCAAGAGAAGAAGTTCCGGGAAGGCGCGGATATCCGGGGTATATGTACACAGATTTAGCGACGATCTATGAGAGAGCTGGAAGAATTCGCGGTAGAAAGGGCACAATCACGCAGTTCCCAATTCTTACGATGCCTGCAGATGACATTACTCATCCGATCCCAGATCTCACGGGTTACATTACAGAAGGACAAATTGTGCTGAGTAGAGAATTGCATGCGAAGGGTATTTATCCGCCGATAAACGTATTGCCATCACTCAGCAGGTTGATGAAGGAAGGAATCGGTCCAGGGATGACGAGAGACGATCACAAGCAGTGGAACGATCAGATGTACGCTGCATACGCAGAAGGTGTCGATCTTCGCGGTTTGGTTGCGATCGTCGGCGAAGAGGCGTTGAGTGAAAGAGATCGACTCTTCCTTAAATTCGCAGATGAATTCGAGCGCAGATTTGTGAACCAGGGCAAATACGAGGATCGCGACATCGAAACAACACTCGATCTTGGCTGGGAGCTGCTCAGCATGCTCCCAGAAAGAGAGCTTACGAAGATCGAGAAAAAATACATCGAAAAGTATCATCCTGTGTACAAGAAGAAAGCTTCATCCTAATTTTTTGAGGGATAGCGATGGCAGAAGTACAACCGACGAGAATGGAGCTAATAAAGCTCAGAAGAAGAATCAAGATGGCAGTTCGAGGCCATGCTTTGCTGAAGATGAAAAGGGATGGCCTTATAATGGAATTCCGCGAACTGCTCGAGGAGGCGAAGGTTGCGATCAACAAGATGGTCGAGAACTACAATAAAGCAAGACAGAAGCTTTTGATTGCGATGGCAGTCGATGGGTTTACAGCTTTGCGTTCTATAGCGCTTTCTTGCTGTCAGATTCAGCCTAGTTTTATGCTAAAAAAGAAGAGCATAATGGGCGTAGTTGTGCCAGTGATAAAAAGAGAGAAAGTGGCGAGAAAGACGATAGAGAAGCCCTATGGAATCTTGAGCACAAGCGTTAGAGTTGATGAAGCAGTTACTGCCTACGAAGAGCTCGTGGATTCAATCCTTGAAGTTGCTGAAATTGAAACAACGATAAGAAGATTGCTTGAAGAGATCGAAAGAACTAAGCGCCGAGTTAACGCGCTCGAATATCGAGTTATTCCGAGAATGAATGAACTTGCGAAGTTTATAGCCTTTAAGCTTGAGGAAATGGATAGAGAAAACATAATAAGGCTGAAGAAGCTTAAGATGAAGAAAGCAAAGAGGTAGAAAAGCTTTTAAACATTTTTTAAAACTTTTTGCATGAATTTTTCGGAACTAAAGGGTTTGTACTCAAAATTGGGTGGAGATTTTAAGGAGTTCAAAAAACTCTCAGCAAAGATCGACGTTGGCTTTAAATTTGGCTATTCGAAAAGGATAGGTGAAGTAGATGTTCAATTCTTTGGTTTATTATCCGGGGACATGAATCCTATTCACTTCAGCGAGGATTTTGCAAAGCAGACGAAGTTCGGTGGCAGAGTTGTACACGGCATGCTTACGACGAGTCTCGTCTCAACCGCAGTAGCAATGCTTCCCGGGATCGTTGTTTTGCTTGAAACAAACTTTCGCTATGTTGCACCAGTTCGCATAGGCGATTTTGTTACCGTGGAATGCGAAATCGTTGAGAAAGAAAAGAACAGATACAGGGTGAAAGTTGCTTGCAAGGTTGCGGAGAAGGTTGTTGCGGAAGGCTGGGCAAAGATTCTGATATGGTGATCGAGCTTTTAAGAGAGAGATCTGCGGACTTTTTCCTGATGCACTCTGGAAATGCGAACTTTTTTTACGCAACAAAATTCAGAAGCTCTTCTGCTATGTTTTACTTAATTGGAGCTGATGGGACGGAACTTCTGCTCTTGCCAGAGATGGAACTGAACAGAGCTTTGAGAGAGAGCAGAGTTAAGGAGATTGCAAGCTACGAGATGCTTGGTTACGAGGATAAATTGAAGGAGCTGAAGTTACCAAGAAAAGCGGTTGCGGAAATCCTTGTCCAACTTCTGAAAGAGGGCAGGGCTAAGAAGGTTTTAGTTCCAAACGAGTTCCCGGCTTATTTTGCTCTCTTTTTGCAAGAGAATTTCGAGGTCGAAACAGTTGAGAACCCCTTTTTGAAAATGAGGGCGGTGAAAACGAGTTCTGAAATCACAGAAATAAGGATGAATTGCGAGAAACTATTGGCAGTTTTTTCTGAGGCATTGAAATTAATTCGCTCACGGAAGTTTAATTGCGACGGAATTCGAAACTTCATTGAAAGCGAACTCTGGGATCGCGGTTTGATCGCGGAGGATACGATCTGCGTTTCGGGGAAACTATCCGCGGATCCGCATGAGCTTGGTGGGGGAAATATTGAAGATCATTTGCTCATAGACGTTTTTCCGAGGAATAGAAATGGCTACTACGCGGACTTCACAAGAACTGTGATTCTTAACGACAATCAAGAGCTAAAAGAGATGCTCTCTGCAACTGTGGATGCCCAGAAAAAAGCGATTTCGATGCTTAGGGAAGGTATTAACGGCAGAGAGGTGCATGAAACTGTGAAGGATACACTAAAAAGCTATGGGTTTGAAACAAAAAAAGGAGAAGGATTTATTCACTCTACTGGTCACGGAGTCGGTCTTGAAGTTCATGAAGAGCCGAGAATTGGCGAAGTAGATGTAACGCTGAAAAGCGGGATGGTTGTAACGATTGAGCCCGGGCTTTATTACAAAAAAGTTGGTGGTGTAAGAGTCGAAGACACTGTATTGATAAGGAAAGAGGATTGCGAAATTCTCACACCTTTCGAGCGTTTTTTGGTTCTATAAAATCCTTTGGCGAGGATTCGAAGTTTTCAAGGTATCTTTTAAGTGCCTTCGGTATCTCAACTCTACCATCTTCGAGCTGGTAATTCTCGATTATTGCTGTTATCGCTCTCGTTGTAGCGATTGCAGTCGAGTTTAGCGTGTGAACAAAACCCTTGCTTGGCATTCCTTTCTTTTCCGCGTAGCGTATTTTTAAGCGATAGCTCTGCCAGTCTGTGCAATTGCTGCAGGAGACCATTTCTCTAAACATTGCCTGCGAAGGCATCCAGGCTTCGAGATCGTATTTTTTTGCTGCGACGATTCCGAGGTCTCCAGTGCAGATGTTCACTATTCTGTATGGAATTCTCAATCCCTGCCAGAGTTTTTCTGCATTTTCAATCAATTTCTCATGCCATTCCCAGCTTTGATCTGGCAAGCAGAAAACGAATTGCTCGATCTTGTTGAACTGATGAACTCTAAAAATCCCCTTCGTATCCTTGCCATGTGCTCCCGCTTCTTTTCTGAAACAAGGGCTAAAACCTGCGTAAAGCAATGGCAAATCGTTTTCCTCAATCGTTTCATTCATGTGCATCGCTGCAATTGCGTGCTCGCTTGTTGCGATCAAATGCAGATCCTCGTTTTCGATTTTGTAAATCACATCTTCAAAGTCGCTGAAAGCTGTAACCCCTTGGTAGGCTTCTTTTCTAAGCATAAATGGAGGTATAACAATTTTAAATCCATTTTTTGCCATGAAATCCATTGCATAGAGCGTTAAAGCAAAATCAAGCCATACGAGATCATCGAAAAGATAGTAAAATCTTGATCCAGCAACTTTTGCTGCTCTCGCTGTATCAGCCCAGCCAAAAAGCTCAACAGCATCTGCATGAGCAACGGGTTTGAAATCCGTGACTTCATAATCTGCTTTTTGATTCGTGATTGCCATAAACTTGTCCACATCTTCGAAATATACCTTTGCTCTTCCCCAGTAGCGAATTGCAACGTTTTCGCTGTCGTCTTTGCCAATTGGCACAGATTCATGGACTATGTTTGGGATCGACAGCAAGGTTTTCTCAAGCTCTTTCTCGATTCTTTCAAGTTCTTCTTCAGCATTTTTAACCACTTCACTAATCTTTCTCGCCTCTTCGATTAGCTTTTGGTCCTTTTGATCTTTCAAAAGTTTTGAGAGCTCATTTCTACGTTTTCTAAGCAGATTCACTTCTTTTAGCGTTTCTCGCCACTTTCTATCGAGCTCAATAGCCTTTTCAACGATCTCCGTTCCCAAACCACGCCTTCTCTGGGAGTCGTAGAGAATCTCAGGCCTCTCTCTCAGAGCCTTGAGTATGCTCCACATCACACCAAGTAGCCCTTGAGTATATAAATGCTGAGAGCTAAAGCCCAAACTCCTCTATAAGCTCACGAATTTTTTGATATTTTTCAAGGAATTTGAATCCCTTGTCAGTAAGGGTATAGTATCTTCTGCCCTCTTCGTCATAGATTTCCCTAACAAAACCTTTTTCAATGAGCTCATTCATGTAGCGGTTGAAATTCTGCGTAGAGAGATTTGAAAATCTTAGCAGTGGTGTTGGGAGAATGGAATTTCCGTGGGAGGCAATTATTCTTAGGATATCATAGATTATATCTAGTCTTTCCCGCTTTTCTTTCGTCATTTGCCCCACCTAAATCCTTTTCAGGATTCTGTAAGCAATGATCAGAAGAACAATGATAGAGAGAGCATATATAACGAATCTAAACTCGGGAAGAATCATTCTGAAAGACACGAGCAGATTTAAAACCCAGAAGACGAAGATCAAAGCGTAGAGGGGGTAA
>JAWBZL010000004.1:0-69334 GCA_038866255.1 Archaeoglobaceae archaeon
TAACTTCCGCAAACATGATGAAGATTATTAAGTTTGAAAAGGGGATGATAAACAGACTCGTTGAATTCAATGGCACACTCGAGGAAATGCTTGCTAAATTTAATCATGCACTCGTAATCGGTGATGAGGCGATAAAGGCAAGAATGCTTTACCGCGTGCTAATGGACATAGGCGAAGAATGGAAAGATCTAACAGGTTTACCAGCTGTTTTTGGTGTTTCTGTGTCAAGAGTTAATGGCATTGATGAGAAAGTCATTGAGTCACTTAAATGGGGTTTGAAAAACATTTCGGAAGTCGTAAGTGTTGCAAGTCAGAAATTCAGGCTACCCGAGGAATTTCTTTTCCACTATTTCTCTTCTCTGATCCACGAGCTTGGAGTGAAGGAGAGAAAATCGCTTAAGGTTTTTGAAGAGATGTGCTATGAGCACAGATTACTCTGAACTTTTTTCTCTACCCTTGGCAAAACTCGGAAAGATAGCTGATAAGTTAAGGAAAGAGAAATGTGGAGATTTGGTAACATTTGTTGCTGATGCAACAATAAACTACACAAACATTTGCATTTCGAAGTGCAAATTCTGTGCTTTCTATGCAAAGGGACATGGATTCACTCTCAGCGATGAAGAGATAATTAAAAAAGTTGAAAATGCTGTAAAGCTTGGAGCAACACAGATAATGCTCCAGGGTGGATTAAATCCTGAACTATCGCTTGAGTGGTTTGAAAGCCTTTTTAGAAAGATAAAGAACTATTTTCCCCAAATTCACCTCCATAGCCTTTCTCCACCAGAAATCGTTTTCTTGTCCAAAAATGAGGGGCTGAGTTATGAAGAGGTTCTTTTGAAACTTAAAAATTCTGGTCTCGACTCTTTGCCAGGAGGAGGGGCAGAAATACTCGTAGATTCAGTAAGGGCTAAAATTAGTCCAAAAAAGTGCAAAAGCGAGGAGTGGATAGAAGTTATGCGCACAGCACACAAGCTTGGAATGCCAACAACTGCAACAATGGTCTTTGGACATATTGAAAGCGATGATGACATAATTGAGCATTTGTTAAAAATAAAAGAATTGCAGAGCGAAACAGGGGGTTTCACAGCCTTCATTCCATGGACTTTCCATCCTGGGAATACAGAAATGGATTTCATAGAAAAAGCGGGTGCAACAAGATATCTGAAAGTTGTAGCCATTTCGAGAATTGTTTTGGATAATTTCAGAAATATTCAAGCTTCCTGGCTTTCTCAGGGTTTTGAGGTGGCAAAGCTTGCCCTTTTCTTTGGTGCTAACGACTTTGGCGGAACACTTTTTGAAGAGAATGTGATAAGAGCTACGGGAAAGGAATTCAAAGCAGCAAATGTGGAAGAAATCATCGCTGCAATAAAATCTGTTGGAAGAAGAGCTGCAAGAAGGGACACTTATTACCGGATTCTTGAAGTATACTGAGCCTCCAAAGTCCTCATTCTTTTGTTTCCCTCACTTATCGCCCATTCAATGAATTTCGTGACAAATATTCTGCCCAAAATCGGAATTTTTGCAAGATAATCTCTTGCAAGCTCTCTTATCCATCTAACATCGTGCTCCCAGCACTTCTTTATAACTTCCCAGTGATGTTGCTCAAGTTTCTCAGCTGTAAAAAGCTGTTGGTCTCTAAGTTTTCCAATTGGAACAAAGAAAAGTGGGACAATTAGACTTTTATAATTTTTTAGTCTTTCAATAAGTTCAACAGTCCTCATAGAGTCCTCCTCCTTCTCCCCGGGTAATCCAAGGATCAGTGTTGCGCATGGAATCCAGTGATTATCGCTGCAAATGCCAAATGCCTGCTCTACAACGTCACTCCAGTCCTCGGGTTTGAATGGGCGAGTCTTTCCAGGCATGAGCTCTTTTATCAATCTTTCGCTTCCAGTTTCAATACCAGTCTGCCCTGCAAGCCATCGCTGGGATTTATTCGGAATCCCCAAAATCTGTGAGATTTCCTGAACAACATTTTCTGCACTTGCAACTGAAGACAAAGCAAAATGACTTATCCCCACTTTACAGAGTTTAGAGACTTCAGAGAAAAGCTCAATAACGGCTTTTTCATTAACTTTAATACCATCAGCTTTGTAGCGAAGCACATCTTCTGCATGAAGTGTTACAAAGCCATAAGGAGCGTTAATCTTTGTCTCCTCGAGTATATGCTCCAGCGGTCTCGATCTAAGCCTTTGCAGAGTTGGCTGACAAAATCTACAACCTCTGCCACATCCGCGGGCAATTTCAACGATGCCACCAATTGTTGGATTTCTTATCAATGGCATCTCTGCAACTTCAACTGGATCACCGTAAAAAATCCCCCTCAAATTCTCCCCATTCAGAATCCTCTCAAAAAGTTGCGGAACAATCTTTTCTCCTTCACCAATTACGACAACATCTATCCCGAGTTCTTCCATTACTTTTTCATTTTCCAGCTGCCAAGCTCCAGCACCACCAACCACAATTTTTGCCCTACCTCTTATCTTTCTTAAAAGCTCTTTGAAGCAGAAAAAGTTATATGGTTCCTCTTTAACGAACCCAGTTTTTCCAGAAAAAGTCGTTGAAGCTGGCCCTAAACCAAGGGGATCATTTGTTGTTATTCCTACTATTTTTGCATCATCCAAAAACTTTTCAATCTTCTCAGGTGGAACAACTGCAACATCCTTCTCGCTGAATCCATGGCTTAAAAGTGCTGCTTCAATCTTTCTTGTCCCATATGGGGCAAATATTGCCCTACCATTCCTCGTTTTAACTGGAGGACAAATGAATCTGAAGAAGAGCTGTGAAGGAATTAAACTCCTCGGTGCACAACTTGCAAATCCGAGAAACAGAGCATTGTGGTAGTTGCTCATCAAGCATCTTTCAGCAGTAAGAAGTATTTTCATATCGGGTAGGAACTAAATACTGCATATATGCGTTTCGAAGTGTAAGCGCAAAGAATTTAAAAAATATTAAATTTTTAATAATTACTTTAAGAAGTTTTCTGCTATTTGCCCGAAGAATGGGAACTTATACATTTGTCCGCGATAGGCCATGTACATTCCAAGAATCCAGAAGATTATACTTGCAATTAATATCAAAGTTGAAATAATTCCCAAAATAGCTGTGATTCCCCAAGTGAAGGGATTAAGTGCTGTTGCAACAATAATAGCACCGATGATCCAGTTAACTATTGCAAGAGTCAGAAAAGTAACTGTAGATTGCATCGCATGAAATCTGACAAATCTGCTCTCCTTCTCTATAATCAGAAATATTATCCCTGTTATAAACCCGACAAGGTAGCAAAGAAGGCCTTCAACGTTTTCTTCAAGCCCCGTTGAAGTTTTTGGCTTCGCAACTGGTGCAACTTTTTTTTCTTCTGGTGCAACTTTTTCTTCCATTTAAGCACCTCCCGTTTTTTATTTTTCATCATCTTTCAAGTTTATAAATTTTATCTCCACTCAAAAAGTATAAAATTCATTATCTCAATTCATCCCACTTTCTCCTCTTCCTAAACCTCGCAATTGCCACTATAGCTACACTTAAAACCCCCACAACCGCAAGATATGGGGCGTAGAACTTAAGTTCTGCAAAGAAATCATAACTCGGAGTGGGTTTTGGAGATACTTTGCTTTTATTGTAAAGGTCTTCAAGATCAGTTTTAAGCCTGTATATCCCATCCTCAATCTTTTTTGCCTCTTCGTAGGCTTTTGTAAACTTCTCCTGATTCAAATACTCCTTAATAGTTACGAGCTTTAACTTATATTCATCGCCTCTCGCTTTCAACGTTGCATATGCTGTGCTTAGATTTTCATAGTTCTCTGAACCCCTCAGATTTTGGATTAACAACTGCACTTCCTCGAGCTTAACGGATAAGTTGCTCATTTCATTTGAAAGTCTGTTGTATATGTCCTCAGCTCTTAACTTGTCTGCAAGACTTGTTAAATTCTCAATCTTGCTCTTTAAAGTTTCAATTTTCTCGTCAGCCAAAGAATAATCACCGTCGTTAAATGCTTGCTCAACAGTTTTAAGGAGATTTTCTGCATCTTTGAATTCCCTCTCATCGTATTTAACTCCTTCTGCTTCAAGCTTGTTCTTCGCCTCCGTTAGCGATTTTCTCATAAACTCTATTTCTATGCTGAAAGCAGTTTTATTCACGAGTTTTATTGTTATAGGCTTAAGCGCATCTACTGCTGCTTCCTCAACCGCAGCGACAATCACATCGAGGTTCTTAATTCGTAAAACTGTGTCTGGAAGCTTACCGGTTACGTTCAACTTCAGATAATCCAAACCGTTTTCGTCGAGGTACTTTACTTCGTATACAATTGAGGTTTCCCTAAAATCAACGCTGCTCGGCCCAGCAACGGAGGCGTATTTTATGTCAAGAATCCATTTTGGTTCGAGAAGAGGTGTCCTAAAGTAATAACTTCTTGGATTACCCTTATCACCACCGATTTTTACCTTGTCATCGGAAGTCTTTGGATATATCTTGTATTCAACCGAAATTAGCTCCCCCGCAAAGTAGTATTCTTTTTCTGGGGTTATTTTTGTTTCGAGGCTGTAGTTATTTTTTGTTAGTGTTTCAAGTGCTGTTGCAATGGGCACGAAGGTTAAAGCAATTAGTGCGAGCAAGTATATAAAGCGCATATAAAGGATTGCTGAGAGGATTTAAAGTTTTTCCTTTTCAAATTTTAATCCCTTCTCTCTTCTGAAATCCAAGGCGCTTTTGACAAAACCCACAAACGGCGGTGAAGGTGAGAGTGGACGAGACTTAAATTCGGGATGGAATTGGGTTGCGAAGAAAAACCTGTGTGATGGAAGTTCAAGAACTTCCATTCTTCTCCCGCTGTCAGAATGGCCGCTGAATACAAGCCCTTTACTCTCAAAAATCGATATGTAATCAGGGTTGACTTCGTATCTGTGTCTATGTCTCTCGAAGATTTTTTCTTTTCCATAAAGCGCATATGCAATGGTGTTTGGCTTTAGAGTTATCTCTATTTCCCCCAATCTCATTGTTCCGCCAAGATCCTTTACATTCTTCTGCTCAGGCAGCAGATCGATAACCGAATGTTCTGAATTTGCAATCTCCGCACTGTTTGCATTTTTAAAGCCGCAGACGTCTCTTGCAAACTCAACTACCGCAAGCTGAAAACCGAAGCATATACCAAGAAATGGCACATTTTTTGTTCTTGCATAATTTATCGCCCTTATCTTCCCCTCCGCACCTCGCTTTCCAAAGCCTCCAGGAATTAGAATACCATCGTAGTTAAGTTCTGGATTTTCTTTTTCAACTCTTTCGCTGTCTATCCATATGCAGTTGACCTTGCAACCCACATGAATCCCAGCATGTTTCAGCGCTTCCCTTATGCTTATGTACGCATCCTTCACATCCACGTATTTACCAACTATTGCGATGTCAACCTCTTCCTTCAACTCTTTCATTTTCCTTACGAAGTCTTCCCATTCCTTTCCACCATCTTTTCTTTCAAGCTTTAGTTTGTTTAAAATGACCTCATCGAGTTTCTCTTCCTTGAATTTCAGCGGAACCTCGTAGATGTCACAATCCTCGTTGCTTATCACGGCCTCAATTTCCACATCACAGAAAAGGGCAATTTTTCTCTTCGTAGACTCTTTAAGTTTCTCCTTACATCTGCCAACGATAACGTCTGGATAAAGTCCAAGTTCCCGCAATTCCTTAACACTGTGCTGTGTTGGCTTCGTTTTTTGTTCTCCTCCCGCATCCAATGGAATTAGAGTTACGTGAACGAGCAAAAAGTCCTCCTCTTTTTCTTCAATCCTGATCTGTCTTATAGCCTCGAGAAAAGGCATGCTTTCAATGTCTCCAACAGTGCCACCAACTTCAATTAGACATATTTCAGCATTGTTTTTTCTTGCAACTTCCCGAATCCATGATTTGATTTCATCTGTAACATGCGGAATTATTTGAACAGTTTGACCAAGATATTCCCCCCTCCTTTCCTTCTCGATTACTCTCTTGTAAATCTTCCCCGTGGTTATGTTATGCTCCCCTGTTAGCTCAAAACCCATGAAGCGCTCATAATGCCCAAGATCGAGATCAACTTCAGTGCCATCTTTGAGAACAAAAACCTCTCCATGCTGAAAAGGATTCATCGTGCCAGCGTCGATGTTTATGTATGGATCTATTTTTATGGGCACAACTCTGTATCCAAGGTCGACAAGAAGTCTGCCTATAGAGGCTGCGGTGATCCCCTTACCCAAACCGCTCATCACTCCGCCAGTAACGACGATGAACTTCATAGCCCGGGTAAAAGATTTGGTATCCCATCTTCAATTGGATAATAAACTCCACAGGCTTTGCATATCAGCTTTCCGGATATTATCTCCCCATTCTCTTCTTCCAAGACCTCAAGTTCGAGATCGGACTTGCACTTTGGACAAGCAAGGATGTCGAGCAATGACCTTCTCATGTCCAAGGTTGGAAAGAGGAGAATATTAACGTTTTCGTTCGAACTTCATCTGCAACCACATTTTCGAAAGTGTTAATAATTTTAGCAGCAAGTATTTGCAATGTCAAGCCGGGAGGAATACGGTGGCAATGTTGAAGAAAGCATGAAAGCAGTTTTAAATCCTATAAGGAGGCGAGGATAATTGAGCTCTAAGCTGAGAATTGCATTAGCCCAGCAGAGAATAACGCCTGATAGAGAAGTGAACATAATGAAGGGGCTGAGTTTAATAAAAAGGGCTCTACAAGTTAAGGCAAATTTTGTAGTATTGCCAGAACTGTTTACAACTGGATTTTATCCCAACAGCATTTCTTCAGTTAGAAAACTTGAAGAGGAACTGGAACTCGTTTTGAAGCTATCAAAGGAGAAGAACATCGTAATCGTTGCCGGAGTTGCGGAAAGAAGCGATGAACTCTACAACTCCGCAGTTATTGTGCACAGCGGAAAAATTCTCGGTGTGCAGAGGAAAAACTTACTTTTCCCGCTCACAAGAGAGAAGGAGTTCTTCAAACCCGGAAAGGGATATGAAGTTTTTGAAACCCCTATTGGTGCATTGGGCATTCTCATCTGTTACGAGATAAGATTTCCAGAACTTGCGAGGAAATTGATGAAGAAAGGGGCTGAAATAATTGCAGTGCCAGCAGAATTTCCTGCAGATAGAATAGAGCACTGGAAAACTCTTATTAAAGCAAGAGCAATAGAAAACCAGCTTTTTGTTGCGGGAGTTAACTGCGTTGAGGGAGATCTTGGCTATGGAGGGAATTCCCTACTCGTAGACCCAGAAGGAAGGGTTATGGTAGAAGGAGGGATATATCAGGAAATTCTAATGAGCGAGATAGATCTTTCCGAAGTTAGTGCTACAAGAAAAAAGTATCCGTTTCTGGATGACTATGAGAGTATTAATACTCCGGCCATCTGAGCTAATCGAAGAAACAGTTGAAGAGTTCAGAAAAGAAGGAATAGAAACCTATGGATGCCCATTCATTGAGCTTCGCTATCTTGATTTCGAAGTTCCTGAGCACGATTTTGCAATAATTACAAGCCAGAATCTGGCAAAAAGGATAGTGGAAAAAAGTATTAGGCTTAATAAAGTGATTGCAATCGGAAAAAAGACTGCCAACATTCTCAGAAATGCGGGTTACGATGTTCTTGTGCCAAAGAAATTTGAATCGAGAGCAATAGTTGAAGAATTCAGTGATTTGCTAAGAGGTAAAAAGGTTTTGGTGATAAGGAGCGATTATGGAAGCGATGCATTGAGGGAGATTTCGAAGATTGCAGATTGCACTGAAATCATTGGTTACAGAATTGTAAAATTGAAGGGGAAAAGGCAAAGAGAAGAGATTGAAAAAGTTAAAGCAAAATTCTACGATGTAGTCGTTTTCTCAAGCAGAATGATTGCGGAGAGCTTTTTGGAGAACTGCGATAGTGAGTGCATAAAAAAATTGCGGGAAATAACTCTTATTGCAATAGGTTCGCCAACTGCAGAATTTTTGAAATTTAGAGATTTTAATGTCCTAATTCCTGAAGAATATTCATTTGACGGAGTTTTAAAGCTTATAAAATCCCTAAAAGATGCAGATTTCCGATGTTAACTCTTTTTAAATGCTTTTTAGCTGCTTTATAGCAGTTAAAAACTTGTTCTCTTGGTGTAACTGGCAAATCTCTCAATCTGTAATCTGGATGGAAAACCAAAAGACTGTACGGTATGTTCTCGTCTATTGATGCAATAAAGCCCGCAATTTTCTCGACTTCTTCTTCATCCACATAGTAAGGCACAAGAAGTGTTGTTGCCGACAGAACATCGGGGAATTTTTCCGCAATTTTTTCAAAGTTCTTCTTTGCTCTCTCGTTACTTCTTCCTGTTAACAAAATATGCAAAAACTCGTTCCATGCCTTTAAATCGAATTTTACAGTTCCACCGGAAATGCTACTCAGTTCAGCAGCCTTTAGAGCTAATGATGTATTCCCTGAACCATTCCACTCCCAGCATATCATCAAGTCCTTTCTTATTTCAAGCGCCTTTCTGCTGAATCTCAACGCAAAAGGCATTTGTGGCTCAGGAGAACCGCCAAAGTGGCATATGCATTTTATTCTTTCTCGACTTAGAACACTTAAAAGTTCCTCGAGTTCTACGAAAGAAATGTTAACGTTTTTATGACTCCAGTTCTGACAGAAAAGGCAATCGAAATTACAGCCATAGTAAAATACTGCCAAATTAGTTCCACGAAGCTCGCTGCCCTTGCAAAACCACGCGTTGCAACAATTGGTTGGCAATGGGTCCTCGTAATAAGAAAGATTTCCGTATTTGGGTTTTCCACATAAAGCAAAATTTTTGCACTCGTTTGCACAAAGCTTGCAGCTCTTTATTGGAACCTGCGGATAAAAGTGAAGATTCTTTGCAATTTCGAGTGCTTTCTCAGATTTTGCACATTTAACACATATTCTAAGCGATTTTGAGGGTGAGGTGTTTTTACAAATAATGCATTCCATAAAAAGTGCCTGAACAAAGATATAAAGCTTTCGCGGATAAATTTTAGCTCACAGCATTCTCAACACAACTCCTGAGATCGCCAAAAGCAACGTCTACTTTTCTCTTTTTTGGCAGGTATTCCAGAGCTTTTCCAGAGTTTACCATAACACATCTGAACTTTTCTGTTAGGGGCGAGACAACCATGCAAGTATCCATAAAAACTCTCGCTCCAAGATTTTCAAGACTTTCAACAATAAACTTGGCATTTTCAGCAACTTCTCTCGATGTAAAAATCCAGAATTCTTTTTTAACCTTTCTACCATTTAAAAGCTTCAGAATCATTTTGAGCTCTTCAATTGAGCAATGAGGACATCCAATTGCAATTAAATCAGCATGACAGCTTTTTTCTATTTTTCCCTCTATTTCCACAACTTCTTTTGGTCTTTCAAATTCCTTCCACTCCGGCGTTATTTTTTCCGCATGAAACATCGCAATGTTACCGGTTGCTGCAATCGAAGCTGAGAGAAGTTTAAGTTCATCCATCGAGACTTCTTTTTCAAAAACAAAATAAGGTATCTCGTTAGGCAATTCCATGCCTGCTTTGTAGCCGAGTGCAGAAAGATCTCCTCTTGCTCTCACGAGAACAGTTGGTGCTCTGTTCTCCTTGATGTGCAACCCATAATAGGGTGTTACACCAGTTATTGCTGATGCCAGCGCGCTTATACCACTTTCTCTGTTTGTTCTCGCTCCAAGAATCGAGTTTGCATAGACAATTGCAGAGCTCTCAGCCCAAGCTAAGTGTTCGCCAAATTTTGGACTGTGAATATAATAAGGAGTGCAAGTTAGAGTTATTTCAACCCCAAGCTTTTTAAATACGTCAATTATCTCCATCTGTTTTTTATAGAATTCTTCGCTTATCCCCATTTCAGCCCATTTCTCGAGATCCATTCCGGCAGGGTTTAAAGTAGTCCTAACTTTCACTCTACCCCTTATCGATCTTAGCCATTCCAAGCCCTCATCACCAATGTTGTCATAGCTAACCCCTGAAATGTGTGCGGAAGAAATTTTTATAAAGCTCTCTGCATCATATATCCTTGCCAGCGCGACGAGTATTTTCATGCATTCCCTCGTTTCTTCGCTTTCAAGCATTTTCTCTTTCTCTTTCTCACTCAGCATTTCCTATCTCCTCTTTGAGCCACTCAGGAAGCATAAAAGCTGAAAAATGAATTTCAGGATTATAGTGCCTCGTTTTGCCATTTATTTTTCTGAAATTTCTCCTTATGTATCTAAAACTGTAATCTCCAGCTATTATGAAACTCCAGAGTGCTAATGGGTAAGTTGGAACTGTGGAAATAAAAACTCGCCTATTTTTCAGCATTGAAGAATTCTGGAGCATCTTTCTGAAGTAATTTTTCTGTATAAGTGGCGATTGTGATTGGGAACAAAAGATTCTCCCTTTTCTGCTACAAAGCTCGAAGAACTCTTTACCAAACAGTGGATCACTAACTCCAACCGGATCTGTGCTATCGACAATGATTACATCAAACTTCTCGCAGTGCTCGAGGTATTTTCTACCATCTTCTATAACAATTTCAACTCTTTCATCAGCGAAACTACCACAATCAATGCCGAGATGCTTTTTACAGAGCTCTATTACGTTTCTGTCTATCTCAGCAAGCACAACCTCTTCAACATCGTGTTTTAAAACTTCTCTCAAAGCTCCTCCATCTCCACCACCAATTATAAGGACTTTTTTCACTTTTCTACAACTCACCATTGGCACATGTACGAGCATTTCGTGATAAAAGCATTCGTCAAACTCCGTAAGCTGAACTTTACCATCTATTACAAGCATTTTGCCAAAGCTCTCTGTTTCGTATATCTCTACCTTTTGAATTCCCGTTGCTTCCGCTATTTTTCTCTTCACAGCTATAAGCAGTCCACAACCATTGTATCTTTCCACGAATTCCATACCAAATTCAAGGAGAAGATTTACAAATTAAAATTTTTCATACCACATCTTTTGCATAGCAGCGCAAGGGCTTACCTTCAAAGATTGCGGAAAGACACAAATTACAGGATTTACAGTCGCTTTTATCGACTTCTCCATTCATGAGCTTTTTTGGAAGAAAAGGATCCCTTATCAGGGGTCGAGACATTGCTACGAGTTCAACTTTATTCAGGAGGTCTTCAGCAGTTTTAAGACTCCTTATACCTCCGACTGCAATTACAGGAATGTCCACCGCCTTCCTTATCTTGAATGCAAATTCTTTAAAATATGCCTCTCCGCTTTTTACAACTTTCTGGCTGACTACGTTGTAACGCTTATGGTATATCGACTCATACATTCCACCGCTGACCTCTATTGCTTCAAAACCAGCATCGCTTAGCTTCTTAGCAATTTTTGCTGCAGATTCAACCTCAAGTCCATTTGGCAAGAAATCGCATGCGTTCATCTTTATCATAACAGGTATCCTGCTTTTTTCTCTTATCCTTTCAATAATGTCAAGCAATATCTTCTCCTTTTCCCTCCCATACTCATCGCTTCTCCTGTTTGTGTATGGAGAAATGAACTCGCTTAGCAAATAACCGTGTGCGGAATGGAGCTGAACCGCATCGAATCCTGCTTTTTCAGCTCTCTTCGCTGAGTTTGCAAAATCTTCGATAACTTTTTCTATGTCTTCTTTTGTCATCTCTCTCGGCTTCACACCCGTATACAAGTCTTCAACCGCTGAAGGGGCGATGGGGTTTATAAAAGTCTGTCTGCCAGCATGGGCAAGTTGAGAGACAAGAACAACTTTTTTGTCAACTTTCTTGACTTCAGAAGTTAGCTTTTTTAGACCATCAATGTGTTCATCGCTGCTTATTCCCGTCATCTTGTAAGATGCTCTCCCCTCCTCGCTGACAAACATAAAACCCGTCACTATAGTCCCAACTCCGCCTTCTGCGAGTTTTTTGTATAGCTCAATGAGCCCTTGGGTAACAAAACCTTCCTTGGTTGCCATCGCTTCAGCTGTAGCAGATCTTACAAGCCTGTTTTTCATTTCCAGATTTTCGGTAAAGAAAGACTCGAAGAGCACAGAGTGCTTAAAAAGCGTAGCTTTATAACCTTTTTTAAATTCAAACTTTGAGAACCCTTAGCAAGAAAATGAGGGCAAGAAATTCTGTTATTACTGAGAACGCAATCATGTAATCAAACGATACTGTGTATAAAAATCCAAGAACTGCTGCTCCAAAAAAATAGCCAAGACCGGTAAAGAGGTTAAAAATTCCATAAGCAGTTGCTCTCTCACTTTTTTCTGCAAACTTTGCAACTCCAGCACGCATGGAGGATTCCTGAATTCCAAGAATGATCCCCAAAAGAATAACTCCCATGACTGGATTTGAAGAGAAAGCCAGTATTAGAGAAATTGGAGCCAAAAATGAAACTACAAACAGATTTTTAAGACCCAGTTTATCATAGCTAATACCAGCAAGGAGAGCAAAGATCGCTGAGAAGAGCATTGCAATTGCATAAAGAACCGCAATAAGCTCATCGGCAAAAATTGCATTTTTTTCGAAATGATAGGCTATTAGCTGAAAGTTTGCAATTCCAGAAAAGGAGAGGGCTGAAAAAAACATGTAATACCAGAAATTTTTTCCAATTTTTTCTTCAACCTCAAAGCTCTCTTCCAAAACATGACTCGCTTTTGCAAAGTAAAGCGTAAAAATCATGGCAACTGCCGGAATAAAAAGAATTGCAAAACTTTCCCTGTAGCCAAGTCCAAAATGAAGTGCTGAAAAAACGAGTAGTGGTCCAAAAACTGCGCCAACTTGATCAATTGCCTCATGAATACCGAATCCTTTTCCTACACCGGTTTTCGTGAAAGATATTAGAGCATCCCTTGCAGGTGTTCTTATCGCCTTTCCAAGTCTTTCGAGAACAAAAAGAAAGGCAATTATGGGCAATGGTGAGAAGGCAATGAGAGGTATGGAAAAAATCAAAGCATAGCCAAGAAAAGTAAAAAACCAGTAGTTCTTCGTTTTATCTGCAATCTTACCAAAAATCAGGCGAAAAGCGTAGCTAATAAATTCTCCAAACCCCACGATTGCTCCAAGAAAAACAGCACTTATACCGAGGGTTGCAAGATATGCTCCAAAAACACTTCTTCCACCTTCATATACCATGTCTCCAAATAAGCTTACCAATCCAATCAGAATTATGAACCTTAAATACGTCATCAAGTTCAAGTTTTGCTAAGTTTTTTAAATTTTTAATGCAACTTTGATCGTGAACGAGAAACTCTGCATTCTTTGCAGAGGTAGGATGTTTTGCGGCAAAAAATGCAGGGCTATGAATTACGAAGTGCGAGTTTTGAATAGCACAGAAATTTTCGGTTCATCTCCTCCCTCAATTTTTGTTGGAAGAGCCAATTACCCTGAGGTTCGCGTCTCCGCTGCGGTGCCACCCGTTGTTGGCAACACATCGCTTTACGATACTCCAGAACTTTGGCGGGATTTAAGGATTGAAGATGTTCTCCAATTTCGGTATTCGCTCGTTTTGGGAAACTTCAGGGCCAACGTAAAAAATCCGGGCTCCAGTGTTGCAGAAAAATTGCAGGAAATATGCCTCTACGATAAACCTGTAGATATTGAGGTTTTGCTTGAAAAACCGCCGAAGCCAAGGGTTATATTCGATGAACATCACGCTCCATTTGGTCCTTCAGCACCAGCAAAGAGCCTTCGAATTTACAGCACTCCAAGGAGTAACAAAGTGGTTGAAGAGGTTTACGAAGCAAGAGACTTAGTAGCAGTTGAGGCTATAAAAATGTTATATGAAGAGGGCATTCCAGTTTCACACATTCAAAAACTTCTCTCTGCTGGGGCGCTTGGAAGGAAAAGAAAACTTGTTCCAACAAGATGGGCAATAACTGCGGTTGATGATACAATTTCAAAAGTGATTATGAAAAAAGTTAAAGGCTTCGAAATTCTGGATAGCTATCGGGTTTTTATGCTAAATGAGAAAAGAAACTTATTTATGGCAATACTCCTTCCAAGACACTGGAGCTTTGAATGGGGAGAAGCTTGGTTCCCTGAAACGACTTGGAATTTTGGAAAAAGCATTGCAATGGAGAGTGATTACGAAGACTACAATGGCAGGGAAAGCTATGCAAAAATCGGTGGTTGCTATTATGCTGCAAGACTCGCCACTGTGGAATATTTGGAGAGAATAAGAAGACAGGCAACTGCAATCATTTGGAGAGAAATCTACCCAGGATTTCGAGTTCCAATAGGGGTCTGGTTTGTTAGAGAAATGCTTAGAAAAATGTTCTCGCAGAAATATTTTGAATTTGAAACCCTTGAAGATGCAATTGAATATCTAAAGAGTTTCTCAAAACTAATTCCACAATGGCTTCAACAATCAGCCCTTCTCCGCAAAGTCAAGGAGCAAAGAACGCTATGTCAGTTCTTATAGAAAGAAAGAAAGTCAATAAAGCACTTGGAAAAAGCAACTTACCGGGATTGGATTACACATTAAATCCATACATCGGTTGCTCACATGGATGCGTTTATTGTTATGCAAGACTTTACTGTGATACAAAAATTGGAGACAACTGGGGAAAAGTTGTAGTTGTAAAGGAGAACTTGACAAGGATTCTGGAAAAAGAATTGAAAAGAGCAAAAAAAGGAGTTGTTGCCTTGAGCACGATTACGGATGCGTATCAAAGCATTGAGAAAAAAGAAGGTATTACAAGGGAAGCGTTATCAATTTTACTTGAGAACCGTTTTAGAGTTAGTATACAAACGAAAAGCCCACTCGTGAGTCGCGATATAGACTTGCTTTGCATCAACAGGGATTTAGTTGACGTTGGTTTTACCATAACAACTCTCGACGAGAGAATTGCTGCGCTCGTTGAACCAAACGCTCCATTGCCAAAAGAGAGAGTTAAAGCACTTGAAAAGCTTTCAGAAGAAAAAATAAAAACATGGATTTTTCTTGGGCCAATAATTCCCGGTGCTGAAGACTTTAGTTGTGTTGTTGAGCTCGCAAAATCCACAAATAGTATGCTATACTATGACAAATTTAGGGTTAAGAGATTCATGAATTCCGGAATCGCGAAAGATCTCGCTGAAAAAGCAAAGAAGATTGACTGGAAAGAAGTTTTTAGTCAAATAGAGAACCTCTGCAGAAATTCAGGAGTTGAATCAAGGCCAGCGTTTGATTAGAAATTTGGATAAGCTTATTAACCGGGAATTCTACGTTTTTTGTGAAAGAGACTTCAAGTGATTATTCTGCAAAGGACATAGCCGTCCTTGACGATCTTGAAGCGGTTAGAAAGAGACCCGGGATGTATATAGGCAACGTCGGTATGAAGGGATTTCATCACCTTCTATGGGAAGTTCTGGATAACAGTGTTGACGAACATTTGGCGGGTTTTTGCAACCTCATTAAAGTGACGTTATGCCAAGATGGCTCTGCTGAAGTTGAAGACAATGGTCGCGGTATTCCTGTGGACATGCATGAACTTGGCAAATCTGCACTTGAGATAGTTATGACAAAACTGCATGCTGGTGGCAAATTTGGAAACAAGGTTTACAAAGTTGCTGGAGGGCTTCACGGAGTTGGTTTATCTGTCGTAAACGCACTTTCCGAGTGGCTTGAAGTTCGAGTGAAGAGAGATGGTAAAGTTTACTATCAACGATATGAAAGGGGTTCACCAAAAACTGGATTGATAGTTGTTGGTGAAAGCAAAGAAACCGGGACTAACATCAGGTTCAAACCAGACAGCGAAATCTTCGAGGTTGTAGAGTTTAATTACGACATAGTCTCCCAGCGTTTAAAAGAGGTTGCGTATCTGTGCCCAAAGCTGAAAATAGTGCTCAAAGATGAAAGAATTGGTAAGGAAGAGGAATATCAGTTCACTGAAGGCATAATTGGACTCGTAAAGTCAATTAACAATAAGAAAAAAGTTCTTCACGAGCCAATTTTCATTGAAGGCAGTAAAAATGGCATCATTGTAGAGGTTGCGATTCAATTCACGGATTCGGAGTTTGAGAACATTCTTGCTTTTGCAAACAACATAAAAAACCAAGATGGTGGGACGCATGTCATCGGCTTTAGAGCAGGTTTAACGAAGGCGATAAATGAATACGGTAAAAAGAAGTTCAAGAAGTTTGAAACACTTACCGGAGCAGAGATAAGGGAAGGATTAACAGCTGTTGTGAGCGTTAAAGTCCCGCAGCCCCAGTTTGAAGGTCAAACTAAAAATAAACTCACTAATAGCGAAGTAAAAACGGCTGTTGAATCACTCGTTTACTCGGAGATTCTTAAGTGGCTTGAAGAGAACTCCAGAGAAGGGGAGGCGTTGATAAACAGATTTCTAATCATAAAGAGGGCTCGAGAGGCTGCAAAAAGAGCTAAGGAACTTGTGAGAAAAAGGGAGGACATTTCAATAACCCTCCCTGGAAAGCTCGCAGATTGCTCTTCAAAGAATGCTGAAGAAAGGGAGCTATTTATTGTTGAAGGAGAATCAGCTGGAGGCTCAGCCAAGCAAGCAAGAGATAGGAGATTTCAGGCCATTTTGCCAATAAGAGGTAAAATCATCAATGTTGAGAAAGCTGGAATTGTGAAAATACTGAGAAATGAAGAAATAAAAGCGATAATTTCTGCAATTGGAGCTGGGATAGATAAGAGTTTTGATTTAAGCAAGATGAGATATTCAAGAGTGATAATAATGAGCGATGCAGATGTGGATGGCTCGCACATAAGAACTCTGCTTTTAGCATTCTTCTACCGGCACATGAAGCCTCTGATTGAATCTGGGAGACTTTTTATCGCTCAACCACCGCTTTATGGTGTAAAAAAAGATGGAAAAACTTACTATGCTTACAGCGATGCGGAGCTTAAAAGATTGCTTGAAAAAATTGGAAAAGGAGATGTGCAAAGATATAAGGGGCTCGGAGAAATGAATCCGGAGCAGTTATGGGAGACAACAATGAACCCGGAGAAAAGGATTATGATCCAAGTAAAGATAGAAGATGCGAAAAGAGCTGATGAGCTCTTCAGGATTTTGATGGGTGAAGACGTTGAAAGCAGAAAAGCATTCATAATGGCCCACTCAAAAGAGGTGAGAAATCTTGATGTTTGATGTGGAAAGATATTCAAGACAAATAGATATTTTTGGCATTAGAGGCCAAGAAAAACTTGCAAAGTCTTCTGCCCTCATCATAGGTGCGGGTGGGCTTGGAAGTGCGGTAATTCAATACCTCGCCTCCGCAGGTGTTGGGCGACTCGGGATTGTAGATGGTGACACGGTTGAGAAGTCAAATCTTCAACGGCAAACGATTCATGCAGGTAACATTGGTATTAACAAGGCTGAATCTGCCGCTATTTTTGTTGAAAAACTTAATCCTGAAGTCTCAGTTGACATTTATCCATATTCCCTTACCCCAAAAAATGCTGAAAGGATTATGAAACCATATGATGTGATAGTTGGTTGTCCCGATAATTTTAGGACTCGATACATAATAAATGATGCAAGCTACTTGCTGCGAAAGCCATTCGTTCATGCTGCTGTGTTCTCGTTTGAAGGGGAGTTGTCAACTTTCATTGGCAGGCCATGTTATAGATGCTATCTGCCAAGATCACCATCTTCAACAGGAAGAGCAATAATTGGTGCCACTGCTGGAGCTGTGGGATGTATCCAAGCTTTGGAGACAATAAAGTTCATAACTGGGTATGGTGAGTTGATGACTGGAAAATTGCTTCGTGTTGATTTCAGCACTACAAGCTTTTTTGAAATAAAAATTCCAACAAGAAACGATTGCCCTGTTTGTAATGGGAAACTGAAGGGAATTTTTGAAGAGAACTATGAAGAGAACTGCGAAATCTTTAGATTTGAGTGATAATTATTACCATAGACTTAATAATGAAATATTCAAAAGAAAAGAGAGCGAAGCAATCGCTGTTAGAGTTTGGAGCTATTGATCAGATTCCCAGATATGCTCTTTTAACTTCTGGATTCTCTATTATTTCTTTTGCGCTCCCCTGAAGTTTGATTTCCCCAAGTTCCATCACGTAAGCTCTATCTGCAATCTTTAAGCTCAATGATGCGTTCTGCTCTGAGAGAAGAATTGCAGTTTTTTCCTTTATCCTCGTAAGAACCTCAAAAACTCCAACAGATAGCTTTGGAGATAAACCTAGAGATGGCTCATCAAGGAGGAGTAACTTTGGAGAAGACATAAGAGCTCTTGCTATTGCCAGCATTTGCTGCTCTCCACCACTCATGGTTCCTGCAATCTGGTTTATTCTGTCTCGAAGAACTGGAAAGATTTTCAGAACTTCTTCGAGCTTCTTTTTGAAGCCCTTTTTGTCTTTTCTCAGCGTATAGTACCCGAGGAGGAGATTCTTGTAAACACTTAAATCTGGAAAAAGGAGTCTGCCTTCAGGGCAATGGGTTATTCCAATGGCTACAATATCTTCGGGCTCCATTTTTGTTATATCTTTCCCATCAAAAATTATTTTGCCTGAAGCTGGCTTTATAAGCCCCGAAATTGTTCTGAGCAAAGTGCTCTTTCCAGCCCCATTTGAACCAATAAGGGTCACTATTTCTCCCTTGTCAACTGTAAGCGACACATCGCGAAGGACTTCATGTGTTCCGTATTTAACTCTCAGGTTTTCCACGTTAAGCAACATATCCCTCCCCCAGATAAGCTTTAATAACCTCCTCATTTTTAACGATTTCTTCCGGTTTTCCCTCTGCTATAACTCTCCCTCTATCAAGCACAATTATTTTTTCTGAGACTTTCATAATAAACTTCATTTTATGCTCTATCACAGCCAAAGTTGTTCCCGCCTCCTGCAATCTCTTTATTATTGATAGAATTCTTCCCGTTTCTTCAATGTTCAAACCAGCTGTGGGTTCGTCGAGCAAAATTAGCTTTGGCTTTGTTGCCATTGCAAGAGCTATTGAAAGCCTTTTTTGCGCCTCCTGTGGAATGTTTGCACAAACCTGGAATGCCTGATCCTGTAATTCAACGAATTCAAGTATTTTAAGTGCCTCTTTTATGATTTCCTCTTCTTCAGATTTTCTTAGTGCACCAAGAATCTTTTTCTCGTTCCATCCTGTGAGGGCGATCATAACATTGCCGATAACTGGTAAGTTGAAGAATAGGTTTGTCGTTTGGAAAGTTCTGTTAATCCCTGCACGAACTATTTTATAGGGTGGCATGCCCGTGATATTTTTACCGTCAAAGATTACAACTCCACTATCTGGTGGATAAATTCCTGAAATTACATTGAATAGCGTAGTTTTTCCAGCCCCATTCGGGCCAATAATTCCAACTATTTCCCCTTTCTTAACCGTGAGCGAAACATTGTCCACAGCTTTAAGACCTCCAAACCTTTTACTCACGCTTTTTAGCTCAAGCATAAAACCACCTTACAGTTTCCCAGTTATCGCACTTCTTGGCAAAGATTTACCCTTAGCCCTCCGTCTGGAATAATAACTACCCATAACGCCACGGGGCATGTATAGAATCACCAATATGAGCACAATTCCCTGGATCAGCACTGTGTATTGTGCAAATGAGAAGAAAGCCTCGTTTATGATTGTTATAACAAGTGTGCCTATAAATGGCCCTGCAAGCGTTCCAAGTCCGCCAAGAATTGCTGCTGTGAGGAATGAGAATGAGTAAACGTAGTGAGTGACTTCTGGGAATATTGTACCAAGATAAACAGCGTAAAGCGAACCCGCAACTGATGCGAAAATTGCACTGAGAACAAAGGATGCAACCTTGAACTTCGTGATATTTATTCCACTGTATTCTGCAATTAAATCGTTTTCACGAATTGAAACTATTATGCTGCCAAATGAGGATCTCACGATTCTGTGGTAAAGAAGGAACATAACTGCAAGGAAAGCAACAACGAGGTAGTAAAAGCTTATTCCTTGGAACTCAAATGTGAAGTCTGAGAACTGAATGGATGGGGAAGGAATTCCGAAAAGACCTCGAGGCCCCCTTGTAACTTCGTCCCATTTGTCAACGATTTCATAAATGATGACATTGAAGAGCAGAGTTGCAATTGCGAAATACGCCCCTCGAAGGCGGAGTGTCATGAGACCGATTGCACAGCTAACGATTGCAACAAGTATAATTGCTGCTACCAATGAAAACCAAAAAGAGTTTCCACTGAGCATTAGTAATGCAGTCGTATATGCTCCGAGTCCAAAAAATGCTCCCTGAGCAAGCGATCCCTGGCCAGTGTAGCCAATTATGACGTTGAGTCCCATGACACTTATCAGATATATCATAAAGATTGTCGTAACCCTTGCTACGTAGCCAACTCCAAACAGTGGCAGTGCAATCAAGATGGCGGCAATAACCAAAAGAGAGACAAGTTTTGCGTTCATGCCCTTCTCACCCTCTTCCCAAAGAGTCCTTCAGGTTTCAGGCATAGAATTGCAACAAGTATGGCAAATGCAACGAGTCCTTTCCATTTTATTGCCACAAAACTTCCGAAAAGCGCTTCAATAAGCCCAAGAAGGAGACCGCCAACAATCGCTCCCGGAATGTTTCCGAGTCCGCCTACTACGCAGATCACGAATGCTTTTAAATTCAACTCCGCCCCCATTGTTGGGTAAACATAAGTTATTGGTGCAATTAGCGCTGCCGAATAACCTGCAAGTGCTCCAGCAAGGATAAAAGCGAGCATAGTCATTTTCTCCGTTTTTATGCCAACAAGTCTCGCCCCTATTGGGGACTGAGCAGTCGCTTCAAGTGCAACACCGGTAACTGTTTTCTTAAGGAAAATAAACAGAGCTGCTATGGCTAAGACGGAAGCAATTAGCACAACAATCCTATGGAAATTAATCCTAAGCCCTCCAACGTTTACAACGTAATCAAAAGGAGTGTTAAGGCTTTGATATCTTGGCCCAAATATTGCAAGTGCAACGCCTTCGAGGAGGAGGAGTAAACCTATTGCAGCTATAAACGATGTTATATGCGGTGCATCATGTAGCTTCTTATATACAAGTCTATAACTTGCAAGCGCGATCAACGCGGAAGCGAGAATTGCAGCGAGAATTGCTGAAAAGTAACTGAAGCCATTCGCCACCGCCATTGCAGTTGCAAATCCTGCATAAGCGCCAAGCATATATCTGTTCCCATGAGAGAAATCGGGAATGTGCAGAATTCCATAAATTATTGTTATTCCAAGCGCCACTATGGAGTAGATGAATCCTATCACAAACCCGCCGACTATGGAGGTTGCCAAATAGCTTGCTTCAACCATGGTGAATCGTTGTAATAATAGTGTTTAAATTCTTTTTGGTTTCTTTCAACTTCCCAACTCAAACTTTCATATTATTTCACTTCTGAGAGTTGTTTTTAGCGCAATTGTACATGCAATTTCTTTTCAATCTGCACAATAAGCGAAAAATTTAAAAGTCATAAAAAAACAGAGAGAACAGATGTGTTTGGAGGGATTGGATTATGGAGATTCCAAAGTTCGTGAAAGAAAGGTTTTGGTTGGAAAAAAGCTGGGTCAAGGGAATTCCTGCAGACGTTGAAATCCCTGAGAAAGCGCTTTACGAAGTCATTGACGAAGCCTGCATGAAATTCAGTCAAAGGAAGGCTATAAATTTCTATGGTTTTGAAATCAGCTATGGGTTGCTAAAAAATTTAATTGATCGATTTGCAACAGCAATTGCGAAAATGGGGATTGGAAAAGGCGATACAGTTGCGATTTATCTTCCAAATTGTCCACAATTCGCAATTGCATACTATGGAGCAATGAAAGCGGGAGCAACAGTTACTGCGCTTTCACCGCTTTTTGCTCCAAGAGAAGTTGAATATCAGCTCACTGACAGTGAAAGCAAAGTTGTAATAACTGCAGAGCAGTTTTATAGAAATGTAGAATCGGTAAAGAAAAACACGAAGCTAAAGGACGTTGTTGTCGCAAGTCTCACCGGTGGGGCTGTTGCGATCTCAGGAGACTTTAAGGATTTCAGAAACTTGCTCGCTGTCGAACCAAGTCCACCAAAGATTGAGTGGGATGTAAAGGAAGACGTTGCGGTTTTGCAGTATACTGGTGGAACTACTGGATTGCCAAAAGCGGCAATGCTTACGCATTACAATGTTGTTTCGAATCTCTATCAGCTGATTCCTTTTACAGAAGTTCTTAGAAAGTGGATTAAAACAGAGGGAAAGGTTCTAAAGCGAGAACCACCAATGATAACGCTTGAGCTGAACGGGAAAGTATTTACAACTTTTGAGGATTACTACGAGCAAGATTACTCACCGAGGATTGCAATTCTGCCCTGGTATCACATCTATGGGCAAACCGTTGACTTAAACCTCGGTCTTGCAACCGGGGATATGTTAATCGTTTTCGCAAGATTTGAGCCAGAAAAAATACTGGAAACGATAGAGAAGTTAAAGGTTGCAACTTTTATGGGTGCTCCAGCGATTTTCGTATACTTTGCAAACAATCCAGAGCTTATGAAAAAATACGATCTAAGTTCACTGACCTACGTCAACAATGGTGCTGGACCAATTCCAGCGGAGATTGTGAAAAAATGGGATGAAATTACGGCCAATTCAGTGCGGGGATTACTTGTAGAAGGCTACGGTCTTAGCGAAGCATCACCAGTAACTCACACAACATTCGGACCACCATTTAGAAAGAGAAAAATTGGTTCCGTTGGCCCACCGCTGCCGAACACGTATGCTGCGATAATAAACCCAGATACATTGGAATTCCTTCCAATTGGGGCTTCAGGAGAAGTTGTTATAGCGGGTCCTCAGGTTATGAAAGGCTACTGGAAACGAGAAGAGGAGAACAAGAAGGTTTTCTTCTACGCAGATGGCATGAAATGGCTGAGAACCGGAGACATTGGAATGATGGACGAGGAAGGATACTTCTACATCGTAGATAGACTGAAGGACATCATTAAGTATAAGGGTCATAGCGTCTATCCAAAGGAGATCGAGGATATAATGTTCGAGCATCCTGCAATTAAGGAAGTTTGCGTTGTTGGAGTCCCTGATGAAGTTGCAGGAGAGAACATAAAGGCATTCGTTGTCCTAAGAGAAGAATACAAAGGTAAAGTAACTGCAGAAGAGATAATAGAGTGGTGCAAGGAAAGAATGGCTACCTACAAGTATCCGAGAATTGTAGAGTTTAGAGACGAGCTGCCAAAGAGTGCTGCAGGGAAATATCTGCGGAGAGTTTTAAGGGATGAAAGTATAAAGGGGAGGAGAAGTGGTTAGAAAAGTAAAACTGCGGAAAGGTTTAATACTTTTGTTTTTTAATTGAAAAATCGGAGGTGAATGAATGAGAGAAGTGTATTTGGTTGGATTTCTCAGGACTCCATTCTCGAGGAGTCGTCCAAAGGAACCACAGAGGGATGTTTTTTACCAGATTCGTGGCGACGAACTGATGGCAACTGTTCTCGACAAGTTACCCGAAAAAGTGGGAATTAAAAAGAGTGATGTGAATAGAGTTCTCGTAGGCTGTGCTTTCCCCGTATGGGAGAACTGGGCTTATGGTGGTAAATCTCCAGTTTTACTTGCAAAGTATCCTGTAGAGGTATCGACAACGCTAATGGACATGCAATGCGCTTCTTCAATAATCACGACTATGTATGCGTATCTCGAAATTGCAAGCGGGGTTGCAGATGTAGTTATTGCTGGTGGCTACGAGCACATGACTCGCGTACCAATGGGGGCGGAAAACCCGTATGTTACGAGAAATGAGAAATTCTTGAGCGAAGAATACAAAGAATACGACATGAGCGTCGGTTTTGTGATGGGATTAACTGCGGAGAAGTTATTCGAGGAGTCAAAAGCAAAGTTCGGAATGACAAAAAGAGACATGGATGAATGGGGGGTTAGAAGTCACAAATTCGCAGCCAAAGCGCTTGGAGAGGGATACTTTAAGGGGGAGATTCTCCCAATCGAAGCTCCGCAGGCAGATGGAAAGAAGATAGTCGTTGACAGAGATCAGAGTATAAGAGCGGATACAACGCTCGAGGTAGTTGAAAAGCTACCACCAGCATTTAAACCAGGAGGGGCGATAACCGCTGGGAATTCATCACCACTGAATGCTGGTGCAAGTGCGGTTATGCTGATGAGCAAAGAGAAAGCGAAGGAGCTTGGTGTAGAGCCGATTGCAAAATTTAAGTCCTTTGGCTATGCTGGAGTTCCGCCAAATGTTATGGGCAAAGGCCCCGTGCCTGCGAGCAGAATGGCGTTGCAAAAGGCAAATCTAAAAGTTAGCGACATCGCCTACTGGGAGATAAATGAGGCTTTTGCAATTGTTCCGCTTTATGCGATAAAAGAGCTCGGAATTGAGCCAGAGAGAGTCAATGTTAAAGGTGGGGCAATTGCAATAGGCCATCCACTTGCTGCAAGTGGTGCGAGACTCATTGGAACGCTTGCAAGAATACTAAGAGAGAAAGGTGGCGACTATGGCTTAGCAACTGCTTGCGTTGGCGGTGGGCAGGGAGCAGCGTGCATAATTGAAAGGATGTGATCAAAATGAGAACATCAGAGCAATACAGGGAGGATTTGTTTAAATTGAAACCAAACGTTTACGTTGCTGGCAAAAAAGTCACAAGAGATGATCCATTGTTGAGGGGAGGCATAAACGTAATTTCAAAAACTTTCGACCTTGTGGATCATCCAGAGTACAAGGATTTACTCGTAACAACTTCCCATCTGACTGGAAAGAAGATAAACAGATTCACGCACATAAATCAATCTGCAGAAGACTTAATGGCAAAGCAATTAATGACAAGAAAACTCTGCAGAGTTACAGGTGGCTGCATTCAGCGATGTATGGGTTGCGACGCAATAAACGGGCTCAGTGTTGCCACTTTCGCTGCAGATGCGGAACATGGTACAGATTACCACAAGAGGTTCCTCGAGTATCTTAAGGATTTCCAGGGCAGAGATCTTGTCGCAGCATGTGCTCAGACTGACGTTAAAGGAGATCGCAGTAAGAGGCCACATGAACAGGATGATCCAGACATGTATGTGCGTGTTGTCGAGAAAAGGAGTGATGGAATAATTGTTCGAGGAGCAAAGAATTGCATAACAATGGCAAGTGTTGCGGACGAGATCATTGTAGTTCCAACAAGGGCAATGACGGAGAAGGACAAGGATTACAGCGTTGCTTTTGCAATACCTGCAGACACGGAAGGAGTCAAGATCGTTGCAAGAACAAGCCAGCTAAGGGCTCCAAAGGGATTAGAAATGCCACAAGGCGAAATAGGCGATGATGAGAACATGATAATCTTCGACAACGTCTTTGTCCCATGGGATCGAGTCTTTATTTGTGGGGAGCATAGATATGCAACGCTTGCAGCTTACCTTTTTGCATTGTTCCACAGGCACAGCTACACTGGTTGCAAGCCCGCGAGCACGGATATAATGATGGGCTTCGGAGCTTTGATTGCGGAATACAACAACGTCTACGACAGACACAATATAAGAGAGAAGCTCGTAGAGCTTGCAAGTGTTGCTGAGCTTGTTTTTGCTGCAGGAATCGCTTCAGCTGTTAAAGGCATAAAAACGCCTGCAGGGACTTTCATTCCAAACGAAGTCTATGCAAATGTAGGCAGGAGACATGCGGGGCTTAACTACTATCACGAGCTACAAATCCTTGCCGAGCTTTCTGGCGGTTTACCTGCTTGTCTTCCTTTTGGTGAGGATTATTCAAACCCAGAGATAAAGCCGCTGATAGAGAAATACATAAAAAGGAGGAGCGACGTCTCAGCAGAAAATGTCTATCGCTGTCTTTACGGAATCTCGAATATTCTCTGCAGTTCTCTCGGTGGGGTTTCAGCAGTCGCTGGAGTTCACGGTGGAGGTTCACCAGTGATGGAAGACATCGCTATATGGCGTTCATACGACTTTGAGGAGAAGAAAAAGATTGCAAAATTCCTTGTTGGCATAAAAGATTGATCTCTATGTTTTTTGAAGATTTTTTAATTGGCGCGAAATTCGAGACCGCTGCAAGAACCGTGACAGAAGCGGACATCGTGAACTTTGCAGGCATAAGTGGGGACTGGAATCGAATACATGTCGACGAAGAATTCGCGAAAAAGACGAGGTTCGGAAAAAGAATTGCGCACGGATTGCTGACTTTAACAATCGTAAGTGGCCTAACAACAAGACTCAAGCTTACAGAGGATAGCCTAATAGCTTTTTATGGCATAGATAAGCTCAGGTTCACAAATCCGGTGTTCATCGGAGACACAATTAAGGCTATCGTTGAAGTTGATGGAAAAGAGGATAAGGGTGAATACGGAGTCGTTGCATTCAAGATAACTGCTGTCAACCAGAGAAACGAGACTGTGCTTGTAGCTACCTTCAAGACAGCAGTCAAAAAGAGAACATGATCGAGAAAATTGAAGAAAATCTTTACCGGGTTCAGGTTCCTTTGCCGAGGAATCCGCTGAAGTCACTGAATTCCTACATTTTAACGGGTAAAAGGCCACTCGTCATAGACACCGGATTTAATATCCAAGAGTGTTATACTGAACTCATCAAGGGTCTTCAACAGCTCGGCATTGAACCGAAAAAAGTTGACGTTCTTGCAACCCACTTGCATGCGGATCACTTGGGGCTTGTAGGCAAAATTGCAAAGAACTTGCTTATCAGCAGAGTTGATGCAGAGATCGCAATTAAGGGGATTCTTGAGCCCAGTTACTGGAAAGAGCTTGCTGAGATCTTCATTAAAAACGGTTTTCCTGAAAAAGAGGCTAAAAAAGTCACAAAAATTCATCCCGCAGTGAAATATAGCTCTGAATTTAGTGGCGAAGTTATTTTTTTAAAAGACGGAGACCTTCTTGAATATGGAAATCTTGAGCTTGAAGTTTTTCTCACTCCGGGGCACACGCCAGGGCATGTTTGCCTTTACGAACCTGAAAAGAAGATCCTTTTTTCTGGAGATCACATTTTGTTCGACATAACACCGAATATTACTTTCTGGGAAGCTATGGAAGACTCTCTTGGCGAATATCTCCGTAGTTTGGAAAAAGTTTACACTCTGGAAGTTCGAACAACTCTACCCGGGCATAGAAATTTTTATGGTTCTCACAGAAAAAGAATTGAAGAACTTAAAGAACATCACAGAAAAAGGCTTGAGGAGGCTCTGAACGCGGTTAAAAAAGGCTTTAGCTATGCTTGGGATGTTGCGCAGCAAATAACTTGGGATCTGGATTACCAGAACTGGGAGGAGCTGCCTACAATGCAGAAATGGTTTGCAGTTGGAGAAACAATTGCGCATCTTGATCACTTGGCATTGAAGGGGGTAATAAGAAAAGAAGTTGGCGAGAGAGTCCAGTATTTCCCTAAATAACTCCCGCTCTTTCGAGGATGCTTTCGTCAATTGAAAAAAAGTTTGAGTCTGCCAAGATTTTTCCTTTTTTCATCACAATTACTCTTTCACAAATCTTTGCGACTTCTATTTCGTGGGTGGCAACAATTACGGTGCCCTCGTAGCTCTTAATAATTTCTCTGATTATTTTCCTTGTCTTTGCATCAACGTTTGCAGTTGGTTCATCGAGAAAAATTATCTCCGGCTTATAAACGAGAACACTCGCAATTTCAACTTTTTTCTTCTCTCCCCCACTTAATCTGAATGGTGGTTTGTGCAAAACTTCTTTCAAATCAAAGATCTCTGAAAAATGATTAACTATCTGCTCACTCTCTTTTTCGCTTATTCTTAGCTGCCTTGGAACATAAAGGAGTTCATCTTTGACCGTTGGATTGAAGAGAAACTCATCTGGGTTCTGAAAAACAACACCAACTCTTTTTCTTATCTCCTCTATTTCTTTAGTTGAGAAACCGAGAATTCTCACTTCTCCCCTACTCGGTTTAAGGAGTCCTGAAAGGAGGAAAATGAGTGTTGACTTCCCGCTACCGTTCTCACCTATGATTGCAACTCTCTCTCCTTTCTTGATTTCTAAACTCACTCCATCAACCCCAATGCTTCCATCAGGGTAGCGATAGCTGAGGTTTTTTGCAACTACAGCATAGTCCACCACACAGCTATGAATGCCACGATCGCTATATAAGAGATTTCGAGGGTGCCAAGTTTAGCTTTTTTAACAACTATTTTCTCCCCCCGAGAAATCATAGCAAGCTGTATTCGCTCCGATCTTTCGAGATTTCGAAGAAGAAAAAGTCCTACAGCTTCACCACCTTTTCTCCAGAGCTCTCTATGACTCGTTTTTGCAACTCTCCTACTCTCTCTCGCAAGCACTATGTTGATTATGTCCTGGAAAAGGAGAATCGTATAATGATAAGCAATCCAGAGCGCGTGGACGAAAGTTTCGGGAATGCGCAGAGCTTTCAGTGAAGAGCAAAGATCGTAAAAGTTTGTACTCATTACAACCATCTGGACGGCGATTAGAGAGATTAGAACGCGAAGGGTGAAAAGGAATGGATAACTTGGGTTTGAAAGCAAAAAAGGGGAGACAACTATGAAAGAGAATGCTCCAAAAATCCAAATCCTTTGCAGGATTTTTTTAAGGTTTAACCCAAGAATTATGGATGTTATGAGCAGAGAAGATAACAAGAAAGCAAGCTTGGCGACTTCAAAAGTCGAGACTGCAAGAAGAACAAAAATAACTGCAGAGATCAGCTTCACTCTTGCATCGATTTCATGAATGGCTCCCTTAGCTCTGTATTCATGGACAAAAAAGTTTTGAAAATAATATGAGGCGTTTTTAAGTGTTCTTTCGAGGAGAACGTGCATATTTAACTGCAAAGGAAAGTAAAAGAACGACCGTAACTCCAAATGCAGCGCTCAAAAATGTCCCCAAATATGGATCGAATCCGGGAATAGTATAATCTGGAAGTAATCCCAAGTTTATCGTGTTTTCTTCCAATCCAAGAATTTTTGCCGCATTCTCCATTGGTTCAGAGTAGCTGACTTCTTCTGCAAGATAGGCAAAAATTGGTGAAAGTGCTATCATCAAAGCGATTAATGCAAAAGAATATTTTCCAACTTCTTTCTTTTCAAGCAGATCAGATCGACGAGTTGAGATGTAACCAACGACTCCCGCGGTTATAATGCCCTCAACAACTCCAAGAATTGCGTGCCACAATCCCATTACAGGAATTGTAATGCTTAATCCATAAGCAAAACTCGTTGAAAATCCAAGCTGAAGCGCGGCAAAAATTGCGGCACTCGTTATCCCAATCCAACCTGCAAAGAATGAAGCAAACGTTTTTCCGAATTTATGCAGCGATCTGTAAACGTAGTAGCCAACGAAAACATTAACTATCGCCATATTCCACACGTTTGCGCCCCAAGCTGTTATACCGCCATCGTTGAAAACGAGAGTCTGAATTGTGAGAACTATTGCCATTGAAACACAACCAGCGAATGGGCCAAGTAAAATTCCTGCAAGCGCTCCACCCACAAAATGCGCTGAAGTTCCACCGGGAATTGGCCAGTTGAGCATTTGAACTGCAAAAATCGCTGCTGAAACTATCCCGAACAGAGAGGTTAATTTTTCTCCCCTCAATCTTAACAATGAGTAGCCGAGAATCACAATACTCAATACAAAAAATGTGACTACTATTTTCAAATCCAAGTATCCATCGGGAATGTGCATATGTTTTCTTGATTACTTTAAGTTGATAAATTTTTCTTTTGTTCTTACTAAGTGTTAATAAAATTAAAAAATTGTCACTCCAAAAAAGTTGCAGATTTGCTATCGCCTACAATCACAGCATCAATCAATTTTGATGGGAAAACTCCACTTTCAATCACTCCCGGGATCATTTTGAGTTTAATCTCGAGCTCTTCAGGATTTTCAATTGTCCCAAAGTCGCAATCAAGAATGAAATTGCCATTGTCAGTAATTACAGGCCCGGCCTTCCCTCTTCCCTCTCTTAGCACGGGTTTGGAAATTAAAGATAACCTTTTTATCACATAACCATAAGCAAAAGGCAGAACTTCTACAGGAACGGGAATTGAAAGCTTTTCAGAAAGTTTTGAGCTGTCAACAATTATTATCACCTTCCTACTCGCATTTGCAATTATCTTCTCTCTCGTTAAAGCTCCACCGCCACCCTTAATACAGTTAAGCCCTGAATCGACCTGATCTGCACCATCGATGCAGATTTCTGGCTCTTTTTCTGCTAAGTCTGTGATTATTATACCATTTCTTATCCCCGCAAGCATCGATTGATATGAGCTTGGAATTCCATAAATCTCGAGTCCCTCATTTTTAATTCTTTGCCCGAGAAGATCGAGAAAGATTTCAACTGTTGTTCCTGTGCCTATACCAATAGTCATACCATCTTTTACCAAACTTAAAGCCAATTTTGAGGCGTTAAGCTTCCCATCCATCTATCCAGCCCTCCAAGTTTTGTTTTGAAGTCACATCAAGCGAGATTGGAGTTATCGAGACAAAACCTTTTCTCAACGCATCTATATCGCTCCCTTCCTCAGCCTTTAAAACTTCAACTCCATGAATCCAGTAATACTCTCTCCCCCGGGGATCACGTCTTTTTTCAACACGCGTTTCATACATCTTTCTCGCAAGTTTTGTTATCGCAATCTTCCCATTAAAGTTTTTAGGCACGTTCACGTTGAGAACATCCACACCTCTTGGCATACCTTTTTCAAGAACTTTGCTTGCAATCCAATTAAGCACTTTTTTTGCGTTTTCGAAATTGTATGCACAAGTTGGTTCAAATTTAAGCATATCGTGTATTTCAACAGAGATTGCTATTGCCTTGCTTCCCTGAGTTGCAGCTTCCAAAGCTGCACAAACAGTGCCAGAAGTCGTTACAGCTTCAGTTGAAAGGTTCTCTCCAAGGTTTATCCCGCAAACAGTTAAATCTGGGATTTCTTTTAAAATTTCATAAATGCCGAGGATAACTGCATCAGTTGGAGTTCCGTCGATTGCAAACGCGTTCATACCATTTATCTTCATTTCGAAAATCCTTACGGGATGCATTATTGAAATGCTCCTCCCAACCGCGCTCATCTGTGCTATCGGAGCGACAACAATAACCTCGTCAATCTCCTTAAGTGCCTCATATGCCTCTTTTAATCCTGCAGAGTAAATCCCGTCATCGTTTGTGAGCAGAATCATAGCTCTTTCTCTTTCTCATCTATCATCATTGCAACTTCGTTTATGAACCCCTCTTCGATTTCATAGCTTATCTCTATTCCCTTCTCATTTGCAAGGCTTTTTAATCTCCCAACATGGATCCCAAGTTGCGAAACGACGTAACTTTTCAAAAGGAAAAAATTTCTCTTTGCAATCTCTCTGTCAATCTCCCCTTTTTTGTACGATGCGATTATTTTTTCGCAATCTTTGCTAAAAATTTCGTAAATTTTCTCAGGCTTTGTAAGCTCTACGATTAAATCAAATTCACCTTTTAGAACTTTTCCTATCGCATCAAGGTAAGAGTTTACGAACATCAGTAAAACTGGCATCTAAGCTATATATCCTTATTGGAAATGTTTTTAATTTTTGGCAAAACTTCACTTCATGAGGGAAGTTGAACAGAAGTGTCTTATGGCATTGCTAAGTATTCTCGAAAATGTTTACGATCAGATGAAGTCAGGGAGGATTCCTGAAATAGAGATGGCAACAAGAACGAAGTTCAACATCGAGTTTAATGAAGAGAGTGGTGTTTGGGTTTATGGTGATAGAAAATCACTCACATCTGCAAAAACAATTAAAGGGGCATTAAAAATTCTAAAAATGGCATATGTAATTGGTTTTTTAAAGGAACAGCTCGCTGTGAACAAATCTTCAACATTAAGAGAGCTTTATTACATAACCGAAGGCTGGGGACATGCGAAGTTCGAGGAGCAGGATGAAAGCGATAGATTGATTGAGGACATCGAAATCTTATCAGGCTTTCAGAGAGAGCAATTCCACATCCGCCCGGAAGAAGATGGTGCGACAATCATAGGACCGATAAGGATTCGCGAAGAGACAAGAAGGGGATTGAAGGAGATCCACTGCCAAGAAGACGTTGGTGAGGGTGGATATCAGATTCCAGTAAACGTGGATAAAATACAATTTGTTGATCACGATGCAAAGTTTGTAATTGCAATCGAAACAGGTGGTATGAGAGACAGACTTGTTGAGAACGGTTTTGATGAGAAATTCAGCGCTATAATCGTACATTTAAAAGGCCAGCCAGCAAGGAGTACAAGGAGACTCCTTCGAAGGCTTAACATTGAACTTGGTTTACCAGTTGTGGTATTTACCGATGGCGATCCATGGAGTTACAGAATTTTTGCAAGCGTTGCCTATGGGAGTATAAAGTCCGCCCATCTCTCCGAATACCTTGCAACCCCAAATGCAAAGTTCCTCGGTGTTACACCTTCAGATATAGTCAAATACGACCTCCCCTCAGACAAGCTGAGCGATGAAGACATAAGAGCTCTTAATGCGATTCTTACCGATCCAAGGTTTGAAGACGAGTTTTGGAAAAAAGAAGTGAATCTGCAACTCGAGATAAACAAGAAATCGGAACAACAAGCCCTGGCAAAATACGGGTTGGATTATGTTACAGACGTCTATTTGCCAGAAAAGCTCTCAGAAATGGGTATAGTCTAAATTTTGGAGGAATTCTAACAACCCCCTAATCTCAAAATCTTTTTAAGCTTTATAATGAATTTTCAACATGCTCAGAATTGTTAACCTGAGTGTTGAAGTTGATGGAAAAAAGATACTTAAGAACGTGAACCTATACATCAAAAAAGGTGAAACCTTCGCCTTATTCGGACCAAATGGAAGTGGGAAGTCAACACTTTTGAATGCACTCATAGGCAATCCAGCATACAAGATCACGGGTGGGAGGATATTGTTCAAAAAAGTTGATATAACGAATCTACCCACAGATGAGCGGGTTAAACTTGGTCTTGGCATGGCTTTTCAAAATCCACCAAAAATCGGTGGCGTTAAACTGATAGACGTTTTAAAGCATTGTGCAAAACTTTCAAGCAATGAGGATAAGATAATGGAATTTGCAAAAAAATTAAGGATGACAGAACATTTAAACAGATCCTTAAACCTCGGCTTTTCAGGTGGGGAAGTTAAGAGGTCCGAAATTCTTCAACTCCTCGTCATGAATCCCGAGTTCGTTTTGCTTGATGAACCAGATAGCGGTGTGGACTTGGAGAACATAGCAATCATTGGAGAGGCAATAAGCGATTTGCTTGAGAGAGGGAAAGAGAAAAGAGAGAAAGGGGGGATAATAATAACTCACCAAGGCCACATTCTTGATTATGTTACAGCTGATTATGGTGTTATTCTTTACAACGGCATGGTCGCTTGTATTGGAGATCCAAAGGATATAATCACCCAGATTAGGAAAAATGGTTACGAGGGGTGTTTAGCAAAATGTCTGAAGGACATGATATAGAGATTGAAAAGCTTAAGGAAGTAGGTATCGAATTCGACCCAAAAAAGCGTTCTGGGACTTTTTTACAGAGAGATCAGGAAGTTCAGAAGTTTGCTTCCTTTTACGAAGGAGTTGAAGTGATGGGCATAAGAGAGGCGATGAAAAAATATGAGTGGCTACAAAATTACTTCTGGAAGGCTTTGCGTCGAGATCAGGATGAGTTTACAAAAGAAGTTGATAGCGAAGAGGCGAATGGATATTTCATAAGGGCTTTGCCAAATGCAAAGGTTGAAATCCCTGTTGAGGCGTGCCTATACTTGCATAAAGTGGAAAAACAAAGAGTTCACAACATAATAATAGCTGAAGAGGGTTCTGAGTTGAACATAATTACCGGATGCACTTCCCATCCCTCCGCTGTGGGTATGCACATCGGAGTTTCTGAGTTTTTTGTTAAGAAGAATGCGAAACTGAGTTTTACAATGATTCACAGCTGGCATCACAAAATCGAGGTTCGTCCAAGGAGTGCCGCGTTTGTTGAAGAGAATGCGACTTTCATAAACAACTACATTCTTCTAAATCCGGTTAAACTTGTCCAAATGTATCCTACAGCTTTTGTTGGAAAAAACGCGAGAGTTGTTTTCAGCAACATCCTCGTAGCTCTTGAAGGTTGTGTTATTGATACAGGTTCAAGGGCAATTCTTAGAGAAAGTGGAGCTGTTGCGGAGATAGTTTCGAGAAGTATAAGCAGGGGAGGAAAGGTTTTTGCACGAGCGCAAATAGTTGGCGAAGCAGAAGGTGTAAAGGGACATCTCGAGTGCAGAGGTTTGATGCTCTCTGAAAAAGGGGAGATAATCGCAATTCCCGAGCTTTACGCAAAACATCCAAATGTCGAACTCAGCCACGAGGCGGCCATAGGTAAAATAGCTGAGGAGGAGATTTTCTATCTGATGTCCCGCGGTTTAAGCAGAGAAGAAGCGATATCTGCAATAGTTCGCGGTTTTATGGAAATTGATATAAAAGGGCTGCCCGAAACATTAAAAGCAACAATTGACAAAGCAATAGAGGAGATGAGAAGTGCTATATAGAATTTTTTAGAACTCACTTTTATTTTCTTAAATTAATTAAAAATTTAATTTTTTAAAATATTTTAAAAATAAAAGTTCTTTAATATATATTTTTTGGTATGATAAATTATGGAATAAAATTTTTTAAAAAAATTTTTAGTATAATTATTTTTCAAAAAATAAATTTATTAATTTTAATATTTAAATTTATCATCTTAATTTTTTTGTTCCACAAATTATGTAACAAATTTTTAATCAACTTCCATTTCAGCACGCGATGCTAAGCACTTTTCGCAATTAACCAACCATGTTTTCACGAGAATGCCTTTATTCTTATAATTTCTGGAATAATTGACTCACCATTTTCCTCAATTTTAGGTTTCCCTAAAAAATTTATTCCAAGTTTAGTGTAATAATTTTAAAAATAAATAGAATAAAATTTGAAAATTTTTACTTTTATTTTGATATTTTTTTGTATATATCATTTATTTTAAAAATTTTTTGATTAGATTTTTTATCAAAATCTATTTAAATATATTTAAATTATTCTAACAAAAAACTTATCAATTTCGTTAACTGCAAAGAATTGTGCACGTAAAAGTTGTGGATGTGCAGAGACACAGCAATGAAATAGCTACAATCAGGATTAACTACAAGTTTAACGCTTTTCCTGGACAGTTTGCAATGGTGAGTGTTCCAAAATATGAAGAGATTCCCCTTAGCTTCTCTTCAGAAAGCTCCTTCACAGTTAAAGCAGTTGGGGAGACAACTGAAGCGCTGTTGAACATTGAAAAGGGAGAGAAGCTTGGTGTTAGGGGTGCTTTTGGCAAACCATTTTCGCTGAGAGATCGTGCTCTAATCATAGCTGGTGGCATAGGAATCGCGCCTCTAAGATTTCTATACTTAAAACTCAGGGAAAAAGGTTACAGCGTTAGAGTTGTTTATGGTGCCAAGTGTGCTGAGGAATTGATCTGGAAGAACTTTGAAAATGCTGTATACACAACAGAAGATGGCAGCATTGGTTTTCATGGAACCGTTGTGGATTTCGTGGAAAAAGAACGACTTGATAACTACTCCGCAATCTACTGTTGTGGAAAAAGTGAGTTTCTGAAAAAGCTATATAAAATTTTTAAAGAAAAAAGAAGCCCAAAATTCATTGAGTTCTCTCTCGAAAGATATATCCGCTGCGGAATTGGTGTTTGCGGGTCATGTGTTCTTGATAATGGCAAGAGGGTTTGCAAGGATGGCCCAGTGTTCAATATAAATGAGCTCAGCATCGAAGATCTTTAAAATTAAAAAATAGCTAATGCTTAGAAGCTAAAAACAGGAAAACATATATAATTTGTTTTTCTAATTTTTTCATGGCTTCAATCAGTGCGTGTAGCGTTTACATTCCATTGTGGCGAATCAGCAGAGATGAGATTTCCAAACACACGGGAATGCCCTCGATGGGTGGAGAGAAAGCGGTGGCCAACTGGGATGAAGATGCGATAACAATGGCTGTTGAAGCTGCTAAAAATCTTGGAAAAGATTTCGATGCGTTGCTTTTTGCTTCAACAACGTCTCCTTTTCGAGTGAAGCAAGCTTCAAGCATAATCGCGGCCGCGCTTGATCTTGGAAACGTTTATACGATGGATTTCTCGAACAGCTTCCGAGCTTCAACAAATGCTTTAATCGCTGCAAACGAACTTGTGAATTCAGGAAAATTCGAACGAATTCTAACGATTTCAGCGGATCGAATTCCAGTGAAACCCGGCAGTGTTTACGAACAGCTTTATGGCGACGCCGCGGTTGCGGTTGTAGTGGAAAGAGAGGGGAGAGCGAGGATACTTGGCTACAATTCCTATCCGCAAGCCTTACCTGGGTACTGGATGCTAAAAGATGAAATCCAGAGCTATGACATGAGGCTCGATGGACTTAATTACGCAACAAGCATTCAAAACGCTGTAATGCCTTTATTCTCAAAGCTCTCATTAACCCCGGCAGACTTTGAAAGATTTGTAGCATCTGCACCAGATCCGAAAAGCTACGAAACTGTGATGAAAGCTGTTGGCATTAAACCGCAGGAATTCTTTTTTAAGAGCGTTGGAATTGCTGGAACTGCACATTCGCTCCTTTTACTCGCATCTCAACTTGAAAAACCTGGCAGAATACTTCTCGCATCCCATGGCGATGGAATCGACGCACTCGCGCTCGAAATTGAAAAAGGAATTCAAACCAATCTCGGAAAAATGCTTGAAAGCAAGAAGGAAATAAGCTATGGTGATTACCTTTACAACCTCGGTGTCATTGCAAATCGCGATTCTCCCGACAGACCATCGATTACGAAGTTCTGGCGGGAAGAGAAGTCGATAATTAGATTCTACGGCATGAAGTGCAGAAAATGTGGGGCTATTAGCTACCCGATAAGCAAAGCTTGCATTGAATGCGGTTCTCAGGAATTCGAAGAAGTTAAGCTCGGTTATAAGGGTAAGATTTACACGTTCACAATTGACTACCTTGTCTCTCCCGGCAATTACTTGGGTGATGGAGTTCATCCGCACTGCGTCGCAGTCGTAGATCTCGAAGGAGGGGGGAGGGTGTTTTTCGAAGTTACCGATGTTCTCAGAGATTTTACAGCAATCAAATGCGACGCGGAAGTTGAGAGAACTTTTAGGCTTCTCTTTGAAAAGAACAACTTCCGTTACTATGGTTGGAAAGCTCGTTTGGTGAGGTGATTTTTATGGAGATCGCAATTATTGGCGCAGGTGTTACTAAATTTGGACATCACTGGGACAAGGATCATGACGATCTGCTTGTTGAAGCAGTTAATGAGGCTTTGAGCAATGCAAATCTCGAATTGAAGGACATTGAAGCGATTTGGTGCGGAACTTTTTATCCTTCGACCGGAATCAGCGGAAATGTTTTCAGCGACTCATTGAAATTCTTTGGAAAACCGATAAGCAGGGTTGAGAACTACTGCGCAACGGGAATGGACAACATTCGAAACGCATGCTTCGCTGTTGCAAGTAAAGCCTACGACATCGTAATCGCTGCTGGTGTCGAAAAGCTCATCGATGCTGGTGGACGCGGCCTACCGCCGATCGAGGGGATTTTCAGCGTTGCAATGCCGGTAGTCAGTGCTCCCGGGATGTTCGCACTCGCTGCAAATCGAGCTTTTAAAGAGTGGGGTTGGAGCAAAGAAGATCTTGCACTCGTCGCTGTTAAAAATCACTACAACGGAGCAAGGCATCCAAAAGCTCATTTCAGGAGAGAGGTGACGGTTGAAGAAGTTCTTAGGGCTCCTATAGTGGCGTATCCTCTTGGAGTTTACGATTGCTCCGCAGTTAGCGATGGAGCTGCTTCGATAATACTCACTCGCCCGGAGATTGCAAAAAAGCTTGGCTGCGATTATGCGGTGATAAAAGCAATCGGAATGGCGGTGGAGACAATGCATCCATGGCATCGTCCTTCAGAGAGTTTTTTAAGTTTTCCTGCAACAGTAAAGGCTGCAAAAATGGCCTACAAAATTGCTGGGATAGAAAATCCCCTAAAAGAGATCGATTTCGGCATTGTGCATGACTGCTTTACGATCACGGAACTAATAAACTACCAAGACATGGGATTGTGCAAATTTGGCGAGGGTGCGAAGCTGATAAGAGAAGGTGTAACCGCAATCGATGGTGATTTTCCAATAAACCCTGATGGTGGGCTTAAGTCTTTTGGACACCCAATCGCTGCGAGTGGAGTTAGAATGGTAGCAGAGCTATACAAACAAGTCCTCGGAAAAGCAGAGGGTTTGCAGGTAAAAGATGCAGAAGTTGGCTTCGCTCACAACCTCGGTGGGCCATATTCAGTTGCAACGGTTGCAATAGTTTCCAAACCTTAATGATGGATCAATTTTTATATCTTTGCTTTTTTTAGCAGAAGGGAGTTACTAACAACGCTTAAACTGCTCAGGCTCATAGCTCCTGCAGCAAATTCTGGTCTTAAGGAAATCCCAAAAAGTGGATAACTTAAACCAGCTGCAAGAGGTATGAGAATCGAGTTATAGATCATAGCCCAGAAGATGTTCTGCTTTATCTTTGAAATCATATTCTGGCTCAATTTTATTGCTCTGAGAACGCTTCCAAGCTCATTTCTTAGTAAAACTATGTCTCCAGATTCCACGGTTATGTCTGATGCTCCACTAACTGCAATTCCAATATCTGCCTGCGCCAACGCTGCAGCATCGTTTATCCCGTCACCAACAAAAACAACGATTTCCCCTTTTTTCTGCATTTTTTCCACAATCTCGGCTTTTTCTGCTGGTGAAATTTCTGCATGAATAAATTCGACTCCAAGCTCTTTTCCTACAGCTTTTGCAACTCGCCAACTGTCTCCTGTAACGATTCCAACTTTCATCCGCTTTTTCAGTTCTCTAACAACCTCAAAAGCGTCATCTCTTACTTTGTCTGAGATCCCAATCACACCCACAGCTTTTCCATCCATAGAAAGAACAACAGTGGTTTTTCCATCATTTTCAAGTTTTTCGATTACCCTAAATACATCATCAGCAATCTCAACGCCTTCACTTAGCATCAGAGTTTTGTTTCCCAAAATAACATTCGAATTTACATACGCTTTAACACCTTTCCCCGCAATCTCTTCAAATTTTTGCACACTCTCCAAAGAAATTTTCATTTCTATTGCTTTCTTAATAATTGCTTCCCCTATTGGATGTTCGGAATTTTTTTCTACGCTTGCAGCGATCTTTAAAATATCTTTTTCTTCCATTCCAAAACCGAAGATTTCTGTAACTTCAGGCAAGCCCTTTGTAATTGTTCCTGTTTTGTCAAAAAGAATTAAAGTTGCTTTTTTTAGCACTTCAAGCACTTCACTCCTCTTTATCAAAACCCCCATTTCAGCTCCTTTACCAATCCCCACTGCTAAGGCAGTTGGGGTTGCAAGACCAAAGGCGCATGGACAGGAGATAACTAAAACACTAAGCAGTGAAGTAAAAGCAAAAACAAATGATTGGGATGCGATGAAATACCAGTAGATAAATGAAGAAATAGCAATGAAGAGAACTAAGGGAATGAACAAAGATACGACTTTATCAGCGATTCTCTGGATTGGGGGTTTTGAAAGTTGCGCATTCTCAACTACTCGTATTATCTGCGCCAGCATCGCATCTCTGCCAACTTTTTCCGCCCTAATCTTAAGTATTGAGTTCTTGTTAATCGTTGCACCTATTACAGTATCTCCGATTTTTTTGAGCTTTGGAATAATTTCACCACTTATCATCGACTCATCAACGTAACTTTCGCCTTCAACAACAACTCCATCAGCCGGAATTCTTTCTCCAGGCTTAACAACAACGATGTCCCCCACTTTGATTTCGCTAACTGAAACCTCGATTTCTACACCATTTCTAAAAACTGTAGCTTTTTTTGGTTGAAGCTCCATTAATCTTTTTACAGCCTCACTTGTTTTTCTCATCGCTCTCTCTTCGAGGAATTTTCCAAGCAGAAGGAAGGCCATGAGCAAAACGCTCGTTTCATATAGGTTAAAATCATCCGGAACAACTCGAACGGTTGCCAGAACGCTTGCAAAATAGGCTGAACTTATACCCATTGCATACATTAATTCCATTGTAAGTGTTTTATTTTTCATAGAAATATAAGCTTTAGAGAAAATATCTTTGCCAGCGTAGAGAATTGCGAGAGTTGCAATAGCAAACTCGAGGTAAAGAATTCCTTTAAAGAAAATCATTATGAAAATCAAGAGAATTCCTGAGAGCCATGAAACTGCAAGATGCTTTTTCAGCTTTCTAAATCTATTCCTCCTTATTTCCCCTTCTATTTCAAGTTTCCTTTCATCCTCAACAAAAGCCTCGTAACCAGAGTTTCTAATTGCATCCACGATTTCTTGGGCTGAGACAACATTGGGGTCATATGAAACAATAGATTTTCCAATTGTGACTTTTTGGTCAATAACGCCTGAAAAAGATTTTAAAGTGTTTTCAACAGCCCTTACACACATTGAACAGCTCATTCCTTCTATTCTAATACTTAACTCCCCAATCTCTTTCACAACTCTATATCCGAGATCTTCCACAGCTGCGATGAGCCTTGTGACACTTATCTTATCCTCATCAAAATCAATGAAGAGAAAACCTGAAATCGGATCTACAGATATCTTTTTTATTCCCTCAAATCTCTTTAACACGTCCTCTATTTCCTTTGCACACATTGCACAGCTAATTCCAGCGACTTTCAACTTTACCCTCATTTCCATCCACACTATCTTCATTGAAACTGCGTCGCAAGCGTTAAATAGTATTCTAATTTAAAAAAACTTATGAAAAACCTTCAAGTGGTGTGCAGCTTATTGCTCGCATTGATAACATTAACCCTAATTCCAGTAAATGCACAGCCACAACCATTTTTATCTCCAAAGATATCAATCGACCCTGTCAGCGGTTCGGTTGGAACATCGATTCGTGTCTCTGGCGCTGGTTTTGCATTTAACTCAGAAGTAAAAGTTTACTGGGAAGAGAAAATTGTTGCCACAGCAAAAACGAATGAAGAGGGTTCTTTTTCTACATCATTTACAGCCCCCGAGGCTCCGTGTGGTTATTACAAGATAACTGCAATTGACGAGAAAAAATACAACGCCTATACAAGCTTTAGAATAATGCCAAAGATAACAAAGCTCTCTGTAACAAAAGCTCCGCCTGGAAGCAGTGTGAATATAAGTGGGAACGGATTTACTAAGGAGAGTGAAGTCGTTGTTTATTTCATCGATCCATTCAATGAATCAATCGTGATTGCACAAGAAAAGGTTTTGGCAAACAGCAATGGTGTTATACAGCTTCAATTTGGAGTCCCGGATGTTTTGCCTGGGGATTACAGAATTTACGCAATTGACTCGAGAACTGGACTAAAAACCGAATTCCAGAAGTTCAGGGTTGAAGAACTTAAAACAACCCCAACCCCCACAAGTTCAAAAGAGGAAAGTAAGGAGGAAACAAAAGATAAAAAACCAACTCCCACGAGTCCAGTTAAGACAATTACCCCCGCTCCATACGCGCCCAAGTCAACTCCGGGATTTGAAGTTATTTCTGCAATTCTCGGAATCGCCATGCTACTGCTTTTGGGAAGAAGACATCGATGATTTTTTAACCACTTTCTGCAAAAGTTTTAAAATTCTATTGCAAAAGATGAGCGATGACAAAAATAGATGACATCGACATTGAAATATTAAGGGAGCTCCAGAATGATGCAAGGAAAAGTCTAAAAGAGATTGCAGAAAAAGTTGGCGTTGCAGAGGGGACGGTTTATAACAGAATAAACAAGATGAAGAGTGCTGGGATTATAAAGAAATTCATACCCGTCGTTGACTACTCCACTCTGGGCTATGATATAACAGCAATCATTGGAATCACAGCTGAAGGTGGTCAGATCGTTGAGATTGAGAAAGAAATTGCAAAGGAAAAAAATGTCACAGCAGTTTACGATGTAACTGGGGACTACGACATCCTTGTAGTTGCAAAGTTCGAAAACAGGGAAAAACTGAACGAATTCGTGAAAAAACTTCTTGGAATGAAAAGTGTGAAAAAAACATATACAATGCTCGTGCTCAATGTTGTTAAGGAATCGCATCTAATCGAACTTTAAGTTGTGTATTCAGAATTAATTCTCACATATTCATAGCCAAGATCGCAGCCAATTGCAAAATCTTCGTACTCACCTTTGTGAAGATCTATTACAATTCTGAAATCTTTCTTCATAACCTCTTTTGCTTCGCTCTCTCTCCCAGTTAGTTTCCCTTTTTGCACAAGAACTACACTTTTTTCGTTGTTTTCAAAAACGACTGTTATGCATTCATCGATTTCAGCACCACTATAGCCAAGAGCCGAGATTATCCTTCCCCAGTTTGGATCACAGCCAAATATTGCGGTTTTTACAAGTAAAGAATTTGCTACCGATTTTGCTGCAATCTCTGCATCTTTTTCACTTTTTGCTCCTTTCACAATGACTTCAAAAACCCTTGTCGCCCCCTCGCCATCGCTCGCAATCTGTCTTGCAATACTATAGCATACTTTTTCAAGTTCCTCCTCAAATGTATCTCTTGCAACTTTTTCTTTCCCTGTAGCTATAAGGAGCACGGTATCGTTCGTTGAAGTGTCTCCATCGACTGTAAGTCTGTTTAAAGGTTTTACAGCTTTCTTCAGAATCTCATATAGTTCTCCACTCTCAAAGGTTGCAGAAGTAAAGATGAAACAGAGCATAGTTGCTAAGTTCGGCGCAATCATTCCAGCCCCTTTAGCGATTGCAGAGATCCTTGCTTTCTCGGAAAATGCTTTTTTTATGAATCTATCCGTGGTTTTTATCGATGTTGCGAACTTCTCAACATTCTCCTTCTCAAAACCGAGGCCAGCATAAACTTCGGGCGCTTTTTTTCTGATCCAATCCATATCAAGTCTTCTCCCAATCACACCCGTTGAGGCGATTGCAACTTCCTTCGCATCACATCCGAGCAGTTTTCCCGCAATTTTACACATTTCCCTCGCATCTTCGATTCCTTTATCGCCTGTGTAAGCATTTGCATTGCCGCTATTTACAATTAACCCTTTTGCATAACCTGAGCTTATGTTTTCTCTGCAAACCACAACTGGTGCTGCTTTTATCTTGTTTTTGGTAAAAACCCCGGCAATAGTCCCTTTAAATCTTGCAATTCCTAAGCCCAATTTCCCCTCTTTTAGACCATTACAGGCAACACCAAGCTGAGTTATCTCCATATCGCAACTCTTGGCCGGATTAAAAAACTCTTTTAAACGCAACCAAACTCAGCTTATGGACCTTCCAACACTCGATGATATTCGTGACTACAACTCAGTGCTTTTGAGAGTTGATATAAACGCCCCAATCGTAAACTCAACAATTCTTGATACCTCGAGATTCAAAAGCCACGTACCAACGCTTCGAGAGCTTGAAGATAAGAAAGTAGTGATTCTTGCACATCAAAGCAGACCCGGAAGGAGGGATTTTACAACCCTTGAAGAGCATGGAAGAGTTTTTTCAAAGATACTTGGCAGAGAGGTCGAATACGTTGACGAGATCTTCAGCAAAAGAGTTGTGGAGAAAATAAAGGCGATGAGAAAAGGAGAAATTCTGCTTTTAGAGAACGTTCGCTTTTATGCTGAAGAGCAGCTCGAAAGAAGTGCAGAGGAGCATGCAGAATCTCTTCTTGTCAAGAGACTCGCAAATCTCTTTGATATATTTGTAAACGATGCATTTTCAGCATTTCATCGCAGCCATGCATCACTTATTGGATTCATCCCACTCCTTCCCTCAGTAATTGGCAGATTGGCAGAGAAGGAGATTACAGCCTTAAGCAGAGCTTTGAAAAGTGGTGAAAGAATTGCATTCGTTCTTGGAGGGGCAAAGATAAAGGATCCGATGAAGGTCATGAAAAATGTTTTAACAAATCGTATTGCAGAAAAAGTCTTCCTCACAGGAATCGTGGCGAATTACTTCTTGATGCTCAGCGGTTACGATATCGGGGAAGAGAACAGAAAAATTGTAGAAGACAATAAGGAAGGTGTGAAAGATGAGGATGCAAAAGCTCTGCTCGAAAAATATCGCGAAATGATTGTTCTACCAACAGACTTCGGAGTGGAGAGAGGAGATTTAAGGATTGACATCCCGGTGGAGGAATTCGATGGTAAAGGAAAAATAAAGGACATAGGAATTGCAACTGTCAACGAAATCTCAAAACAGATTCCTGAATTCGAAACCGTAGTTATTAACGGCACTGCAGGTGTTTATGAGGACAACAAATTCTCTCTCGGCACATATGAAATTCTGAAATCGGCCTCAAAAACATATTCAATCGTTGGCGGAGGGCATACGGCATCTGCTGTAAACTTATTTGGGCTCTCAGACAGAATAAGCCATGTTTCCATTGCAGGTGGTGCTTGTGTAAGATTTCTGAGTGGTGAAAAATTGCCCGTGATTGAAAAACTGAAAGAATACTGGGAGAAAAAGTGGAAACTCAAATACAATCTTTAAATTTTTAAAATTGAATATTTTTCTAATAAAAGATGACAATATCTAACTCAGAAAAATTTAAATTTTGAACACACATCTCCAACCGGTGTTTGAAAATGAGGGAGGAATATGAAAAGAAGCTCATAAGTGCTGAAAATGCTGCAAAGCTCGTTAAAGATAACATGTATATCGAACTTGGAGGAGCTGTGAACTTTGCAAGTGTGATAGACAAGTATTTAGCAGCAAGAAAAAACGAGCTCAGAAATGTGAATGTTGGAACTTTTATAGATCTGCTACCCTACGAGTTTTTGAAATCCGATCCAATGCAAGAGGTCTTCAAGTGGAACAGCGGGTTTTTGCACAATGCTGTAAGAGCTTTCAGTAAGGAGCTTGGAGTTTGCATGTTTCGTCCAAATCTGTATCATGATGCCCCAAAAATTGCAAGAGAAGTTTTTAAAAATAGAATTGACATAGCTTTCTTGCCCGTAACCTCAATGGATAGCCACGGCTATTTCAACTTTGGGCTCACGTGTTCCCATCTTAAAGCAATTGCAGAAGCTGCGAAGATTGTGGTTGCGGTTGTAAAGGAGGACATGCCATGGATCTATGGTGGATATGATGAATGCATACACATATCAGAGATTGATTACATTGTTGAAGACACAGAATTTCCGACCATTGCACTCCCCTTTGTTCCTCCGCCAACAAAAGAGGATGAGATGATTGCTGAGAACATAATTGAGGCTGGATTGATTCAAAATGGTTCAACGCTCCAAATTGGAATAGGTCCACTGCCTGATGCGGTGATGAGAATTCTGAGAAGTTGTGATTTCAAAGATCTTGGACTTCACACTGAAATGATAGGAGACGGAACAATGGCCCTCATTGAAGAGGGAATTATAACGAACTCGCAGAAAAAACTTGATAAAAACAAAGGTGTTTTCACATTCTGTGTTGGAACTCGAACTCTCTACGACTATCTTGACAGAAATTGTGGGGTTGCAACCTATCCTGTGGATTACACAAATGATCCATTCATAATAGCCCAGCAGCCAAAGATGTTCTCTCTCAATCAGGCGATGCAAGTCGATTTAATGGGACAAGTTAACTCGGAGCAAATCGGACTCATAAGCACTACAGGAAAGCTTTTCCAAGTAAGTGGAACCGGTGGACAGCTTGACTTCGTTATGGGCTGCATGTTCAGTAGAGATCGACTTGGAAAGAGCGTTTTAGCTCTTTACTCAACTTACAACGGAAACTCAAGGATCTTGCCCGCACTTCCGAGTGGTTCAGCAGTAACAGTCCCGAGAGCGATGACACAGTTCGTAGCAACCGAATGGGGAGTTGCTTATTTGCGTGGAATGACGGTAAGAGAAAGAGCTATTGCACTGATAAAGATTGCGCATCCCGAGCATAGAGACTGGCTTGCAAAGGAAGCGGAAAAAATTGGCATCTTCCCACCAAACTATACAGTTCCCATAGGAAAGCCGGAGTGTGTGCTTGTTACAAGAGACTGAAATTCAAACTAATCCCAGTGCACCCCTGTTTTTTGCAATTCCACGAATTGCGAGCTCAAAGAATTTCTCAAGAGGCATGATCTTTTCAATGAGCTTTATTCTTTCCCTATCACAACCAGCAGCAAAACTTCTCTCTTTGAACTTCTTTTTTACACTCTTGACACTTACTTCATCAATTCTACTACCTTTAACGAGAGCACAGGCAATTATAAGTCCGGAAATACTATCGGAAGCTTGCAAAGCAATCTCTACAGGCTCCGTGTAGTTGCCGAAAAGTATGTGATTATGCCTTTTTACGATTTCTGCTATCTCTCCCAAACCTTCTTTTTCCAAGATTTCGGCCCCGATAATGCCGTGTTTTTTCATGTCCCCTTCACAGAGCTCATAATCTATATCATGCAAAAGCCCAATCTTCCACCATAGTTCTTCCTTTTCACCAATCTCCCTTGCAACTTCACTCATTATAGCTGCAGTAGCTATGCAATGCTTTATGAGTGATTCATCCCCTAAATATTTTTTCAAGAGTTCGAGAGACATATTTTTTACTTTTTTCCCGGGATTAAAAATTTTGATATTCGCTGTGAAATGGAGTTATAGATTTAGAGGGGCTTTACGCAAAATTTTTTAATCGAAAGGACTAAAGCAAACTATGTTCCTGATATTCGATCCGATTTACTGGATACTTGCAATAGCGGGCTATTTGGTTATGTTTCTGCTTGCAAGCACTGTTGCACCAAAAGTAGCGGGTAAGGTTGCAGGAAGGTTCTCGTTGTACACTTCAATGGCTTTGCTGCTTTTGCTGATTATTGGAATTTCTGCAGCAGTAATTTATGCAATCATCACCTATGCAGGCATTACAGTTAATTTCTACGCACTCTTGGTTTTCATCGTTGCAATAAATATTTTGATGTATCTCATTTCCCCATACATGATTAACCTTACCTATGGGGCAAAAAGAAGTGAGGATTTGCAGAGAGTCGTAGATGAGGTTGCATCAAGGCTAAAAGTAAAGGCTCCAAAGGCAGTAATTGTTCGCAGCCCACCAAATGCTTTTGCTTATGGTAATTTCATTTCGGGGAAATTTGTTGCAGTCTCGGATTCTTTGATGAATATGCTCACAAAGGATGAACTCTCCGCAGTTGTTGGACATGAGATAGGGCATCACAAACATAGAGACAACCTTTTCATGCTCTTTCTTGGATTGCTCCCCTCGGTAATATTCTATCTTGGCTACATGCTTATTCATGCATCTCTAAGCAATGAACGAAGAGGTGCACAGCTCGCAATTGTTGGCATCGCTGCAGTTGTGATCTCTTTCATAGTTCAGGTGCTTGTTCTTGCATTCAGCAGGTTGCGAGAATACTTTGCCGACACCGAAGGGGTTTTTGCTGCGGGAAAGGATGCGATGCAGAGAAGTCTTGCAAAAATTCATTACTTCTACTTCCGCTATCCATCTATGAGGGAAGAAATCGTTAACAGTAAGTTCAGAACTCTCTTCATTTATGCATTTGTTGAAACAACTGCAAGGCCTTTTGTAACGAGAGCGGACATTGAAAGGCTGAAAAAAGAGAAGGTTTCCCCTATACAGGAGTTTATGTCCACACATCCACCGATTCCGAAAAGACTCGCATTTATAGATAACTTAAGGTTTTAGTCTCCCCATTTTTTCTTTGTAGTCTTTTAACAGCTCCAATTCTGACAAGTTCAATTGCATTTGCGATTTCGAGCAAATTTTCAAAGTTCATACTCCTAATCTCGACTTCTTTTCCGAACTCCATTAAGAGTGAGAGGAGAAAGGACTTTGTGAGCTTCCACCAGTAGATTAAAAGGATTGAGATTGCCAACATTACTGTTGGTAGAATGAAGAAGAGAACTGCAGACAAAAAAGAATCGATTTTAGGCACGAATGAAAAAAGGATAAATGAAGCGAAAACGAAAATCGAGCCAGAGATTAGGAATCCTATGGTCTTCTGTTATCCTAACTCTGCCCTTCCTCGCCTTTTTCTTGTAAAATTGAAATTTAATTCGTACACGCAAGCATTGCTAAAAATTTTTTAATTCACCGAAGACAAAACGTGATGAGATCATTTTTCTACCCAGAGAACGTAGCTTTGGTGGGAGCGTCTGCGAAAAAAGGTTCAATTGGAAACGTAATTCTTAACAATCTAAAGAGCTTCAGGGGCAAAGTTTATGCAGTGAATCCAAATTACGAGGAAGTCGATGGAGTAAAGTGCTTCGAGTCCGTGGCTTCTCTTCCAGAAATTGTCGATCTCTTAATCATAGCAACCCCCGCGAAGACTGTGCCCCCCATCGTTGAGGAGTGTGGTAAAAAAGGAATTAAGAACGTTATTGTAATCTCTGGAGGATTTAGAGAAGTGGGAACGGAAGGAGCTGTTCTTGAAGAAAGAGTTGCGGAAATCGCAAAAAAATACGGAATAAATCTACTTGGCCCCAACTGTCTTGGTATAATGAACCCCGAGATAAATCTAAACGCAACTTTCAGTGAAATAATGCCAAAAAAAGGAAATATAGCATTTCTAAGTCAGTCAGGGGCCTTTATTCTTGCCGTAGTCCTATGGGCTAAGAAAGCGAAGTTTGGATTCAGCAAAATTGTGAGCATGGGAAACAAAGCAGTTCTCAGCGAAGCGGAATTGCTTAGATTTTTTGCTAAAGATGAAAAAACAGACGTTGTAATGCTTTACGTTGAAGGAATAAGAAACGGAAGAGAGTTCATGGAAATTGCAAGAAAAGTCTCGAAGGATAAGCCAATCGTAGTTATGAAAGCTGGAAAAACAGAAAGCGGTGCAAAAGCTGCTTCAAGTCACACTGGAAGCTTAGCAGGAAGCTACGAGATTTACAAAACTGCGTTTGAGCAGTGCGGAATCATTGTTGCAGAAACGGTTGAGGAGCTTTTCGATTTCTCATTTGCGCTCTCAAGATTCAGGAAATCCGGAAGAGTTGCGATAGTAACGAATTCCGGTGGCCCAGGGGTTATGGCATCAGATGCGGTTGAGATAAATGGTTTGGAGCTTGCAAATTTCAAGAGGGAGACTATAGAAAGACTACATGAAATTCTTCCGCCTTCTGCCAACTTCTATAATCCTGTCGACATTCTCGGTGATGCAGATACGGAGAGATTTGTTAAGACATTAGACTTAGTTGAAAAAGACGAGAACGTTGGTTCCATAATCGCAATCTTAGCACCAACTGCACAAATAAACTATGATAAGGCGGTAGATCGTGTAATAGAGTGTAAAAAGCCAGTATTCTGCTGTTTTATGGGATTAGACGAGTTTAATGAGGATAGACTAATAGAGAACAGAATTTCAAACTTTTTTGACCCTTCAAGGGCTGTGAGAGCAATTTCTGCAGTTGAAAAGTATTCTAACTTCGAATTCCGAGATTTGCAGATTCCGAGATTTGAAGTGGATAAAGCTATGGCAAATAAATTCTTCGAAAATGTCAGGGGAAAATTCGTTGGCATAGAGGGTATGAAATTGCTTGAATACTATGGGATAAAAGTTGCACCGTTTGGTGTTGCGCAAAATGTCGAAGAAGCGCTAAAAATTGCAAAAGAAGTGGGATATCCTGTAGTTTTGAAAGTCATTTCCCCAGACATTGTTCACAAGAGTGACATCGGAGCTTTGAAGCTAAACGTTACACGAGATACCCTCGAAAAAGACTTTTTCGAAATACTTTCAAGAGTAGAGACCTTCGTGCCAAATGCAAGAATTGAAGGTGTTATGATTCAGAAAATGATTAGCGGAGGTAGAGAAGTGATAATTGGAATGAAAAAAGACCCTCATTTTGGAAACGTTATAATGTTCGGGCTCGGTGGAATTTACGTTGAAGTTTTTAGAGATATTTCTTTCAAAATCGCCCCATTGAGCAGAGATGACGCGTATGAGATGATAAAAAAGGTTAAATCTTACTCCTTACTACGTGGCGTTAGGGGTGAGAAAGGAGTGGACATAGATTCGATTGCTGAAACAATTTTGCGTTTCTCGCAACTTAGCATGGATTACCCGATTCTTGAGATGGAGATAAACCCGCTTAAAGTTTTTGAAAATGGATGTGTTGCAATCGATTTTAGAATGCTACTGGAGGTGAAAAAATGAAAAAATTGCTGATCTCTTCTACGCAAAGCTACTCGGGAAAGAGTGCGATTGCGCTTTCTTTGTTGCTGATTTTAAAAGAAAGAGGCTACGACGTCGGATATTTCAAGGCCTTTGGTGCGAAAGCTGTAAGATTTGGAAATGAAATTTGTGATGAAGATACTTATTTCGTTGAAAAGGATCTTGGGATAAAAAGCTTATGCGCAGTCGTTCTTGATCGCCCTTACATAGATTTCGCAATCTCTGAAGACCCAGTCAGGCTTAAGAAGAAAATAATGGACACTTTCGCAGAATTAGAAAATAAAGAAGTCGTGGTAATCGAAGGTGGACAAAACTTCATTGCTGGAGCATCACTTGAAATATGTGATGTTGAAATATCGAAGATACTTGACCCACAGGTTTTGCTAATTTCGAAGTTCACGGATGATTTCGTGATCGATGAAATCATCAATGCAAAACGGTTTTTTGATGAGAAGCTGCACAGCGTAATTTTGAACCAAGTTGTTGGATACAAGAAGTCTTACATAAAGAGTTTGAGCGAGAACGTGTTCAGAAAGTTTGATCTGGAAGTTCTTGGGATAATCCCAAAGGATCCATCACTAATGAGCCTTAAAATCGAAGAAATCGCTAAGGCTATTGATGGCGAATTCCTTGTGAAGCCTGAGAAAGAAGTTGAAATTGAGCAAGTTCTTGTTGGAGCAATGAGAGGTGAGAGCGCAACCTCTTATCTCAGACACGCACAAAACTTTGCACTTATCGTTGGCGGAGACAGAAGCGATCTGATAACACTTGCAATCGAAAGTGGGGCAAAATGCATAATCTCCACAGGGAATCTGGAACCTTCTAAGCTCGTTCTTAGCTTTGCAGAGAGAAACAAAGTCCCCATACTGCTCTCTAAGACCGATACCGCAAATACGTTGTTGAAAATCCAAGAAAAGTTTGGTAGGATAAGAGTCAGAGGAGAGAAAATTCAAAAGATGAGGGAACTTGTTGAAGAAAACGTAAACTTAAATAAGCTATTCGCGAACATCGGTCTTAAGTGGTAATTCCATGTATAACTCATAGCTCGCAAGCACGGTCTGGAATCCGCATTTTTTATACACTCTTATTGCCCTCCAGTTCAGCCTGTCGCAAACCAGCGTTATTTTCTTGTAACACACCTTTTTGCAGTAATCGATTATCGCTTTAACCATCTCAGTTCCAATCCCCTGATTCTGATAGTTTCGCGCAAGGTAAATCGCCAGATCAACAACACCTTTATTTGATTCATCTTCTACAATTGCAAGGTGCCCAACAATCGCTCCTTCGTGTTCTGCAACTATTGAAAATCCCCTCTTCTCGATGTAGTTCACCCACTTCTCTATCGCAACCCTTCCAACAGGGGGCAAGCCAAGAGATCTGTCTTGCGGGTTGTAATTCAAATACATCTCCAAAAGCTTTTCCCGATCACTAACTTCGTAGGCTCTTATCAATATCTCTCTCCCAAGCTTATCTTTAAATAAAATAGTTTCAAAATTCCCCAAACCGATCCCAGCTACTTCAATTTCTTGGGCTTACACTTCTCGCAGACAGGCACGACTTCAATGAACCTATCGTAAAGTCCCTCTCTCCATACGCCCATGTAATGCAGATCGGCAAAACAAACAGGTTTTTTGCAAAAATAACATGCCCTCCACTCTTTGCCTATGTCTTTGTCTTTCATTTCTTTACCACAGCTCACACACGTGACTTCCATCTACTTCACCCCTGCAAGAACTCTCGCAAGATCTGCTGCTGTAAAGATGCCCTTTATTTCCCCCTTCTCCATCACGACCAGTCTTCTTATCTTCACATCAGCCATAATCCTTGCAGCTTCTCTGACATCGTACTCAGGCGAGATAACGATAAGAGGTGCTGAAGCGTATTTACCCACTTCTTCCTCAAGATTTCCGTGAAGCAAAACTTTCGAAAGCAAATCTCTTTCAGTAAAAATGCCAAAAGGTTTTCCCTGTTTTGTTACTATAACACTACCAATTCTTTTCTCCCCCATTATTTTGCAAACCTCGGCGATTTTTGTCCCGTAGTCTACAGAAACAACATTTCTCGTCATAACCTCTCCAATTTTCATAATTGTAACTTTGTTAACAACCCCTATTTTTTATTTTCGATTTTTTCCTAACTTGAAGTAATAAAAAAGACCGAGAAGGGAAAATACAGAATGCACAAAAACACCAAAAAGTGGTGCAAAGAAAAGCCATGGTCTGGGTTTCTCTATAAATCTGTAGGATCTAATAAAAAGAAAGACAGAGAAGGAGAAAATTAGCATCGAGTAAACCAAAAAAGGAAGAAAGTTTATTTGACAGAGTGCAAGAAAAAGGAAGAAGAGGAGTACCAAAGAACTCCAAACTATTAAGTCGAAGGGAGCAAAATTCACGAGCCTGAGAGCTTCTGCACAGCCCTTAACTCTTGCCCTTTGCCATGCAACTATATCCTTTAATTTTTCGGGAAGTGAGACAAAAACTCTTGCATCGACTATTTTCTGCCTCAGTCTTATACCATTCTTCAATAAGAGCAAGGAGAAACCATAATCTTCAGCCCTTTTACTTTCGGGATAACTAAGGAATCTATAAATTTCTGTTTTATCAGCTCTGTTGTTTCCGGGAATGTGAATTTTTTGAATATTAAAAACAATGTGGATCGCATGGTACCATGCAAAAGCATGGGAATAGAAATTCCCCTTAACAATCGGAACTCCTCCAACTGCATCGAATCCCCTTATTTCTTGCATTATTTTCTCAATGTAATCGAAGCTGTAAACGTTCTCAGAATCACCCCATATAATAACATCGTACCCATTTTTAACTGCAAATTCACAGGCCTCCTTTCTTGCAAATCCTGTACCACCGAGTTTCTCCTGAACCTTGAATTTTATGCATGGATAATTTCTCGAGAATTCCTCAGCAACCTCTTTCGAGTTATCCCTCGATGCACCATCGAGGATTAGCACATCAAAATCCCTGCACAATTTCGCACTCTGTGAGATAACTGATTTCAAACATTCCTCGAGCTTTTTAGCATTATCTTTGTTTAAAATTACAAGAAGCGCCTTCATAGAGTTTTTGCGAGCTCCTTTGCCTTTGCCCAGATTGCATCCATGTTTAGATACTCCCACATCCCAAATCTACCGAAGGGAATAATTCCGCGTGCAGTCAGAAAGTTTCTTATCGCTTTCACACTTTCTCTGTAAGAGTGGTTGTAAATTATGTAAGCGTATTTCCACTTCCAAGTTTGGAAGACCTCAACACTGTTTTCGATGCCAATTTTTCTTAATCCATCAATTATCTCCTCTTCGCAAAAATTCTCCATACTTGATATTTCTGCAATTATTGTTGAGAAACCATCAGGTGCCATATTTGGGCTGTAGTTACTTAAAAATGCCACCCTATGAAATGGAATCTCTTTTTGTGGAACATAAACCCAGTGAAAATTTGGCAATTTACCTTTAACACCTATTCCCACAACTGTGAGGGAATTAAAATCAAGTTTTTTTATGTACTCTTCTATTTCTCTTGCCTCCGGAAAAATCCTTGGAAGCTCTTTTAGTGGGGCAGTATAGATAATCTTCTCAAACTCATGTTTACCATTTACGTAAATTTTGTCCCCAATACTGATTCTTTTAACTTCTTCAAGTCTCAAATTAACTTTTGAAGCCAAATTCTTTGCAAGGGATTCTATTCCGCCATGCAGAGGGTAAAAAAAGCGAAGCTGATGCGTATAACCTTCTGTCTCAATTCCTACTGCTGATTTAAGGATATCCTCAATTGGAGGATTCGGAACTCTTCCACCAACCCATTCAAGGGATATCTCCCTTAAATCTCTTCCCCATAGCTTTTCGTTGTATGGGCGAAGATATTTCTCCGTTATGGCATTGCCAAACACGTATTGAAACCACTCAAGAAGATTTCTTGGTTCCTCTTTTTTCTTCAACAGATTTTCAACAAAGTCTCTGAGAATTTCAAATCTCTCAAATGCTGGGAGTGAAAAGATACCATTCTCAAACGGATACTTCACAAATCTGCCCTTGTAAAAGATAAATGTTCTCCTCCTGTGCTGAACGTAATCGCCGAGAAAAAGGAGCATTTCTGAAAGAGTAGCTTCATCTTTTGAAAAAAGAATGTGCGATCCGCCGGTATCGAATGTAAAACCGTTTATTCTCTCGCTTCTCAACAATCCTCCGGGTCTCTTTGCTTCGAAAACAACACACTTTCTTTGAAGCATGTATCCCAAGCTAAGTCCAGCAAGTCCTCCACCTACTATACAAAGCACGAAACTTGTGGACGATGATTTTATAAATTCTTTTTTCTACAAAACACAGAGGTGGTTAGTTGCCAGTGTTGATGTTAATCCTTGATGGATTACCTGACCGTCCATTGGATGGTAGAACCCCACTCAGTGTGGCGAAAAAACCGAACCTTGACAAAATTGCTGAACTTGGGATAAACGGGATTATGGACACAATTTCACCTGGAACAAGGCCGGGAAGTGATACGAGCCACTTAGCTCTACTTGGTTATGATCCATATCGCTACTACACCGGCCGAGGTCCTATAGAGGCAATGGGTGTTGGAATCGACTTGCAACCGGGAGACGTTGCATTTAGAGCAAACTTCGCAACTGTGTCTGGAAGTGGAGAGATTTTCGAAAAAGAGGTTATTGATAGAAGAGCGGGAAGAATTGAAGAAACATCAGAACTTATAAAAGAGCTAAACGAGATCAGTCTCCCCGTTAGTTTTAGAGTTGCAAAAGCCACGGGACACAGGGCAGTTGTTGTGTTCAGAAGTGTATTTTCTGCCGATGTAACGGATACGGATCCAAAAAAAATTGGTGAAAAGGTGAGGAAGTGCAGACCACTTGACAATTCTGCAAATGAGCTTGCTAAAATTGTGAACGAGTTCATGCAGAAAGCCCATGAAATTCTTGAAAGACATCCAGCAAACTCTGAAAGAGAGAGAAAAGGGCTACCAAAGGCGAATGCTTTACTTTTGCGTGGAGCAGGAGTTATGAAAGAAGTTCCAAGCTTTAAAGAGAAATATAATTCGAAGTTAACGATTGTTTCTGCAACCGCGCTTATAAAAGGGGTTGGCAGAATGGTTGGTGGTGAGACTTTAACTCCTGAAGGCGCCACAGGCAACAAGAAGACAGATTTAAGAGCTAAAATAACCGCAGGAATTGAGGCTCTAAGGAGAAGTGATGTTGTTCTCGTTCACATAAAAGCTCCAGATGAGCTTGGACACGATAGAGATTTTAATGGGAAAGTTGAATTTATAGAAAAACTCGATCCATACTTAAAACCACTTTTAGATCTCGATCGATCAAGCAATTGTATTATAGCAACCTCAGATCACTCAACACCTGTAAAGGTCGGTGAACATACGGCAGATCCGGTTGTGGTTTCAATATTGCACGAAGATGTTAGGAGAGATGAAGTGAAAAGATTTTCAGAGTTTGAAGCCTACAAAGGCGGCTTATGCAGAATAAGGGGCATGGAGTTGTTAAACATAGCCCTTGATTTGCTTAACATTGTGAAAAAATTTGGAGCGTGATATGATAGAAAAGGCAATTGAAGCCATTTTATTTTCCTCACCTGAACCAATAAAGCTTTCCGAGATATGCAAAATTTTGAAGGAGAAAGAAGAAGTAATTGTAAAAGCTATTGAGTGTCTTGCAAAGAAATACAGTGAGCTGGATTCTGCAATTGAGATAATAAGTATAGAGGACAGATATCTTATGCGGGTAAAGCCGGAATTCGCAGATATTGTCAAGAGATTCACAGAAAGGGAACTCGATAGGGGAGCGCTGAGAACTCTTGCAGTAATTGCCTTTAAACAGCCAATAACTCTCGCAAAGCTTGCAAAAATAAGGGGAAACAAGTGCTACGAACATGTTAAGAAGCTTAGCAATATGAAGCTTATAAATGCGGAAAAAAAGGGAAAATCCACGATTTTAACTACAACTGAAGCCTTTGCATCCTATTTTGGGCTTGAAGGGAGGAGCATTGAGGAAATAAAAGAGGAACTAAAAAAATTCTACAGAGAAAAGGATCTCGATGAAGATCTGAACAAGTAAAGTTTGAAGACAAAATTTATTATTTTCTGCAGGAACTTTTCACGTGGTTAGGGGATTGGAAAGGTATACAGCAATAAATTCTGGACTCGCTGCAGCAAAGTTTCAAATTGCAAAAAGGATTGCAACGGAGAAAGCGGAGGGAATTGAGGAGAAGCAAAAAATCCATTCAAGAGTTAAAAAAGAGTTTAGAAAAATTTTGGAGGAGTCAGACATGGGAATTCTCAAAGAAAATGTTGCGAACTATTCTTTTCTCAGCCTAAAGAGGGATATCCTTTTTGAGATGTTAAAGGATTGCAACTTCTGCGAAAGAAGATGCGGAATAAACAGATTTGAAAAGAAGGGCTTCTGCAAATGCTCTGCAACAAGTTATTTCAGCAGTGAATTTCTCCATTTGGGTGAAGAACCAGAGCTTGTGCCCTCGCACACAATTTTCTTTAATCGATGCACTTTTGCATGTGTTTTCTGCCAGAACTACGACATAGTTTACAGCGACGACATGGTTGCGGAGCCGAGAGAGCTTGCACTAATTATAGACCGCAGATACAGACAGGGAAGCAGAAATATAAACTTCGTTGGCGGTAATCCAGATCAGCACGCGCACACAATTGCAGAAATTCTCCTCCATGTAGATTCCAATATCCCTGTTGTCTGGAATTCGAACATGTTCCACAGCATTGAGCTTGCTGAAATCATAGAGGATTTCGTTGACGTTTGGCTTGGAGACTTCAAATACGGTGACAACAAATGTGCCCTGCGTTATTCAAAAGCTCCAAGATATCTTGAAGTTGTTCAAAGGAACTTTCTAAGAGCAAAAGATAACGGAGAACTGCTAATTCGTCATCTGGTTATGCCAAATCACATTGAGTGTTGCACAGCGAAAGTTGTTGACTGGGTTGCAGAAAATCTTGGTAGAGAAGTTAGATTCAACCTTATGTTCCAGTATTACCCAACATACAAGGCATTCGAGTTTCCAGAAATTTCGAGAAGGCTAACTGGAGAAGAAATGAAAAGGGCATATAAAATAGCCTCAGAAAAGCTTTCAAATCTTGTATGAATCTTATAGAGCTTCTTGAAAAAATAGAAAAGAGTGTGGAAAAAAAGGTGCGAGAAAAGGAAGTTTTTAACGCTGAAGTGCTTGCAAGAAAAGGGGAGATTGCGATAATATTCTCCCAAGGTTCAATACCCCCTGGCAGTGCAGTTGCTTGGGTTAACGATGAAATTTTGCCATTTGGATGGGTTATTGATTCAAGAAAGATTCGAAATGGTTTTCTTCTTGCAGTAAAAGAATTTGAAAGACTTGAAGGTGAGAAAATAATAGAAGCGGAAAATCTTTTGAGCTTGGCTTTGAGGAAGGAGGCCGCTGAGAGAATTGATGAGATTACTGATTTTGAATATTGGAAGGGAGTTAAAAAAGTTGGAAGTCCAGAATGGCTTGATAAGTGGCAGAAAGAATGTTTTTCAGCCTCTTGCTCTCTCGAAGAAGGTGAAATTTTGCTCATTATTGGTCCACCAGGCACGGGAAAGACGACATTCATTGCAGAAAGCGCAAAAAAACTAAGTGAGAATGAAACTGTGTGGGTAACCTCGAACACGAACATTGCAGTTGATAACGTGCTTGAAAAACTTGAGAGAGCTTTGAGAATAGGACATCCATCGAAAATCGTTGGTGGGGCAAAAAAGCACAGCTTGGAGGCAAAAATTCTTTCTGAGATTACCTTCACAGACTATGAGGAATTTGCAAGGAAAATTTCCGCAGCTTACAGGGAAATAGCAAGAATTCAGGAGGATTTGCTTAAAAAAGGGAAAATAGCTGTCGGAACAACGATTTTGAAAGGTGCAATGAGCGTTGTTAAGAACTTCAGCTTCGATACAGTTTTCATTGATGAGGCAAGCAACACCTGTATCTCAACCGCGCTGATAGCACTTGAAAAAGCAAAGAAGGCGATTGTCGTTGGCGACCCCTATCAGCTCCCTCCTGTTTACGAAATAAATGTCCCAAATGCACATAAATTTTCAGCCTTTAGCTTCCTTTACGAAAGATTTGGAAAAGCCCTTTGGTTAAGGAGGCATTATAGATGCAATGCCGAAATCATAGCTTTTTCAGCAAGAGAAATTTACAGAGGTCTTGAAGTTGATGAGAAATGCTACAATGTCAAAATTCCGAAGATAAAAACAACAATTCCAGAAGTTGGTGATCCTGAGAAGCCTGTTTTGTTCATAAATTGCCCTGGCGAGGAGAAAAAGATTGGTGGATCGAAGTTGAACGAGCTTGAGGCTGAGATTGCATGCGAGATCTGTGATGAACTGGCAGAGATCTTGCCGGAGGAGGAAATAGGTATTATAACACCTTACATAAAGCAAAAAGATCTTATAAAAGAGAAAATCCTTGATTTTGGTATAAATCCCGAGGTTAGCACTGTTCATAGCTATCAGGGGAGAGAGAAAGAGGTTATAATCTACTCCATTACCGCAACGAAGAACTTATTTTTTGCTTCAGAAAAAAGACTGTTCAATGTAGCCTTAACAAGGGCAAAGGAAAAATTCATAGCCATTGGAAATGCGAATGCTTTGAAAGGAAAGAACTTCTTTTTGACAAGATTTCTCGAGTATGCAAAAAGTAGGGGCGGTCTAATAGATTTGAATTTCGGTTTCCAGAGCAAAAATGACTAATGCGGTCGCCGGGATTTGAACCCGGGCAACGGGCTCGGGAAGCCCGTGTCCTGCCACTAGACTACGACCGCTATTGTTACTTGCTCTTTTTGATTATAAAAATTTTGCTGGGAAAGCAACTTTTTAACTTTAAACCAACTTTTACAGCCTTTTGCGGGAACTTTTATCGAGAAAAATTCCAAGTATGCTACTCCAAGTAAAGGGGTAATAAAAAATGGAAAAATAGTTAAATGCAAAAGCAAAAATTCTTCATGAACTTTGAATTTACGAAGGAGCAGGAGGATGTTAGAAGAGCGGTTAGAGAATTTGCAACAAAAGAGTTTTTGAAGGAAAAGGCTGAAGAATGCGATAAAAAGGAGGAATTTCCATTTGAAATCTGGAAAAAAGCATGCGAACTTGGTTTCATTGGGATCCATTTCCCCGAGGAATATGGTGGTGCTGGAATGGGTTGTTTGGAAAACACAATTGTGGCTGAAGAATTCTGCAGAGCTGACAGCACAATCGGGAGTGCAATAATTCTTTCAGACTTCTCTTCTGAACTTTTGCTGCTTTTTGGCAGTGAGGATCAAAAAAATGAAGTTTTGCCAAAAGTTGCAAAGGGAGAAGCGATTACAGCTGGATGCTACACAGAACCTGAAGCTGGTAGCGATCTCACAGCGATAAGAACGAAAGCTGTAAAAGATGGCAACGAATGGGTTATAAGTGGTTCAAAGACATTCATAACGAATGCGCCAATTGCAGATTACTTTGTAGTTCTTGCAGTCACTGAAGAGACCCAACCAAGATACCGTGGATTTACAACTTTTCTGCTAAACAGAAAGATGGATGGAATAAAGATTACACCAATAAAGGGCAAGCTTGGAATCCGCGCCTCTCCAACTGGGGAAGTTGCACTCAAAGATGTCAGAGTTGACGATTCCGCGATAATTGGACAGCTAAATCGTGGTTTCTACCAAGTTCTCGAGTTCTTCAATGAGAGCAGAATTGAAATCGCCGCCCAAGCTCTTGGCATAGCTCAAGGAGCATACGATCGGACTGTGAACTACATGAAGCAGAGAAAGCAGTTTGGACAGCCAATAGGGGCATTTCAAGCACTGCAGCACAGAATTGCCGATTTAAGGGCTCAAATCGAGTCAGTTCGATTGCTTGTTTACCGCGCCGCCTGGAACTGGGATTCGAAAAAAGTTGATCCCGGAATTACTTCTATGGCAAAATATCTCGCCGGAAAGCTCGCAGTAAAGGTATGCGATGAAGCGGTGCAAATGCACGGTGGCTATGGATACATTGCAGAATACGAAGTTGAAAGATTTCTGAGAGATGCAAAAATCACAGAGATCTACGAGGGAACGAAAGAAGTTCAGCTGAACACGATTGCGAGAGAGATTTTTGGGAAGATGAGATAAACTTATATATTTTTTTTCAGAATTACTCTGTGGTGAAAAAAGTTGTAATAGCGATCGACAGAGATAACGATCTTGGCGAGAAAACAGGAATAGCTTCTCCTATAATCGGCAGAGAGAACGTTCTCCAGTCTGCAATTCGTCTAATTCTTGCAGATCCTGAAGATTCAGATGCAAATGCGATGTTTTCTGCAGTTAAAATCTACGATGAACTTGTTGAAAAAGGGGAGGAGTGTGAAATCGTTGTAATTGCCGGAGATAAAAACGTTGGAAAAATATCGGATAGCAAAATAGCCGGACAGCTTGATACAATCCAGATAAATCTAAATCCTGAAAGCGTAATCGTGGTAACAGATGGCTCGGAGGACGAGTTTGTTTTGCCCCTCGTTTATTCCCGTTTTAAGGTTGAGATGCTGCACAGAGTTGTTATAAAACAGAGTAAAACACTCGAGAGCACTTATTTTATTTTAAAACGGATGTTCAACGAGCCAAAGGTTGCAAGAGTAACTTTGGCTCCATTAGGAATTATTTTTCTTGTTTACTCCATTTTTCTGCTTTTGCAACACCCTGAGTGGGGAATAGGCGGGATAATACTTTTCCTCGGTCTATATTTTGTTGTAAAGGCCTATGGTATTGACAAAGTGATAACCGAGTTCATGAACGCGATAAGGAGAAGTGTCAGCGAGGGCAGAGTTTCTTTCATCTTTTACCTTGGTGCCGGAATTCTCATGCTCATCGGTATCTCCTCTGGTTTCAACGCTTCGATTTTACAAAGCTTGCCCCACTTGGCAATAGTTACGTTTATTTTCTACAGCATTGGGTGGATAACGCTTTCTGCGGTTTCAATAGCTATTGCAAGAGCTGTCGATGCATTTGGCGAGGGTAAGAGAGTTGGAAAGCATTTTACTTCCGCATTTATTGCAATTTCGTTTGGACTAATAATCTGGGGCATATCGGGCTACATGATAAACCCGGAGGTTAGAGATTCTGTTTACAGATTTGCAGCAGTTGTTTTTGCAGCCCTATTCATTTCTGCAATTGGTTTGCTATTTACAAGAAAGAAGTGAAGTTTTGCTCGAAAACGTTTGATTGCCAATTTATATTTTATTTTTTGTTGCAAATATAATAGATAACCTTTCTATCTTCTCCTTACTTTTTGTAAGCTTCAAATTTGCCATCTCAACTGCGATGCGCAAATAGTTCTCATCAACTATCAATTTACCACCAATAGCAATTGGCATCTCAACTCTCTCGAGCGACGAGATCTCGACAACGAGATTTCGCAAAGATATCAACCCACTCCTCCTAAAACCAGCAGAGTTTGCGATTTTAAGCAATTTCTCAGCAGAAAAAAGATCTCTGCACGCAACGTGGACTATTGGTGGAAACTGAATAAGCCATCCCTGTCTTTTGCAGTTCTTTGCGGATTCAAGAACTTCATCGAAGCCCACAGTTCTATGCCACTTTCCCATGAATCTTGAGTTTAGCTTTTTCCCAAACTCCTCAAGATCAAGAACTGCGATTCTACCGCTACAGCTTGAAAGTGTTACATATGGGTCGCAAGAATTTATAAGTTCGAGCAAAGGCAATATATCTTCGTCAACTTTGCCTTCTCTTCTCTCCCTTTCGAAGAACTCGAGTCTTCGCCTTTTGTATTCGCCCCACTTACTTCTTTCCAATTGTTGAAAGGTATGCAAGAAAGGCGTCGAGCTGAATTCTCTCATTTGCTCCCTCTGTAAGCCTGAAGTCAATTTCTCCAAGTCTATCAATCAAAAGGACTTTCATTTTTTCGTTTATCGTGTTTGAGGACAATATTTCTCTGAAGAGTTGCATGATAACGTCTTCACCACTCATTCCGTAGTCGAGCATAAGCTTTGCGAGTTTCTCTCTTGCCTCAATAAAATTCCCCTTCAACGCGGTTTCAAGGATTTCTACAATTTCCTTAGGCTGGGCTGTTGCTGTAACTTGGAAGATTTTCTCCGCATCAATCACTTCGCCAATTGCTGCAGCACCTTGCAAAGCGTTGATTGCCTTTCTAAAATCACCCGCGGAAATATAAAGAATTGCCTCAATTCCATCTTCTGTTATCTTTACTCCCTCTTTCTCACAGATCTCAAACAATCTCTTCCTCATAGCTTCCTTTGGAATTGCCTTAAATCTAAAAACTGCACATCTGCTTTGAATTGGCTCTATAATTCTGCTGACGTAGTTACAGCTGAGAATGAATCTACAGCTTTTTGAGAACATCTCCATTGTCCTTCTCAGTGCAGCCTGCGCATCTGCTGTAAGAGCATCTGCTTCATCGAGGAAGATTATCTTAAATGGAGCTGAAATCGGTGTCGTTCTCGCGAACTCTTTTATCTTGTGCCTAACAACGTCGATTCCCCTTTCATCGCTCGCATTCATTTCGATAAAGTTATCTCTCCAGTTCTCACCAAAAAGATCTCTCGTTAAAGCAATTGCTGTCGCAGTTTTCCCCGTACCGGGTGGGCCGGAGAAGAGCATATGTGGAATGTTTTTTCTTTCAACGTAGCCTTTAAGTCTTCTGACAATCTCGTCTTGCCCAACAACTTCGTCAAGCGTTCTTGGCCTATACTTCTCAACCCAGATCTCGAATTCTTCCATTGGATTTTTGAACACTTCTATGTAAAAAAAGCTATCGAAAGTCTTTATCGAAATACATGCCTTTTGGGAACATCCATTCTTATCAAAGGCTTAGTTAAATGTCTTCTTGCGCAAGGAGGAACTTCGTAAAATCCTGTATCGATTTTTCTTGGCATTTTAACTTTTATCTTTTCATATGCAAGTGTTTTGCAATTTCTACATCGAAATCCTTGTTGCTTCCCTGCAGACTCCATTCTTTTTCCACATTTTTGGCATATTGGGTTGAATTCAACGATTTGATCTTCTATTTTAAGTATGTTCATTTTTTCAAGGTTTAAAGTATCTTTCTTTACCGAACCATAAACCTCAACGATGTCCCCAGGAAGAAGAGAGCGAACAACATTTCGGAACTGCTTTGTTGGCTCAAAAGCAGCGCATTTCAAGTTGCCCGAATCTGTTTTAATTTCCACGAATACATGCCCCCCAACAATTTCATAAGGCTTTTTAGTAACTTCCCCTCGAATCTTGTATGATCTGAAATTCCTTATTTCCCCCGTAGTTATGTGCATGTCTGTCGCATGATTCGTTACAAAAATTGCTGATCTCTGCCAAGGTTCAGTTTTAACGATTTCTGTTGCCTTCAGTAGTGCTTTAACACTTTCTCCGCGCAATCCAAAAAGAACCGGACAAGGAGTTCCGGGAACTGCCATTACAACGTCGTTGCACCAATCCACGGTGTCGAATATAGCTGGATAGAAGTGAAAATCTACCTCATAAAAGCTTTCCTTCTCATAAATCCTTGGCTTTCCAAATCTCTCAGGAAATCTGTAGGCTATTAACTCATAAACAAAATCCTCAAACCTTGCTCCAACCGAGGCGAGAGCGCCAATCAATCCACGGCCATTTTTAAACTTTAAATATGGAATTCTGTGCCTTTCAAGGATTTCAAAGGCTTCTTCAATTGATAAAACATCAGTTATGGCCTTTCTTGCAAATTCTTCAAGTTCTGAAGCTTTTTCTTCTCTTACAAAAACAACTCCAGGATTCGTGTTCTCATCTTCAAGCTCCGCATACTGCATGACAATCTCTTTTGCAATCTCCATCGCATTTTCGAGCTCCACATCTACGAGGAAGCTAACAGCCCCATTTCCTCTTGTTTTAAAAGGAATTGTTGGATTTAGCCTAACAAGTCTCGGAAAACCGAATACTTTTCCAACTTTTTTTAATTCCTCCATTAAAAGCAGCGCTATGTATGTTGTGCACATCCCTTTTCTGCTGTCTGTGTCATCGATTCCTATCCAGAGCCGCATAGAGTCTCGCTGTAAGCAGATCAGACTTTGTTCTTTCGATTGCAACTCTTGCAACATCTACTTTCTGTCTGAATCCCGGCAAAAGCCTCTCAGGAATGGATGTAAAAGCTACAAGCTCTATATATATTTTCTCCATCAGCTCCAGTATTTTTTCAGCTTCACTTAACTCTCCAGAGATCATTTTTGAGAGGGCAAATCTTCGAAGTTCGCCAATAGAATCTGCCAAGCCAGTTAAAAAAGCTCCACTCTCAACTTCAAAATCAAGAGCGAAAGAAAAGCTGTTACTTGTAGCTCTGAATAAGAACTCTGCTTCCGCAAGTTCTTGCATTGCCTCGTGAATAATGGAGAAATAGACTTCAGGAAATTTCTTGAATTCCTTTGCTTTCTCGAGAATCTTTTTTGCCCTTGAGATTAATTCCCTTGCCTCAACATTTTTCCCTGAATGAATCGAAACGATTGCCTTTGAAGAGAGGATTCTTATCTCTCTTGAAATTCTTATCAGCTCTTCACGAGCGACTTCAAGCTCTTCAAGTCTTTTTCTGCATTCTTCGATTTTCATACTCTTAAAAGACAGACCCTGCTGCTTTCAGATTCATTCACAATTTCGTAACCCTTTCTGCTCAAAATTTTGCTGAATTCAACGATTTCTTCGTGACTCGGCATGTTTTCGTATTTCAATCGCAGTCTTGAGTATCCAAGAAACATGTAAGCCTTTGCCTCCACATAATCGGGTTCTGCAAGGCGAATGAGTTTATCAAAACTTTCTATAGCTTTTTCATTCATGTTTATCCCCTTTATCAAAGTGAGCCTCAAAACTTTCCTTGCCTCATTTCTCCTCATTGCCTCAAGGCTTTTGAGGATTTGAGGCCAATAGTTCCTTAAGGGGCGATTTAAAGCTACGTGACTCTCCTCGTTAAAAGCCGTAAGGCTTATGTAAAGCTGAGTAGGTTTTACTCTTTCCACCATCTCCGGATTTGTGCCATTTGTTACAAGAAAAGTTGTGAAACCTCTCTCATTGTAACAATCGATAAGCTCGGGTAAATAAGGATAAAGCGTTGGCTCGCCGATTAGGCTTATTGCAACGTGCTTTGGATTTTGCGCTTCTTCGAGCTTCCTTTTGTTAACACCTTCTGTTCCATAGAAACCACTCAGAAGTTTTTTCTGTGCCTTTATGCTCTCTTCAACAATTTCCTCAGGTTTGTCCCAGGCTTTGAAGTCTCTTAGAAGCTCAAGAGGTCTCCAGCAGTGTATGCAAAACTGGTTACAAAGCAAAGCTGGTGTCATCTGCAAGCAGCGATGACTATGAATTCGGTAGAACTTTTCCTTGTAACAAACCCCCCCATCTTTTAGCGATTTTTTAAGCCATAGACAAGTTTTCACGGCAGAATGGTTGAATACGTAATAGCCCTTTAGATCGGAAAGCTGCTTCATATTCCTAAATACCTGTTTACGATTTCAATAAAATTCTTTGCGTCACCCACCGCAATTGCGGAAACAACTGCAACCCCCGCAACTCCACACTCGAGAACGTTTCTAACGTTCTCCGCTCCTATGCCTCCAACGGCAAAAACTGGCTGCTCTGCGATTGAGACTATTTCTTTTAGCCCTTCAATTCCAATTGGATCTCTTGCATCCTCTTTCGTTTTCGTTCTGAAAATAGGTGCAGCGCCGAGATAATCAGCTTTTTTAGCCTTCTTTGCCTCTTCAGCGCTGTGCACGGTAACTCCTATTATTCCATCAAAAATTTCTCTCACAATCTCCAAGGGCAAGTCTTCTTGGCCAATATGCACACCATCAGCATCGCTTGCAATTGCTATGTCAACGCGATCGTTTATGATCAGCAATGCATCATAGCTTTCTGTGAGCTCTCTCAGCTTTTTTGCCAATACATATAGCTCCCCATTCTTGGCTTTTTTCTCTCTAAGCTGGATTATTCTCACTCCCAATTCAAGGGCTTTGCCTGCAAGCTCTTCATGTTTTCCAAACTTTGAATCTGTGATGAAGTAAACCCCTCGGAGCATCGTAAAAATTTAATTCGAGCTGCATAAATCACTTTGTGTCACTGAAGGACATACTTAAAGAGAAGCTAAGCGAGCCGGAGCTCAGGATTTTACGCAGGAGTTTTGAAATAATCGGGGATATCGCAATCATTGAAATCCCCGAAGAACTTTTAAGTAAAAAGAATCTGATTGTTGAAGCGATTCTATCCAAGCATAGGCACATCAAAACAGTTCTAAGAAAATCAGGCCAAGTAGACGGTGTTTATAGAGTTGCTGGTTACGAGGTAATCTATGGCAAAGAAACGGAGACAATTGCGAAGGAATATGGATGCAGATTTCTTGTGGATCCAACAAAGGTTTACTACTCCTCAAAGCTATCAACTGAACGAGAAAGGGTCGCAAAGCTTGTTAAAAATGGTGAAAGAGTTCTTGTAATGTTCGCTGGTGTTGGACCTTTTGCGATTTTAATTGCAAAGTTATCAAAGGCGAATGAGGTCATCGGAGTAGAGCTTAACAAATTTGCAGTTGAATACTTCCGAAGGAATGTGAGGCTCAATAAGGTTGAGAACATAATTGTTCTCGAAGGTGATGTTGCTGAAATCGTTCCAAAACTTGAAGGTAGATTTGATAGGGTTTTAATGCCTGCCCCGTATTCTGCAGAGAGCTTTGTTTACCTCTTAAAAGGAAAAGTTAAAAAAGGTGGCTTTGTTCACTACTATACCTTTGAAAGCGAAAATTTTGAAAAAGAGCTACCAAAAAAAGTTGAGGAAATCTTTCTTAAAAATGGAATCGCTGCGAAGGTTGTTTTCATGCGCAGATGTGGAAACTTCGCACCATACGTGAATCGCTATGTCCTTGATTTACAGTATTTGGGTGAGGTCAATTAAAAAATTAGTGAGGAGTTGTTGGGTATCCATGGAGATTTTTCATATCGTCGAGCCATGCTCCAATCTTTGGAAAGATCTCGCCTGGAGCCTTCAAGCCAAATGGTAACTCCAAGTGGCCGGTGTTGTTTATTCTGAATGTTCTGTCAAGCTCGTGTTTAGTTTTCGCCTGCATAAGATCTTTCTCTATTTGTTCAGCCTCCACAAGCCCCGGCAAATCTGACAGAATTGTTATAAATGGCACCTTCACCTTTTGCATATTGTAAATGTAGTAGTAATATCCATCTCTACCCGGATTTGGCTGAGGTGGTGAGATCAGGTAATATCTTCCCCCGTTTTCAAAATACTCTCGCGCTGTTAATCTCAATCCAAAATCACCATACTGTGCAAGCGTTGGAGTATAAATGCTGTCCATTATATATCTCATTGCAAAATCGCCAAGAGCTTCGTTCATATCTTCGGTTGCGTACATTGCAAGAGCTCTTATCAGCTCACATCGATCGCCGTAGGCATAGTAAGCTTCCTCTATCACAGTGTAGAGGAAATTCATTGTTAAAAGAGTTGTGTTCCACAATTTTTCATTCTTTGCCGTTGTTTCGAGTAAACTTCGGAGATCCATGTAAACAGGGACATCAAGCAAAGCCCAGCCGAGTTTTGTATCAATAATTTTAGGCAGTGGCGGAATCATTGCTGGATCCAAGGCTATTACCCCAAGAACGGTTTGCGAACTCTTGATAAGACCATTTCTCTGATTTACGAGGCTATCATCCGAGACTACTTTCTTGCACCATGGCTTGTCTTGCCAACAAGCAAACGTTGGAACAAACTTTGTTCCCTGTAAGTAGACATAGCTAACAAGCCCTCCTGTGCTGTGTCCTCCAATTATCGGATTTTTACCTGTCTTAGAGTAAACATACTGAATTGCTGCTGGTGTATCGTATAGAGCCCAGACGTCAAGGCTGACAAAAGCTGAACCAACTTGGCTTTTCATCGTGCTGTAACCAGTGCCACGATAGTTCACGAGCCATACATCGTAGCCCTTTTTCCATAGATAATACGCGAGACTATGCTGGAGCATTGGATCTGAAGCGACATTTGGATCATTCTGCGCCCAAGGAGCGATTGGCATCTGTGAATAATACGGAGAATAACGGTTTTTCAGCTCTTCTGGTGTGTGCACCAAATACTCGTTCATGTTTGCCATCAATCCGGAAAAGAGCACAACTGGCTGGGCCCCATTGTTGCAATTTCCTTTGTAGCAGTAATGCAAGAGCTTAATGTAAACTCCATCCGCAGTCTTCACCGTGTGAATTTCTCCAAATTGCTCAAACGTATTCGCTGCACTCGCAACCGAGATAATTGCCAGAATTAATAACCCCAACACGGATCTCGAGGGCATATTAAATAAGAAGAGTTTTCAGTATTTAAATTTTATCATTTTTATTATAATCTTAATTATTATTATGATGGAGATTTAAAAAATGAAAGTTTAAAATAAAAATTAGAATTCTGGAGGCATCTCCTCAGTGCCCTTACCTTTCTCCTTCTCCTTCTCAAGCCCTTTCGCTGCTATAACATCGTCAACTCTAAGAATCATAACCGCAACTTCTGTTGCAGACTGAATTGCCTGTGTTTTAACTCTCAGTGGCTCAATAACTCCGCGCTCTTTCATGTCCACTACTTTTCCTGTCTCTACATCTACTCCGGCGTATTTCTCTCCTTTCTCGTGTGCAGACTTTAAGTTGACGATGACATCTATTGGGTCAATTCCCGCATTTTCCGCAAGCGTTCTTGGAATCACTTCAAGCGCACTCGCAAAGGCTTCGATTGCAAGCTGCTCCCTTCCTCCAACACTCGGTGCCCACTGCTTTAGTCTTAAACTCAACTCCATCTCCGGCGCGCCTGCACCAGCGACTACTTTTCCATCTTCAATTGCACAGCCAACTACTCTTATCCCATCCTCGATTCCCCTTGCAATTTCATCAACAACGTGCTCAGTTCCTCCGCGAACAAGTATTGTAACAGCTTTTGGATTCTTGCATCCCTCGATGAATACCATCTTTTCATCGCCAACCTTTCTCTCCTCCACAAGCTCTGCCTCTCCAAGATCGCTTGGGCTGATTTCTCTTAGATCTGTTAGAATCCTTGCTCCAGTTGCCTTTGCAATCTTTTCTATGTCGCTCTTCTTTACTCTCCTAACCGCAAGAATTCCCGCTTTTGCCAAGTAATACTGCGCAAGATCATCAATGCCTTTCTGGCAGAAAACAACGTTCGCTCCCGCAGCAGCGATTTTGTCTACCATTTCCTTGAGCATTCTCTCTTCCTGCTCAATGAATCTCT